>NZ_JBSHAW010000113.1:0-1024 GCF_053611685.1 Streptomyces sp. NPDC054786 | reverse complement strand
ATGGTAGAACTCGCCAGAGGCCAGTAATCCACAGAACCCATCCCTACAGCGGCGATTGCCGGGGCATTCGTCGCCTTCAGGGCATCCCCAGTACGCCGTGAAGCCTGAGCGACCGGTTTCGTGGGGGCCGACCAACACTATGAATCCCTCGCTAGCGAGACCGGAGCCTGCAAGCCTGTTCAAGGGACCACGCAATGAAAGTCTTCAAGATATGGTACAGTTGTTTGATTGCGGTTGTGTTGTGGCCGGCCGATTGCTCGACTGGCCACCCGCTCTCACATACCCTCCGAGCTCTCTGGTGGGGCGCCCCCGCCACCCGGCACTCGTTGGCCACTTTTGATTTCCCGCAAAATTCATTTGTATGGCAAATCCAAAAAATCGACTCACGAACATACATTTCCAACAACGCACCACCCCCCCCTCTCGGCGCCGGGTTTCTCGGCACCAGCGCGCCCCCAGGCCTGCCAGCAGCCAGCCCACGTATTTCTTTTGCCCTTGCCGCCGCCCCCAGATGGTACAGGGTAGGTTCAGGGTAGGCCTTACCCTGCACCCCGACACAGGCGCCACCAGGAGGCTTTAGAGGCTAGAAGCGCTATAGGGAGGCCCTGGCCGAAGGCCCTGGCGTACGCTGCTATCGCTATGCCCATCTACGGGGGGCGCTAGAGGGAGCAGGTGGCCGCCAGGCTTGACCAGAAGCCGCACGTAACAAAGCATCAGCCTAGCACTATAACCACCCCGCCCACCTAAAACGCAGCCAGCGCAGCAGGAGTAGTAGGGTAGGCATATAGGCAGGCCCACGCCGCCCTAAAGGGGGCCCCGACCTCTCCTAGGTCGCCCCTATACGCCCGCGGCGGCTTATTTACGTGGTCGTGGGGTCTAGGGTAGGTAGTCCAGGCACCCCTCAGTTACCCTATACCACCATAAGGTATACTAAAATCAACCTACCCGGCAGCATTATAGGGTAGGTCAAAATCAGCTTACCTGGCACCACTATAGGGTAGGACAAAATCAGCTTACCTAGCGC
>NZ_JBSHAW010000112.1:0-1050 GCF_053611685.1 Streptomyces sp. NPDC054786 | reverse complement strand
TCGAGCCAGTAGCGTTGGCGTTGGAAGGCGTAGGTGGGGAGGTCTGTGTGTGTGCCGGGGCGGTTGGTGAGTAGCGGGGACCAGTCGACGGGTGCTCCGTGTACGTATGCCTGGGCCAGGGATGTGGTGAAGCGGGTGAGGGTGCCCTCTTGGCGGTGCAGGGAGCCGATGGTGGTGGCGTTGGTGTGGGTGGTGGTGATGGTTTCCTCGAGGCCGGTTTTGAGTACGGGGTGTGGGCTGGTTTCGATGAAGAGGTTGTGTCCGGTGGTGAGGAGGGCGCGGGTGGCGTCTTCGAAGAGCACTGTGTTGCGGAGGTTGGTGTACCAGTACTCGGCGTTCATGGTGGTGGTGTCGAGGAGGTCGCCGGTGACGGTGGAGTAGAGGGGGATTTCGGCGGTGCGGGGTTGGAGTGGGGTGAGTGCTTGGAGCAGGCGGTCTTTGATGGTTTCGACGAATGCTGAGTGTGAGGCATAGTCGACGGGGATGCGGCGGGTGCGTATGTGGTCGTTTTCCAGTGTGGTCTGGAGTTCGTCGAGTGCTGTGGTGTGGCCGCAGACGACGGTGGAGCGGGGGCTGTTGATGGCGGCGAGGGAGAGTTTGTTGCCCCAGGGTTCGATGCGTTGTCGGGTCTGGGTGGCGGGCAGCGTGATGGACAGCATGCCGCCGGGTCCGGCGAGTTCTTCGGCGATGAGCTGGCTGCGGAGGGCGACTGTGCGGGCGCCGTCTTCGAGGGTGAGGGCGCCGGCTATGACGGCTGCGGCGATTTCGCCCTGGGAGTGGCCGACGACGGCGTCGGGGTGGACTCCGTGGGATTGCCAGAGTCGGGCGAGTGAGACCATGACTGCCCAGAGTGCGGGTTGTATGACGTCCACGGTGTCGAGTGCGGGTGCGTCGGGTCGGCCGCGGAGGACGTCGGTCAGGTTCCAGTCGGTGAAGGCTTGGAGGGCGTGGGCGCATTGGGTCATGGACTCGGCAAAGGCCGGGGCGGAGTCCAGCAGCTCTACTGCCATGCCGGCCCACTGCGAACCCTGACCAGGGAAAACGAACACC
>NZ_JBSHAW010000111.1:0-1067 GCF_053611685.1 Streptomyces sp. NPDC054786 | reverse complement strand
CCATACTCAAGACCGGCACCCGCCAGCCCCTCATACAAACCATCCAAAGCCACCGGCTCAGCGCCGACAGGCGGCCACTGCACCAAGTCGAACGACGGCGATACCGCGCCCGTGGACAGGACACCCGCCGCGTGGCGCACCCACGGCGCACCTTCATCGTCGGCGCGTGAATAGATGCCCAGCGAGCAAGTGCCCGACTCGTCGCGCATGCCCACCGTCACCTGGATCCGTACGCTCCCCTGCTCAGGCAGAACCAGCGGCGCCTCAAGGGTCAGCTCCTCCAGCACGTCACAGCCGACCTCGTCCCCGGCACAGAGCGCCAACTCGACGAACCCGGCGCCCGGGAACAAGACCGCACCGCCCACGGCATGATCAGCCAGCCACCCGTGCGTGGCCAGCGACAACCGCCCCGTCAACACCACCCCATCCGAGTCGGCCAGCGACACCGCCGCACCCAACAACGGATGACCAGTCACAGCCAGACCGGCGGAGCCCACGCTGCCGAGTTCGGTGGCGATCCACGACTCGGCAAGATAGTCGAGCGTGTCCAGCCAGTACCTCTGCCGTTGGAAGGCGTACGTCGGCAGTGGGACCGGACGCGCACCGCGCCCCACGAAGAGTGCCTCCCAGTCGACGGTCACACCCGACACATGGAGCCTGGCGACGGCGGTGAGCAGGGCGTCTGGCTCCGGACGGCTGTGCCGCGACGTCGGGGCGAGGACGTCCGACTCCGACTCCACGCTCTCCTGCGCCATCGACGTCAGCACGGCATCGGGCCCCACTTCCAGGAACCGCGTCACGCCCTCCGTCTCCAGGACACGCACGGCATCGGCGAAACGGACCGCCTCGCGCACATGCCGCACCCAATAGCCCGGCGCGGTCAGCTCGGTGGTGACCGGGGCACCGGTCAGTGTCGACACAAAGGAAACTTGCGGCTGGTTGTAGGTGAGCGAGGCAGCCACCCGCTCGAATTCGGCGAGCATCGGCTCCATCAGCGGCGAGTGGAACGCATGCGACACCTTCAACCGGGTCGCCTTACGGCCCAGTCGGGTGAAGTGCTCCTGAAC
>NZ_JBSHAW010000110.1:0-1087 GCF_053611685.1 Streptomyces sp. NPDC054786 | reverse complement strand
ACCGAAGGGAAGCGCCCGGAGAGCCTGGTGAAACAGGCACAAAGGAAGCGTCCGTTCCTTGAGAACTCAACAGCGTGCCAAAAGTCAACGCCAGATATGTTGATACCCCGTCCACCTCGGTGGATGAGGTTCCTTTGAAAGTCCATCCCGCCCATGTGGTGCGGATGGCACACACAGCGAGGACGCTGTGAACGACCGGACCTATTCCGTCTGGTCGTTCCGCTCTCGTGTGTGTTTCACCCGATTACGGGTAAACATTCACGGAGAGTTTGATCCTGGCTCAGGACGAACGCTGGCGGCGTGCTTAACACATGCAAGTCGAACGATGAACCGGCTTCGGCCGGGGATTAGTGGCGAACGGGTGAGTAACACGTGGGCAATCTGCCCTTCACTCTGGGACAAGCCCTGGAAACGGGGTCTAATACCGGATACGACTACCGACCGCATGGTCTGGTGGTGGAAAGCTCCGGCGGTGAAGGATGAGCCCGCGGCCTATCAGCTTGTTGGTGGGGTGATGGCCTACCAAGGCGACGACGGGTAGCCGGCCTGAGAGGGCGACCGGCCACACTGGGACTGAGACACGGCCCAGACTCCTACGGGAGGCAGCAGTGGGGAATATTGCACAATGGGCGAAAGCCTGATGCAGCGACGCCGCGTGAGGGATGACGGCCTTCGGGTTGTAAACCTCTTTCAGCAGGGAAGAAGCGAGAGTGACGGTACCTGCAGAAGAAGCGCCGGCTAACTACGTGCCAGCAGCCGCGGTAATACGTAGGGCGCAAGCGTTGTCCGGAATTATTGGGCGTAAAGAGCTCGTAGGCGGCTTGTCACGTCGGATGTGAAAGCCCGGGGCTTAACCCCGGGTCTGCATTCGATACGGGCAGGCTAGAGTTCGGTAGGGGAGATCGGAATTCCTGGTGTAGCGGTGAAATGCGCAGATATCAGGAGGAACACCGGTGGCGAAGGCGGATCTCTGGGCCGATACTGACGCTGAGGAGCGAAAGCGTGGGGAGCGAACAGGATTAGATACCCTGGTAGTCCACGCCGTAAACGTTGGGAACTAGGTGTGGGCGACATTCCACGTCGTCCG
>NZ_JBSHAW010000109.1:0-1199 GCF_053611685.1 Streptomyces sp. NPDC054786 | reverse complement strand
TCGACCCCGACGTCGCCGCCGCCGTCGACGCCGAACTCCACCGCCAGCAGTCCACCCTCGAAATGATCGCCTCGGAGAACTTCGCCCCCGTCGCCGTCATGGAGGCCCAGGGCTCCGTCCTGACCAACAAGTACGCCGAGGGCTACCCCGGCCGCCGCTACTACGGCGGCTGCGAACACGTCGACGTCGTCGAACAGATCGCCATCGACCGCATCAAGACCCTCTTCGGCGCCGAAGCCGCCAACGTCCAGCCGCACTCCGGCGCACAGGCCAACGCCGCCGCCATGTTCGCCCTCATCAAGCCGGGCGACACCATCCTGGGCCTCAACCTCGCCCACGGCGGACACCTCACCCACGGCATGAAGATCAACTTCAGCGGCAAGCTCTACCACGTCGTGCCCTACCACGTCGACGAGAAGACCAACCTCGTCGACATGGAAGAGGTCGAACGCCTCGCCAGGGAACACCGCCCCAAGCTCATCGTCGCCGGCTGGTCCGCCTACCCCCGCCAGCTCGACTTCGCCGCCTTCCGCCGCATCGCCGACGAGGTCGGCGCCTACCTCATGGTCGACATGGCCCACTTCGCCGGCCTCGTCGCCGCCGGCCTGCACCCCAACCCGGTGCCCCACGCCCACGTCGTGACCACCACCACCCACAAGACCCTCGGCGGCCCCCGCGGCGGCGTCATCCTCTCCACCCAGGACCTCGCCAAGAAGATCAACTCCGCGGTCTTCCCCGGCCAGCAGGGCGGCCCCCTCGAACACGTCATCGCCGCCAAGGCCGTCTCCTTCAAGGTCGCCGCCTCCGACGACTTCAAGGAACGCCAGCAGCGCACCCTCGACGGCGCCCGCATCCTCGCCGAACGCCTGATCCAGGACGACGTCAGGCAGCACGGCGTCTCCGTGCTGTCCGGCGGCACCGACGTCCACCTCGTCCTGGTCGACCTGCGCGACAGCGAGCTGAACGGGCAGGAGGCCGAGGACCGCCTCCACGAGGTCGGCATCACCGTCAACCGCAACGCCATCCCGAACGACCCGCGGCCCCCGATGGTCACCTCCGGCCTGCGCATCGGCACCCCCGCCCTCGCCACCCGCGGCTTCCAGGCCGAGGACTTCCGCGAGGTCGCCGACATCATCGCCCAGGCACTCAAGCCCGCCCACGACGCCGAAGCCCTCAAGGCCCGCGTCACCGCACTCGCG
>NZ_JBSHAW010000108.1:0-1529 GCF_053611685.1 Streptomyces sp. NPDC054786 | reverse complement strand
CGCCTCACCCCATGCGCCGACACCAGATGCCGCGCCACCACACCACCCAGCGCACCACCCGCACCCGTCACCAACACCACCCCATCAGGACCGAACTCCTGCGTCTGCACGTGGTGCTCGTCGGACGGGACGACGTGTTGCAACCGGGGGGCGAACAGCTGCCCGGCCCGGGCGAGGATCTGCGGCTCGCCGGCGGCGGCCGCAGCATGGACGTCGGTGTCGCCGGCCCTGTCGGTGTCGACCAGCAGGAACGCACCTGGGTGTTCGGCTTGCGCGGAGCGTACGAGACCCCATACCGCCGCACCGGCGAGATCGGTGACGTCTTCTCCCGGCAGCGCCACCGCACCGCAGGTGACGAAAGCAAGCCGAGTGCCGGAGGCCAGTGCGCTCTGCACCTCGGCCAGCGCGCGCTGTACGGCCGCATGCACGGCGGCAGCGTCACGGGCGGGTTCGAGCCGCAGAGTGGTGAAGTCCGCAACCGATGCGTCCCGGCCCGCCGACACCGGGGTCCAGACCACGTGGTACAGGCCGTTCCGGGTGGGTTGGCGCACGGCAGCGGGCTCGCGCAACACAAGGGACCCCACCGAGGCCACCGGCGTGCCAGAGGTGTCGGAGATCTCCAGTGTCATGGCGTCCGAACCGGCGTCGGGCGACACTCGGACGCGCACTGCCGAGGCCCCCCAGGCATGCAGCGCCACGTCGGACCATGCGAACGGCACTCGCGCCGGGCCGCCGTCCGACACCAGTCCGATCAGGTGGAGGCAGGCGTCGAAGAGCGCCGGATGCAGACCGTACGCCGCTCCATCATCCGCACCGTCGGGAAGCGCAACCTCCGCGAACAGCTCCTCACCACGCCGCCACGCAGCCCGCAGCCCCTGGAACACCGGCCCGTAGCCGAAACCGGCCTCGGCCAGCTCCCCGTACAACCCTTCCACCGGCAACACCTCCGCACCACGCGGCGGCCACTCGCCCAGGGAGACGGACTTGGTGACCCCGTCGCCGGCCAGGAGCGCACCAGACGCATGCCGGGTCCACGGACCCTCCGACGCCTCGTGACACGAGTACACGGTCACCGGACGCCCGTTCCCGCCCGAGTCCTCGCCGATCACGACCTGGACCGACATCCCGCCGCGTTCCGGCAACACCAGCGGAGCTTCCAACGTCAGTTCCTCCAGTGCCCCGCACCCGACATGGGCACCGGCAGCCAGCACCAACTCCACAAAGCCAGTACCGGGCAGAAGAGGTATACCGCCCACGGCATGGTCGAGCAGCCACGGCGTCGACTCTGCCGACAGGCGCCCGGTGAACGTGATCCTCTCCCCTTCGGGCGACCGGAGGGCGGCGCCGAGCATGGGGTGCTCGAACGCGGTCAGCCCGGCCTCCCGGACATCGGCAGAGCCGCCGAGCCAGGAGTCGGCGAGATAGGCCCGGGTGTCGAGCCAGTAGCGTTGGCGTTGGAAGGCGTAGGTGGGGAGGTCTGTGTGTGTGCCGGGGCGGTTGGTGAGTAGCGGGGACCAGTCGACGGGTGC
>NZ_JBSHAW010000107.1:0-1645 GCF_053611685.1 Streptomyces sp. NPDC054786 | reverse complement strand
GCCCCCCCCCTCTAAATAAACGTGCTTGGTGGTCGGCGGCTTTCTTGGTTTATACCCCACCGGCTGGGTCTCACTCTTCACCGGTAGGGGGGGGCCCGCCCGGGGGGCGCCACCCCCCTTATCCAACAGCCTTTCGGCGCAGGCTACTTGAGCGTGTGGCACGCCTTCTTCGCGAGGTGTGCCCACTGCACGCAGACGAGCGTGCCCTTGCGGAGCTTCGGGCCCACGGTCGCCCCCACCTTGCCCCAGTCGACCTCGGCGGCGTTGCCGTGCTGAATCGCGTGGGCCTTGCGCCAGCTCTTGCCGACGTGCGTCTTGCCGCCCGGCTGCTTGTACAGCCAGCGGGCCTTGCCCGCCTTGTACGGAGACCTGGCCGTCTGGACATAGTTCAGGCCGCGCTTGGCGGAGCCCTTCTTGTTCCAGTAGAAGAAGGAAGCCGAGTAGGCGCAGGTCCTGCCGCTCTGCGTGACGCAGCGGACCTCTTGGTGCTTGCTGACCTTCGCGGCCGTGGCCTGGGTCCCGGCGTGGGCCGGCGCCGCAGTCGTGACGGCGAGCGCCGCGGTGGCGCCGATGAGGAGCGCCTTCCCCTTTTGGTTCAACACGTGCTGACTACCTCCGGCGGGAGTTGCATGCCTTCGTTGTTCTGCCACCAACTGCCGCAGAGAGTAAGGCAACTGAGCGCTCGTCGATATTGTACGAACGGGCGACATGAACGCCTGCGGCGAAGCCCTGCAAGGGGCCTGGCGTTGCCCTTTCGGGCAATAGCGGGGTCTGAACGAGCGCCCCTACTGTGGGCGGTGTTCATGTCAGACCTGAAAAGAGATGGGACGCGTATGGGACTCCCCCGTCGAGTGGCTACGTCGGCGTGCGCACTCGCCGTCGGTACCGCTGTGCTGATACCGGTGATGGGCAACGAGTCGGCGCAAGCCAACTCCTCCTCCGGCTCCAACTCCACCTCCGTGAATGCGGTCCCGGCCGCAGCGGAGCAGCCCGCCGCAGTCGTCAAAGCCGGTGGATTCCATTCGAAGAGCGGCAGGCTCAACTGCCATAAGAAGGGCGAGACCGCCTGGATCTGGGACTCGGCGGCCGGTGCCTCGCGGGTGTCGTGGAAGCCCAAGGGCGGCCACCTGGTCTCGCGGGTGTGGCGGCACACGCCCGACGGCATCTCGACGCGGACCGTTCCCACCTGGCGCAAGTCCGTCAAATGGAAGGTCACTTCGACCTACGGGAACGGGAAGAACCTGAGCAAGGTGTACGGCTACTGCAGCACGCAGGGGTGGCGGGTCGGAAAGGCGTCGGACAAGCTCAGCCAGAAGAAGTCCGGCACCAAGCGCTGCCCCGCGGGTAAGACGGTCTACATCGCCTCCGCCGGAATCGGCAACATGAAGCACCGCTTCAAGTCGACGAGCGGCGGCGCGCTGCACACGCACAATTTCGGTGGTTCCCAGCAGGTCCTCGTGACGGACCGCGCGACCCCGACCGAGATGCGTTCGGTGAAGTGGCGGGTGGAAGCCTGGAGCATCAAGCACAGCATTCCGAATGCCAAGGTCGGGCGGGTCACGCTCTCCTGCATCAGCAAGTACTGAAGTCGTGTGACCGACCGAGGTCCTGTCCTCGAAATGCCGCCGTCGCCCTCGGTTGACGG
>NZ_JBSHAW010000106.1:0-1646 GCF_053611685.1 Streptomyces sp. NPDC054786 | reverse complement strand
CGCCTCACCCCATGCGCCGACACCAGATGCCGCGCCACCACACCACCCAGCGCACCACCCGCACCCGTCACCAACACCACCCCATCAGGACCGAAGACCGCGGCAGGCGCTGTCTCCGCCTCCGGGGAGGGGGCGGGCACGCGTACGAGCCTGGCCGCGCAGACGGTCCCGCCGCGCACGGAGGTCTGCGGCTCACCGGTCGCCAGGGCCGCCCGTACCGCCACGTCGTCGTCCGCAGTGTCACCGGTGGTGTCGAGGTCGATGAGGACGAACCTGCCGGGGTGTTCGGCTTGTGCGGAGCGTACGAGACCCCATACCGCCGCACCGGCGAGATCGGTGACGTCTTCTCCCGGCAGCGCCACCGCACCGCGGGTGACGAAAGCAAGCCGGTCCTCGCTGCCCAGTCGGGACCGGAGCTCGGCCAACGCCCATTGCACGGAAGCGTGCACGGCGTCGGTGCCGACGCCTGGGTCGGTCTTCAGCACGGTGACCGCGGACGCGCTGACGGACGGGTCCACAGAGACCGGTGTCCACTCCACGCGGTACAGATCGTCGTGCCGGACAGGGCGCACGACTGACGGCTCCCGGAGGACCAGCGACTCGACGGCGAGCACAGCCGCACCGCTGCCGTCGAAGACGTCGAGGGACACGGTACCGGCATCCCGCAGCACCAGGCGGACCCGGACCTGCGCTGCCCCTGTGGCATGCAGGGGCACTCCCGACCATGCGAACGGCACTCGCGCCGGGCCGCCGTCCGACGTCAGTCCGATCAGGTGGAGGCAGGCGTCGAAGAGCGCCGGATGCAGACCGTACGCCGCGGCATCATCCGCTCCGTCGGGAAGCGCAACCTCCGCGAACAGCTCCTCACCACGCCGCCACGCAGCCCGCAGCCCCTGGAACACCGGCCCGTACCCGAAACCGGCCTCGGCCAGCTCCCCGTACAACCCTTCCACCGGCAACACCTCCGCACCACGCGGCGGCCACTCGGTCAGGGGGGCGGGCTCGGCGGCGGCATCGGTGGTCAGCAGGCCGGATGCGTTGCGGGTCCAGGGGCCGTCGGACGACTCGTCCCGTGAGTACACGGTGACGGTGCGGCCTGCCTTGTCCTCGCCGACCACGATCTGGAACGCCACTCCCCGGCGCTCCGGCAGCACCAGCGGCGCCTCCAACGTCAACTCCTCCAGCATCCCGCACCCGACATGGACACCAGCAGCCAGCACCAGTTCCACAAAACCCGTCCCTGGGAACAGGGCGAGCCCGTTGACCGAATGATCGGCCAGCCACGGAGCCGACTTCGCCGACAGCCGCCCGGTGAAAGTGACGCTGTCGCCTTCGGGCGACCAGACCGCCGCTCCCACGAAGGGATGCCCCACCGTTTCGAGTCCGGCGTCGACCACGTCGCCACCGTCGTGCCACAATTCCGCCAGATACTCCTTGGTGTCCAGCCAGTAGCGTTCGTGTTGGAAGGCGTAGGTGGGCAGGTCGATGCGGTGGGTGCCGGTGCCGGCGTAGTAGGCGTGCCAGTCCGGGGAGATCCCGAGGGTGTGGAGGCGGCTCAGCCCGGTGAGCAGCTCGTGCTCCTCGGGGCGGTCGCGGCGGAGTGTGGAGACGAAGGTGACGTCGTTGGTGAGGCAGTCTTGTCCCAT
>NZ_JBSHAW010000105.1:0-2336 GCF_053611685.1 Streptomyces sp. NPDC054786 | reverse complement strand
TTCGAGGCCAACTCCTACCGCGACTACCTCGAACTCCACGGCCTGTCCGTCCAGTTGGCCGAAGCCCTGGCCGAGTACTGGCACGCCCGGGTCCGGAGCGAACTCGCCATCGGCTCCGGCGACCCGGACACTCTGGACGGCATGCTGCGCACCGAGTACCAGGGCTGCCGCTACTCCTTCGGCTATCCCGCCTGCCCGGATCTGGAGGACCGCGCCAAGATCGCGGTCCTGCTGCGGCCGGAGCGGATCGGTGTCGAGCTCTCCGAGGAGTTCCAGCTGCACCCCGAGCAGTCCACCGACGCCCTCGTCGTCCACCACCCCGAAGCCGGCTACTTCAACGCGGGAGGCCGGGGATGAACGCCCTGCGCGACACGCTGGCCACGGGAGCGCGCTCGCTGTCCTTCGAGTTCTTCCCGCCGAAATCCGCGGCCGGCGAGCGGGCACTGTGGCAGGCCATCCGCCGTATCGAGGCGCTGTCACCGACGTTTGTCTCCGTGACGTACGGGGCCGGTGGTTCCTCCCGCGACCGAACGATCGAGGTCACCAAGCGGCTGGCCGCCGAAACCACACTGCGGCCGGTGGCCCATCTCACCGCCGTCGGCCACTCGGTCGCCCAGCTGCGGCACATCATCGGGCAGTACGCGGACGCGGGCGTACGCGATGTGCTCGCCCTGCGCGGCGATCCGCCCGGCGCCCCCAACGGTCCCTGGCGTCCGCATCCGCACGGACTGCGCCATGCCCAGGAGCTGGTGAGGCTGGTGAAGGAGTCCGGTGAGTTCAGCGTCGGCGTGGCCGCCTTCCCCGAACGGCACCCCGCCTCACCGGACTGGGACAGCGACATCCGTCATTTCGTCGCCAAGTGCCGGGCCGGCGCCGATTACGCCCTCACCCAGATGTTCTTCCGCGTGGAGGACTATCTGCGGCTGCGGGACCGGGTCGCCGCGGCCGGCTGCGACACCCCGGTCATTCCCGAGATCATGCCGGCCACCGACGTACGCCAGATCCGCCGCTTCGCCGAGCTGAGCCATGCGGCGTTCCCCGAAGATCTGGCGCACCGGCTGGAGGCGGCCCGTGACGACCCCGCGGCAGCCCATCGCATCGGCGTCGAGCACGCCACCATGATGGCCGAGCGGCTGCTGGCCGAAGGAGCGCCGGGCCTGCACTACATCACCCTGAACCGGTCCACCGCGACACTGGAGATCCACCAGAACCTCGGCCTGTCCACCGCCGTCCCACAGCGGCAACCGGACCGACACTAGGAAGAGGACACCCCATGCATCCCCTGGTCCCTGCGGAGGCCGGCACATGAAACTCCTGGTGACCGGCGGAGCCGGATTCATCGGCTCCCACTACGTCCGCACCCTCCTCGCCGGCGGCTACCCGGGCCATGAGAAGGCCTCGGTGACCGTCCTGGACAAACTCACCTACGCGGGCAACCGGGCGAACCTGCCGGCGAGTCACCCCCGGCTGGCCTTCATCGAGGGGGACGTCTGCGACCGGGGACTGCTCCTCGACCTGCTGCCGGGCCACGACGCGGTGGTCCACTTCGCCGCGGAGTCCCATGTCGACCGCTCCCTGACCGACGCCGGCGCGTTCGTCCGCACCAACGTCGGCGGCACCCAGACGCTGCTCGACGCCTGTGTCGCCGCCCGCATACCGCGGGTCGTGCACATCTCCACGGACGAGGTGTACGGGTCGATCGCCGAGGGCGCCTGGACCGAGGACCACCCGCTGCTGCCCAACTCCCCCTACGCCGCGTCCAAGGCGTCCGCCGATCTCGTCGCCCGCTCGTACTGGCGCACCCACGGTCTCGATCTGTCGATCACCCGGTGCTCCAACAACTACGGCCCCTACCAGCACCCCGAAAAGCTGATCCCCCGGTTCGTCACGAACCTGCTGCAGGGAGAACCGGTGCCCTTGTACGGGGACGGCAGGAACGTACGGGAGTGGCTGCACGTCGACGATCACTGCCGGGCCATCCAGCTGGTGCTGACCCGTGGGGAGGCCGGCGAGGTCTACAACATCGGCCAGGGCAACCAGCGTTCCAATCGGCAGATGACCGAGCTGCTGCTGGAGCTGTGCCATGCGGACCCGCAGCTGGTGCGCCGGGTGCCCGACCGCAAGGGCCACGATCTGCGCTATGCCCTGGACGACGGCAAGATCCGCCGTGAGCTGGGGTATGCGCCGGCGGTCTCCTTCGCGCGGGGCCTGGGCGAGACGGTGGACTGGTACCGGGACAACCCGGCGTGGTGGAAGCCGTTGAGGAGCGATACGCACTGAACGGTGCGGCCCGCCGGGCGCCCGGTGCGCGGCTTCCCTGACGGGCGGCCGCGCAC
>NZ_JBSHAW010000104.1:0-2384 GCF_053611685.1 Streptomyces sp. NPDC054786 | reverse complement strand
AGCGACCACCGCGTCCAGCGCCCGCGCGAACACCGGGAACGCGTCGTACAGCTCACTCCCCATCCCCAACCGCTGCGCACCCTGACCGGTGAACACGAACGCGAGCTTGCCGTCCCGCGCGGAGTCCGACAGCGCGGCCCTGCCGTCGGCCAGTGCCGTCAGTCCGCTGATGAGGTCGTCGCGGTCGGCGCTGAGCACGACCGCACGGTGTTCGAGGGCGGGCCGCCGGGTGGCCAACGAGCGGGCCACAATGGCGAGTCCGGCTGCCGGCTCGCCATCCAAGAACGTGCGCAGCCGTCCGGCCTGGGCGCGCATCGCCTCGGGGGTCCGCGCCGAGATGAGGAAGGGCAGCAGGGTACCCACGGGGGCGGCCGGTTCGGACGCCGTGACGGGTTCGGGCTCTTCGGGCGCCTGCTCGATGATCACGTGGGCGTTGGTACCGCTGATGCCGAACGAGGAGATGCCGGCCCGGCGCCGGCGGTCAACCGTCGGCCACGGCTGCTGTTCGGTGAGCAGTTCGACAGCTCCGGACTCCCAGTCCACCTTGGGCGAGGGCTCATCGACGTGCATGGTCCGGGGCAGGATGCCGTGCCGCATCGCCATCACCATCTTGATGATCCCGGCGACGCCGGCGGCGGCCTGAGTGTGGCCCATGTTGGACTTGATCGAGCCGAGCCACAACGGCCGGCCCTCCTCGCGCCCTTGTCCGTACGTGGCCAGCAGCGCCTGGGCCTCGATCGGGTCGCCGAGGGTGGTGCCCGTGCCATGGCCCTCCACCGCGTCCACCTCGGAAGAGGCCAGACCGGCGCTGTTCAGGGCCTGCTGGATGACGCGCTGCTGGGACGGACCGTTCGGGGCGGTGAGGCCGTTGGAGGCGCCGTCCTGGTTGATCGCCGAGCCCCGGACCACGCCGAGCACTCGGTGCCCGTTGCGCTGCGCGTCCGACAGCCGCTCCAGGAGCAGCAGGCCGGCGCCTTCGCTCCAGCCGGTGCCGTCGGCCGCGCCGGCGAAGGACTTGCAGCGGCCGTCGGCGGCCAGGCCGCGCTGGCGGCTCATGTCGATGAAGGTGTCTGGTGTGGACATCACGGTGACGCCGCCGGCAAGGGCTAGCGAGCACTCACCGGAGCGCAGCGCCTGCGCAGCCATGTGCAGGGCCACCAGCGATGACGAGCACGCCGTGTCCACCGTCACCGCCGGGCCCTCCAGCCCGAGGGCGTAGGCCACTCGTCCGGAGACGACGCTGGCGAGGCTGCCGTTGCCGAGGTAGCCGGCGATCTCCTCCGGCACTTCTCCGAGCCGGGTCCCCCAGTCGTGGTACATCACGCCGGCGAAGACACCGGTCCGGCTGCCGCGCATGGCAACCGGGTCGATGCCGGCGCGCTCGAAGGTCTCCCAGGAGGTCTCCAGCAGGAGCCGCTGCTGCGGGTCCATGGCCGTGGCTTCACGCGGGCTGATGTCGAAGAACGCGGGGTCGAACTCGGCGGCGTCGTAGAGGAATCCGCCCTCGCGGGAGTAGGTCTTGCCCGCAGTCCCCGGCTCCGGGTCGTACAGGTCCTCGGGCCAGCCGCGGTCGGCCGGAAAACCTGCGATGGCGTCGGTGCCCTCGGCCACGAGCTGCCACAGCTCTTCCGGAGAGGTCACGCCGCCGGGGTAGCGGCAGGCCATGCCGACGATGACGACGGGATCGTCGGTGAGGGGCGCGAGGACGGCACCGGCCTTGGCGACCGCTTCCTCCCGCACGTCCAGCAGCTTGCCCGCGATGTGCTTCGCGAGTGCACGCGGCGTCGGATAGTCGAACACAAGGGTCGCGGAGAGCCGCAGCCCAGTGGTCGAGTTGAGCCGGTTGCGCAGCTCCACCGAGGACAGCGAGTCGAATCCGATGTCGCTGAAGGCCCGCCCGGGCTCGATCGCCTCCGCGCCGTCATGGCCGAGGACTTCGGCGATCTGGGTACGCACCAGGTCGAGGAGGAGGTCGTCGCGCTCCGACTCGGACAGTGCGGCCAGCTGCCCGCCGAGGGAGACCTCGACGGCGACCGGGCCGCTGGCGGCGGTCCGGCGTGCCGGGGTGCGGACCAGTCCGCGCAGGAGGTGCGGCAATTCGTCGCCGAGGGCCTGGAGTGCGCGCAATTCCAGGCGCACCGCCACCACGGCGGGTGCGTCGCCCGAGGCCGCGAGATCGAGCAGCCGGAGGTTCTGCTCGGTGGTCAGCGGTTCGAGGCCCAGGCGGGCCATACGGGCCAGAGCCGCGTCGTCGAGCTGTGCGCCCATGCCGGTGCCGGCCCACAGGCCCCAGTCGAGTGAGGTGGCGGGTAGTCCGGTGGTTCGGCGGTGTACGGCCAGGGCGTCGAGGAAGACGTTTGCGGTGGCGTAGTTGGCTTGGCCGG
>NZ_JBSHAW010000103.1:0-2551 GCF_053611685.1 Streptomyces sp. NPDC054786 | reverse complement strand
GGAGTCGACGCGGAGCGTCGGCGAGTGACGACAACGCGGCGAGCGTGCGTGCCAGACCCCGCGAGCCCGCCATGATCCAAACGACACGCCCTAGGGCAGGTCATACCGATCTTGCGGGCCCCGACTGCTGCGCACCGCACACACCCGGGGCCGGTCCGACGTGCGGACCCGCCCCGGGTGTGTGCAGCCGCGGTCCGCTCAGCGGATGGGCCGCCGGACACTGTCCGTCCCGCTCGGGCCCGGGGTGGCATCCGCGATCCAGGGGCCGTCATCGCTGGGGTCGATCATGCCCTCCTCCAGCCAGGTGTAGCTGCCGTCGAGGACCCCGTCGACGACCTTGCGGTCGAGTTCGTCGGTGTTGGTCCACAGCCGGCCGAACAGCTCCTCGACGCGAATCCGCGCCTGCCGGCAGAACACATCGGCCAGCTGCTGCGCCTCGCGGCCGTGATCGCCGGTCTCGGTCAGGTACTCGGCCCGTACGCAGGCGGCGCTCATCGCGAAGAGTTCGGCGCCGATGTCCACGATCCGGCCGAGGAAGCCCTGTTTGGTCTCCATCCGGCCCTGCCAGCGGGACATCGCGTAGAAGGTGGAGCGGGCGAGCTTGCGTGAGGTCCGCTCGACATAGCGCAGATGACCGGCCAGACGGCCGAACTCCTGGTAGGTACGCGGGAGTTGGCCCGGACCGGCGACGAGCTTGGGCAGCCAGCGGGCGTAGAACCCGCCGGCCTTGGCCGCCGCCCGGCCCTTGTCGGCGAGGGACTTGTCGGGGTCGATGAGGTCACCGGCGACCGACAGATGGGCGTCCACCGCCTCGCGGGCGATCAGCAGATGCATGATCTCCGTGGAGCCCTCGAAGATCCGGTTGATGCGCATATCGCGGAGCATCTGCTCGGCGGGGACGGAGCGTTCGCCGCGGGCGGCGAGCGAGTCGGCGGTCTCGTAGCCGCGGCCGCCGCGGATCTGGACGAGCTCGTCGGCCATCAGCCAGCCCATCTCGGAGCCGTAGAGCTTGGCGAGGGCGGCCTCGATGCGGATGTCGTTGCGGTTCTCGTCGGCCATCTGGGAGGAGAGGTCGACGACGGCTTCGAGGGCGAAGGTGGTGGCGGCGATGAAGGAGATCTTGGCGCCGACGGCCTCGTGCTTGGCGACCGGCCGGCCCCACTGCTCGCGGGCAGCGGACCACTCACGGGCGATCTTCAGGCACCACTTGCCGGAGCCGACGCACATCGCGGGCAGCGAGAGCCGGCCGGTGTTGAGGGTGGTCAGGGCGATCTTCAGGCCGGCACCCTCGGGCCCGATGCGGTTGGCGGCGGGGACCCGTACCTGGTGGAAGCGGGTCACCCCGTTCTCCAGGCCGCGCAGGCCCATGAAGGCGTTGCGGTTCTCGACCGTGATGCCGGGGGAGCCGGCCTCGACGACGAAGGCCGTGATGCCGCCCTTGTGCCCCTCGGAGGCGGGCACTCGCGCCATCACCACCAGCAGATCGGCGACCACCCCGTTGGTGGTCCACAGCTTGACCCCGTCGAGGACGTAGTCGGTGCCGTCCGGGACCGCCGAGGTCGCCAGCCGGGCCGGGTCCGAGCCGACATCGGGCTCGGTCAGCAGGAACGCCGAGATGTCCGTACGGGCACAGCGCGGCAGGAAGGTCTCCTTCTGCTCCTTGGTGCCGAACAGCTTCAGGGGCTGCGGTACGCCGATCGACTGATGCGCGGAGAGCAGCGCGCCGATGGCGGGGCTGGCGGTGCCGACCAGCGCGAGCGCCCGGTTGTAGTAGACCTGGGTGAGCCCCAGGCCGCCGTACTTCGCATCGATCTTCATGCCGAACGCGCCGAGCTCCTTGAGCCCGTTCACGGTCTCGTCCGGGATCTGCCCCTCGCGCTCGATCCGGGCGCCGTCGATCTCCGTCTCGCAGAAGTCGCGCAGCGTGGCGAGGAACTTCTCGCCGCGGCGTACGTCGTCGACCGCGGGGGTCGGGTGCGGATGGATGAGGTCGAGCCGGAAACGCCCCAGGAACAGTTCCTTGGCGAAGCTGGGCTTGCGCCAGTCCTGCTCGCGGGCCGCCTCGGCGACCTGGCGTGCTTCGCGCTCGGAAACGTTGCGGATGGATGGAGCGGTCATCAGGAGCTCACCTCGCCGCGGGATCGGGAGTTCTGCGCCGGCGGGCCGGTCGGCCGCTGGACAGCGCTACTTGTGAGAGTTACCCGATCCGCGCGGGTTGCACCACTGGAGGTAGGGGGAGATGCCGGGCCGGACGGCCACTCCTCGCCAAGGGGGACATACGCCCCGGCACCGGCCCGAGTTGGCCGGCCGCCCTCCGCCCTTCGGGGGGTGCGGCATACCGCGCTGGTTGTACGTACGGCCCCCTCTCCTCCCCCGGGGGAGCGCCGCGGCTCCCCCTCAGACAGGAGGAAGGCGCGGGTCCGTGCCGCTTACCGTCAAGATCCGGCATGACGGGAGAGGTGATGCCGGAAAAGGGGGGACGCGGCGCGCTCCGGAACAGGGTGCCGGAGGGCGGCCCGGGGGGGGGCGGCGGCCGGGGGGGGGGCCGCCC
>NZ_JBSHAW010000102.1:0-2569 GCF_053611685.1 Streptomyces sp. NPDC054786 | reverse complement strand
CCTCCAGCTGCTGAAAGTCCTCCATGGACGGATCCTGCGCCTGCAGCATGGTGCCCATCGCCCCATCGGCGACCACCACCCGCGAGGCCAACGCCGCACGCAACGATGCGACGCGGGCGCTCACGAGAGTGCTCCCAGCCATGAGGTGAACAGCCGGGCGGCGCCGGGCCCATAGGCGGTGGTGAGGTCCGCGAGCAGGCCGGCGGGGCGTGCGTCGTACTCTTGCGGGCCCGTCGTGCGCAGCGCGGCGGTGGCCAGCGCGCAGCCCAGCTGCGCCGCGGCCGCCGGCGGAAGCCCCCGGCTCGTCGCGGCGAGGAAACCGGCGCGGAAGGCGTCGCCCGCACCGGTCGGGTCGGCCGTCGCCCCGGCCGGGACGGCCGGCACCCGGCACGGCTCCGCGCCGTCGCGGTCGATCCGTACGCCGTCCGCACCGAGGGTGGTGACCCAGGCCCCGGCCCGCCGCAGCACGTCCTGGCGCTGCCATCCGGTGCGTTCCAGGAGGAGGGCCGCCTCGTACTCATTGGTGAACAGCCAGCGTGCCCCGTCCACGAGCTCTCTCACCTGTGCACCGTCCAGGCTGGCGAGCTGTTGCGAGGGGTCGGCGGCGAAGGGGATGCCCGCGGCGCGGCACTCAGCGGTGTGCCGCAGCATCGCCTCGGGGTCGTTCGGGGAGACGAGCACCAGATCGAGGCCGCCCGTGTGCTGCACGACCTGCGGGATGCCGAGGTCCCGTGCCTCCGTCATGGCGCCCGCGTAGAAGGCGGCGATCTGGTTCAGGTCCCGGTCGGTCAGGCTGAGGAAGCGCGCCGTCTGCCGGGTCGTGGAGACATGGACGACGTCGGTGTCGACCCCGTGGTCCTTGAGCCAGACCCGGTACTCCGCGAAATCGTCGCCCACGGCACCGACCAGTACGGGGTTGAGCCCCAGGACGCCGAGGCCGTACGCGATGTTGGCGGCGGCCCCGCCACGCCGGACGTCCAGGGCATCGACGAGGAAGGAGAGCGAGAGCTTGGCCAGCTGGTCCGGCAGGAGCTGGTCGGTGAACCTTCCGGGGAAGGCCATGAGGTGGTCGGTGGCGATGGAGCCGCTGACGGCGATGCGCATCTCAGACTCCTGCGGCCTTGCGCAGGGCGTCCACCCGGTCGGTGCGCTCCCAGGTGAACTCCGGCAGCTCCCGGCCGAAGTGGCCGTAGGCGGCCGTTTTTGCGTAGATCGGGCGGAGCAGATCGAGGTCGCGGATGAGGGACGCCGGCCGGAGGTCGAAGACCTCGGTAACGGCCTTCTCGATCCGCTCGGTGGCCACCACGGCGGTGCCGAAGGTCTCGATGAAGAGGCCCACGGGCTGCGCCTTGCCGATCGCGTAGGCCACCTGGACCTCACAGCGGCGGGCCAGTCCGGCCGCGACCACGTTCTTCGCCACCCAGCGCATCGCATAGGCCGCGGAGCGGTCGACCTTGGACGGGTCCTTGCCCGAGAAGGCGCCGCCACCGTGCCGGGCCATACCGCCGTACGTATCGATGATGATCTTGCGGCCGGTGAGACCGGCATCGCCCATGGGGCCTCCGACCTCGAAGCGGCCGGTCGGGTTGACCAGCAGCCGGTAGCCGTCGGTGTCCAGCTTGATGCCGTCGTCCGCCAGCTGCTGGAGGACGTGCTCGACGACGAACTCGCGGATGTCGGGGGCCAGTAGCGCGTCCAGGTCGATGTCGGAGGCGTGCTGGGACGAGACCACGACGGTGTCCAGACGGGTCGGCTGGCTGCCGAGGTACTCGATGGTGACCTGCGTCTTGCCGTCCGGGCGCAGATAGGGCACGGTGCCGTCCTTGCGGACCTCCGTCAGCCGCTGGGAGAGCCGGTGCGCCAGCTGTATCGGCAGCGGCATCAACTCGGGGGTGTCGTCGCAGGCATAGCCGAACATCAGGCCCTGGTCGCCGGCGCCCTGGCCGTCGAGCTCATCGGTCTCCGCCCCGGAGACGGCGTCCGCCGCCCGCTTCTCGTATGCGGTGTCGACGCCCTGCGCGATGTCGGGGGACTGGGCGCCGAGGGAGACGGAGACGCCGCAGGAGGCGCCGTCGAAGCCCTTGGCGGACGAGTCGTAGCCGATGTCGAGGATCTTCTCGCGGACGAGGGCGGCGATCGGGGCATAGGCGGTGGTGGTCACCTCACCGGCGAGATGCACCTGCCCGGTGGTGATGAGGGTCTCGACGGCGACCCGGGAAGCGGGGTCCGCCGTCAGCAGCGCGTCGAGGACGGTGTCACTGATCTGGTCGGCGATCTTGTCGGGGTGGCCCTCGGTCACGGACTCCGAGGTGAACAGGCGGCGGGACATGTGCACTCCTGGTGTCGGCGGTTCCGGGGGTGGTCAGTAGCGGTAGTGGTCGGGCTTGTACGGGCCCTCGACCTGGACGCCGATGTAGGCGGCCTGCTCGGGGCGCAGCTCGGTGAGCTTGACGCCCAGTGCGTCGAGGTGGAGGCGGGCCACCTTCTCGTCCAGGTGCTTGGGCAGCACGTAGACGTCGGTGGGGTACTCCTGCGGCTTGGTGAACAGCTCGATCTGGGCCAGCGTCTG
>NZ_JBSHAW010000101.1:0-2581 GCF_053611685.1 Streptomyces sp. NPDC054786 | reverse complement strand
AGGCCGACCTCCAGCGCATGGCCCGCACCGGCGTCACAGCACTCAGTTCGAAGCAGGGCCTGGCCCTCTTCGACACCGCTGCCACCGTTCCCAGCCCCGCCCTCATCCCCATCCACCTCGACCTCGAAGCGTTCGCCGCGCACGCGCAGAGCGAGGGCGGTGGCATACCGGAGCTGTTCCGCGGACTCGTCCGCCGACCGGCACGCCGGGTCGCCGCCGCGGGGTCGGGCATCGGCAGTACGGGCAGCGCGCACTCGGCCGCCGCGGCGGAAGCGCTCAAGGCGCGGCTTGCTGGCCTGTCGCCGGAGCAGCGCGCGGATGTGCTGTTCGACATCGTCCGCAGGCATGTGGCGGAGACACTCGGCCACGACAGCCCGGACGCCATCGAACCCGGCAGTGTCTTCGGCGACCTGGGCTTCGACTCGCTCAGCGCCGTCGAGTTCCGCAACGCGCTCAATGCGGAGACGGGACTCCGTCTGCCACCGACCTTGGTCTTCGATTACCCGAGTGTGCAGACGCTCGCCGCCCATCTGTTGGACCACCTGGATCCGGGTGGCGCAGGCATGGACGGCGGTGAGGAGGACGAGCAGGTCCGCAAGGTGCTGCAGAGCATTCCGCTCAGCAGGCTGCGTGACGCGGGCCTGCTGCAGAGCCTGCTCGAACTCGGCGGCGTGACCGACATCGATCTGCTCGGTGCGGTACCGCATGCCGATGGTGAAGAGGAGGGCGAGGACTCCATCGACGACATGGACACCGAGAGTCTCATCAGCATGGCGCTTGACGGCATCGACGCTGCCGCCACAGGGGAAGCAGGAGATCTGTAATGGCTGGCTCTGGCGAAAACGAAAAGCTCGTAGCGGCACTCCGGACCTCGCTGAAGGAGACCGAGCGGCTGCGCGCACAGCACCGCAAGCTGACCGCCGAGCTGCGCGAGCCGATCGCGATCGTTGGGATGAGTTGCCGCTATCCGGGTGGTGTGGAGAGCCCGGAGGATCTGTGGCGGCTGGTCTCCGAGGGTGTGGACGCGATCTCAGAGTTTCCCGTGGACCGCGGCTGGAATGTGGAGGAGTTGTACGACCCGGATTCCGTACGGCCCAACACCAGTTATGTGCGCGAGGGCGGATTCCTGCACGATGCCGCTCAGTTCGACCCGTCGCTGTTCGGCATCAGCCCCAATGAAGCACTCCTCATGGACCCGCAGCAGCGGCTGCTGCTGGAGGCGTCGTGGGAGGCCATCGAGCGGGCGGGCATCGACCCGGCGACGCTGAAGGGCAGCAGGACCGGTGTGTTCGCCGGGATGATGTACCACGACTACCCCGCCAACGCGAACACCGGCTCCATCGCCTCCGGCCGGCTCTCCTACGTACTCGGGCTGGAGGGGCCCTCGACGACGGTGGACACGGCCTGTTCGTCGTCCCTTGTCGCGCTGCACTGGGCGATCCAGGCGCTGCGGTCGGCGGAGTGCAATCTCGCCCTGGTCGGTGGCGTGTGTGTGATGGCCACTCCGGAGACGTTCGTCGAGTTCAGCCGACAGCGTGGGTTGTCGCGCAGTGGGCGCTGCAAGTCTTTCGCGGCGGGTGCGGACGGCACGGGCTGGGGCGAGGGTGTGGGCGTGCTGGTGGTGGAGCGGCTGTCGGATGCTCGCCGTAATGGTCACCCGGTCCTCGCGGTCGTACGAGGCAGCGCTCTCAATCAGGACGGTGCGAGCAACGGTCTGACGGCTCCGAACGGCCCGTCGCAACAGCGCGTCATCCGGCAGGCCCTGGCGCACGCACGCCTGTCCGTCGTGGACGTGGATGTGGTGGAGGCGCATGGGACGGGTACGACGCTGGGTGATCCGATCGAGGCGCAGGCGTTGCTGGCGACGTATGGGCAGGGGCGTGCGGAGGACCGGCCTTTGTGGTTGGGGTCGTTGAAGTCGAACGTGGGGCACACTCAGGCTGCGGCGGGTGTGGGCGGGATCATCAAGATGGTGGAGGCGATCCGTCATGGGGTGCTGCCGAAGACGCTGCATGTGGATGAGCCTTCGGCGCAGGTGGACTGGTCGGAGGGGAATGTCCGGCTGCTGACGGAGTCCCGGCCGTGGCCGGCGATGGACCGTCCGCGTCGGGCGGGCGTGTCGTCGTTTGGGATCAGTGGCACCAACGCACACGTGATCATCGAGCAGGCACCAGTGGCGAAGACCGTCGAAGACGCGACGCCCGTGGTTCCGACGGCACTACCGCTGGTGCTGTCCGGCAAGTCGGCGGAGGCACTGCGGGGACAGGCCGAGCGGCTACTGGCACATGTGAAGGCGGACACGGACGTCCAGCTGCTCGATGTCGGAGCCTCACTGGTGGGCTCCCGGTCACTGCTGGAACACCGTGCGGTGGTGGTGGGTAGGGGCCGGGACGAGTCGCTGGCTGGTTTGGCGGCGCTGGCTGAGGGGCGGTCTGCTCCGGGTGTGGTGCAGGGCGTGGCGCGGGTGAAGGGGCGTACGGCGTTCCTGTTCACGGGACAGGGGGCGCAGCGGTTGGGGATGGGCCGGGAGTTGTATGAGGTGTTCCCGGTGTTTGCGGATGCTTTCGATGTGGTGTTGGGG
>NZ_JBSHAW010000100.1:0-2589 GCF_053611685.1 Streptomyces sp. NPDC054786 | reverse complement strand
TCGTAGAGATCTACGACGCCACCCCGCCCACCTCGTGCTTCTCTTCTCTGCTCGCTGTCACACCCATCGCGTAGGCTCGAAGGCGTACTGATCCACCGATGGAGACGTACCGAGCAATCACTCTTGGGGAGGGGGCCCAGTGCTTATCGACACTTTCGGTCGTGTGGCCACTGACCTGCGTGTTTCACTCACCGACCGGTGCAATCTGCGGTGCACCTACTGCATGCCGGAAGAGGGGCTGCAGTGGCTCGCCAAGCCCGACCTGCTCACCGACGACGAAATCGTCCGGCTGATCGGCATCGCCGTGCGGGACCTGGGCATCGAGGAGGTCCGCTTCACCGGCGGTGAACCGCTGCTGCGCCCCGGTCTGCCCGGCATCGTCGAGCGCGTCGCCGCTCTCACCCCGCGCCCCCAGATGTCGCTGACCACCAACGGCATCGGCCTGCAGCGCACGGCCGCCGCCCTCCGCGACGCCGGCCTCGACCGCGTCAATGTCTCCCTCGACACCCTGCGGCCGGACGTCTTCCAGGCCATGACCCGCCGCAAGCGGCACGACGACGTCCTGCGCGGTCTGGAGGCGGCCCGCACGGCCGGCCTGACCCCGGTCAAGGTCAACACCGTCCTGATGCCGGGACTCAACGACGACGAGGCCCCCGACCTGCTGGCCTGGGCAATCGCCAACGACTACGAGCTCCGCTTCATCGAGCAGATGCCGCTGGACGCCCAGCACGGCTGGAAGCGCGAGGGAATGATCACCGCAGGCGACATCCTCGCCTCGCTGCGCACCCGCTTCGCGCTCACCCCCGAGGGCGAGGAGGAGCGGGGCTCCGCGCCCGCCGAGCGCTGGATCGTCGACGGCGGCCCGCACCGCGTCGGTGTGATCGCCTCCGTCACCCGCCCGTTCTGCCGGGCCTGCGACCGTACCCGGCTGACCGCCGACGGCCAGGTCCGTACCTGCCTGTTCGCCACCGAGGAGACGGATCTGCGCACCGCCCTGCGATCCGAGGCACCCGATGAGGAGATCGCACGCATATGGAAGCGCGCGATGTGGGGCAAGAAGGCGGGCTCGGGCCTGGACGACCCGTCGTTCCTGCAGCCGGAGCGTCCGATGTCCGCGATCGGCGGCTGAGCCGGTCCGGCGTCAGCGACCGGTGGCCGACGCCTCCCACTCCGTCAGCGTCACGACATCCTTGAGAAATCCGCGCATGTCGAGGAACTGCGACAGATGCTCCCGGTGCTCCTCACAGGCCAGCCAGGTCTTGCGCCGGTCCGGGGTGTGCAGCTTCGGGTTGTTCCAGGCCAGCACCCACACGGCGGGGGCTCGGCAACCCTTCGCGGAACAGATGACGGCGCCCTCGGCGCCTTCCTGGGGATTCAGGGAGTTCACGGCCTCAACCCTACGTCCTGCGATCACCGCTCCAGGCCCGGCTGTCGCACCCCGCGAATCTGCGGACATGGCGACGCCGGGCAGCCACGGGGGGAGCCGCCCGGCGTCGGTCCGTCGCTCCGACGGGGGATGCGGAGCGCGTACGCAGTATGTCACGGGGAATGGTGCGTAGTGCACCGGAACTCCATGATTGATCTGAGCTTTTCTTGAGCTTTGCAGACCGGGTAATGATCAGTTGGGGTCGTGTGGCGACGCGGAAGAGCCCGCCGCCGGCCGCTCCGGAACGGATTCCGCCGGGGCGCCGTCGGCTCCCGGATTCAGCATCGTCCTGGTCGGGCCCGCAACAAAGGTCTTCGGCAGCGAAGGGGCGTTCTCCCGGCCCGCGTTGGCGATGACCACCGCGATATAGGGCAGCGTCAGTCCCAGCACCAACGTCGCAATGGCGATGGGCCGTTCGACGTTCCACAGCACGACGGTGAGCACCACGGCCACCGTCCGCACCGCCATCGAGATCACATACCGCCGCTGCCGGCCGCGCACATCCTCGGAAAGGCCCTGCCGGGCCCCGGTGATCCGGAAGGCCTGGCCACTGCTCTGCTTCCGCATCACGTTCCACCACCCGCTCAGTCGTGCCGGATTCTCCCCGGTATCCGGTCGGTTTCCACGGTACGCCGCGACTGCGCCGCCTTCGAGACCGGGGCATGCCCCGGTTCGGCCGGGTCTGTCACCGCACCCTGCGTACGGCGGTCCCCGGCGTGCGCCGTAGTCGATGCGGAGCGACACTGAGGGGCGACCGTCATCTGCACCGTGCCGCAAGAGGAGTCGACATGACGTGGTTGTGGGCCATCATCGTGGGCCTGGTGCTGGGCCTGATCGCGAAGGCCATCATCCCGGGCAAGCAGCAGATCCCGCTCTGGCTGACCGTGATCTTCGGCATGCTGGGCAGCGTCCTCGGCAACTGGGTGGCGACCGGCATCGGGGTCAATGACACCAAGGGCATCGACTGGATCCGGCACCTGCTGCAACTGGCCGGCGCGATCGTCGTCGTCGCCGTCGGTGACCGCGTCTGGGCCTCCATGCGCGCCCGCAAGAAACACACCGCCTAGATGTGTTGTCCGGAGAGGTTGGTGACGCGGCTGGCTGGGGTGTGGCCGCTGATTCCGGTGTGGGGTCGGTGGTAGTTGTACCAGTCCAGCCAGTCG
>NZ_JBSHAW010000099.1:0-3193 GCF_053611685.1 Streptomyces sp. NPDC054786 | reverse complement strand
ACACAGTGGACGCGAGCAACTGAGGACAAGCCCTCGGCCTATTAGTACCAGTCAACTCCACCCGTTACCAGGCTTCCATATCTGGCCTATCAACCCAGTCGTCTACTGGGAGCCTTAACCCCTCAAAGGGGGTGGGAGTACTCATCTCGAAGCAGGCTTCCCGCTTAGATGCTTTCAGCGGTTATCCTTTCCGAACGTAGCCAACCAGCCATGCCCTTGGCAGGACAACTGGCACACCAGAGGTTCGTCCGTCCCGGTCCTCTCGTACTAGGGACAGCCCTTCTCAATACTCCTACGCGCACAGCGGATAGGGACCGAACTGTCTCACGACGTTCTAAACCCAGCTCGCGTACCGCTTTAATGGGCGAACAGCCCAACCCTTGGGACCGACTCCAGCCCCAGGATGCGACGAGCCGACATCGAGGTGCCAAACCATCCCGTCGATATGGACTCTTGGGGAAGATCAGCCTGTTATCCCCGGGGTACCTTTTATCCGTTGAGCGACGGCGCTTCCACAAGCCACCGCCGGATCACTAGTCCCTACTTTCGTACCTGCTCGACCCGTCAGTCTCACAGTCAAGCTCCCTTGTGCACTTACACTCAACACCTGATTGCCAACCAGGCTGAGGGAACCTTTGGGCGCCTCCGTTACTCTTTAGGAGGCAACCGCCCCAGTTAAACTACCCACCAGACACTGTCCCTGATCCGGATCACGGACCCAGGTTAGACATCCAGCACGACCAGAGTGGTATTTCAACAATGACTCCACAACCACTGGCGTGGCTGCTTCAAAGTCTCCCACCTATCCTACACAAGCCGAACCGAACACCAATATCAAGCTATAGTAAAGGTCCCGGGGTCTTTCCGTCCTGCTGCGCGAAACGAGCATCTTTACTCGTAGTGCAATTTCACCGGGCCTATGGTTGAGACAGTCGAGAAGTCGTTACGCCATTCGTGCAGGTCGGAACTTACCCGACAAGGAATTTCGCTACCTTAGGATGGTTATAGTTACCACCGCCGTTTACTGGCGCTTAAGTTCTCAGCTTCGCCATGACGAATCATGACTAACCGGTCCCCTTAACGTTCCAGCACCGGGCAGGCGTCAGTCCGTATACATCGCCTTACGGCTTCGCACGGACCTGTGTTTTTAGTAAACAGTCGCTTCTCGCTGGTCTCTGCGGCCACCACCAGCTCACCGAGTAAATCGGATCACCAGCAATGGCCCCCCTTCTCCCGAAGTTACGGGGGCATTTTGCCGAGTTCCTTAACCATAGTTCACCCGAACGCCTCGGTATTCTCTACCTGACCACCTGAGTCGGTTTAGGGTACGGGCCGCCATGAAACTCGCTAGAGGCTTTTCTCGACAGCATAGGATCATCCACTTCACCACAATCGGCTCGGCATCAGGTCTCAGCCTTAACGTGTGACGGATTTACCTACCACACGGCCTACACCCTTACCCCGGGACAACCACCGCCCGGGCTGGACTACCTTCCTGCGTCACCCCATCGCTTACCTACTACCACCTTGGACCGGCGGCTCCACCACGTCCCTTTGTCCGAAGACTCCAGGCCGGCTTCACGGCCTTAGCATTAATGGATTCGATACTGGGCGTTTCAAAGCGGGTACCGGAATATCAACCGGTTGTCCATCGACTACGCCTGTCGGCCTCGCCTTAGGTCCCGACTTACCCTGGGCAGATCAGCTTGACCCAGGAACCCTTAGTCAATCGGCGCACACGTTTCCCACGTGTGTATCGCTACTCATGCCTGCATTCTCACTCGTGAACCGTCCACAACTCGTTTCCACGGCTGCTTCACCCGGCACACGACGCTCCCCTACCCATCACAGCCGGCGTTGGCCGTATTGCTGCAATGACACGACTTCGGCGGTGTGCTTGAGCCCCGCTACATTGTCGGCGCGGAATCACTTGACCAGTGAGCTATTACGCACTCTTTCAAGGGTGGCTGCTTCTAAGCCAACCTCCTGGTTGTCTCTGCGACTCCACATCCTTTCCCACTTAGCACACGCTTAGGGGCCTTAGTCGATGCTCTGGGCTGTTTCCCTCTCGACCATGGAGCTTATCCCCCACAGTCTCACTGCCGCGCTCTCACTTACCGGCATTCGGAGTTTGGCTAAGGTCAGTAACCCGGTAGGGCCCATCGCCTATCCAGTGCTCTACCTCCGGCAAGAAACACACGACGCTGCACCTAAATGCATTTCGGGGAGAACCAGCTATCACGGAGTTTGATTGGCCTTTCACCCCTAACCACAGGTCATCCCCCAGGTTTTCAACCCTGGTGGGTTCGGTCCTCCACGAAGTCTTACCTCCGCTTCAACCTGCCCATGGCTAGATCACTCCGCTTCGGGTCTTGGGCACGCTACTCAACGCCCTATTCGGACTCGCTTTCGCTACGGCTTCCCCACACGGGTTAACCTCGCAACATACCGCAAACTCGCAGGCTCATTCTTCAAAAGGCACGCAGTCACGACTGCATGTGCAAGCACATACAGCGACGCTCCCACGGCTTGTAGGCACACGGTTTCAGGTACTATTTCACTCCGCTCCCGCGGTACTTTTCACCATTCCCTCACGGTACTATCCGCTATCGGTCACCAGGGAATATTTAGGCTTAACGGGTGGTCCCGCCAGATTCACACGGGATTTCTCGGGCCCCGTGCTACTTGGGTGGTTCTCAAGCAAGCCGTTGATGTTTCAGCTACGGGGGTCTTACCCTCTACGCCGGACCTTTCGCATGTCCTTCGCCTACACCAACGGTTTCTGACTTGCCTCATCGCCGGCAGACGATGAAAGAGAACTCCCACAACCCCAACCACGCAACCCCTGCCGGGTATCACACGTGACTGGTTTGGCCTCATCCGGTTTCGCTCGCCACTACTCCCGGAATCACTGTTGTTTTCTCTTCCTGCGGGTACTGAGATGTTTCACTTCCCCGCGTTCCCTCCACACTGCCTATGTGTTCAGCAGCGGGTGACAGCCCATGACGACTGCCGGGTTTCCCCATTCGGACACCCCCGGATCAAAGCTTGGTTGACAGCTCCCCGGGGCCTATCGTGGCCTCCCACGTCCTTCATCGGTTCCTGGTGCCAAGGCATCCACCGTGCGCCCTTAAAAACTTGGCCACAGATGCTCGCGTCCACTGTGCAGTTCTCAAGCAACGACCAGCCACCC
>NZ_JBSHAW010000098.1:0-3407 GCF_053611685.1 Streptomyces sp. NPDC054786 | reverse complement strand
CCGTCGAAACCTGACGAGACTGCCATGCATAACCTGTTTCTGTGGTAACAGCCAGGCGATACGGTCCGGCTTGCACAGTTGCACCGAACCCCTACCGACCTGACTACTCAGCCATAACCCTTGGCCCCGCGGTCGATCACCGCGGAGACGTCCGCCCGCTGGTGTCGTTGGGTGACGAGGAAGCGCGTGTCGGGCCGGTTGGACAGGGTGCGCAGCTGGTCCAGTGCGGTGGTGTCGATGGTGCCGAAGCCGTGACGACGGCGTCGGCCTCGTGGGTTCTCCCAGGTGGGACTTCCTGGACGCGGTGGTCGAGCGGTAAGGAGCTGACGAGTCCCGCGTGGACCACGGCGTCGGGTGAGTGGACCGCCACACACACGTTGCCGGTGAGTATCTGCTGGGGCATTTTTCGCCTCCCCGTCGGAAATCGCCCATGAGGGACGAGGCGATGATCGTGCCACGTGCCTTTCGGCCATCGGCTTTCTGGATGGCTCGATTACTTAAGGACAGGGAAACCTGGCACGAAGAGCGGGAGCAGGGACCGGGCGGGTGGGACAAACGGGCAAGGTTGCCGGCCGGTGCTTGCCGCGGAGGGTCCCGCCCCGCATCATGAGGTACTCAAGACCACGTCGCTACCTGGGCTTTCACCCGTCCGGGACCTCCTTCGCGACGCCCGCGCGCCGCGGGCACACCTCCCCGCGGCACAGTCGCGGGGACGACGCCGACCCGACCGCTCAGGCAGGGCGCTGTGGGGCGACCGCGCCGTGACGGCCTTCGCCGCCCCTGGGCATCGGGCTGAGGGCAGGGCGGCATCGGACCGCTGTCATTCCCCGGATTCGCATCCGCAGGAGAGTCCTGCCGTTCAGGAGAGTCCCGCCGTTCAGCAGAATCCTGCCGTTCAGGAGAGGGCCTCGACGCAGCTCAGGGGAGGTCCGGTGGCAGCCCCGCCGGTCGAGGTGGAGCTCCCTTAGGGAGAGCCGGCCGAGGAGAGGCCACGCAGGACATCCGATGTCCGGCGCACTCCGTCCTCGTGAGTGAGGACGCTCACGTCCACACAAGGAGGCAGGGATGTCCCGACCGGTCTACACCGTGAGGGGAACCACCATGGCCGCGCACCTGTGCAACGGAACCGGGATGTCGCTTCCGCCCTCACGTTCCCACTGTCGTGGTTCCGGCCGGCCGATCTCGTGGTCCGTGTTGTGGTGCTCCACGATTGCGCTGGTCACGAGCGTCAGATGAGGGTGAAAAGCCTCCGACCGCCTCTGACCCCACAGAAGTGGCGGGGTCGCGGACAGGAGGCAGGGTGCTCAACTCAATCCGGATGACACCCGTCGGTACGGCAGACGGCACCGCCGTGCCGCCGGTTCGTGTTCCCGTGGCGGTGCACGGCCGCCTGGTGAAACAGCGTCAGTCGATGTGCTGGTTACGTCTGTCGTACCTCGTGACGGCGTGGACGAAGCACCCCGAGGACGAACACCGACTCAACTCCGCGGTGTTGGCCAGTCTGAATCCCGGAGAGGTGCTTCCCGCCACCGAACTGCTCGGCCCTCTCGGCGCCCTGGGCCTCTCGCCAGGACCAACCCGAAGATCACCTCACGCGCCGGTCAACGTGACAGCCCCCTTCGGCGCCTTCCTGGCCGATGCCAGACGGTGGACCACCGCCTCCTCGCTCTCGTCACGTCCCAGCGCCCGCCCCCAAGTGCCGCACCCTCCCCGCCGCCTGCAGTTGTACCCACCGAAAGCGGAACCTGGCACCAAGCCCATGGCGGAGATCGTCATGTTTGTGTCCTTGCCGCCAAATGGCACGGCGGGCCATGCTGATCAGGTGACACAACGGCGCGTCGTCTTCCTTGTCTATCCGGGGTTTCAGGTGCTGGACCTGGCGGGACCGTATGAGGTGTTCGCGCAGACGGAACGGTGGGTGCCCGAGGATGAGGGCTATGCCATTGAGATCGTCGCGGGCCGGGCCGGAGCAGTGCGGGCCTGTCACGGGATCGACGTTGCGGCCGGCAGTGGCGTCCAGCAGTGTGAGGGACCGCTGGACACCCTGGTGGTCGTCGGTGGACCGGGCGATCGGGAGGCGGTGGACGATGAAGAGCTTGTCGGCTGGCTCAAGGCGGCGGCCGGCCGGGCCCGGCGGGTCGCTTCCGTGTGTACGGGCGCGTTCCTGCTCGCGCGGGCCGGGCTGCTCGACGGACGGCGCGCGGTGACGCACTGGGCGGCCTGCGAGCGGCTGGCCCACGAGCACCCGGACGTCACGGTCACCCCGGACCAGATCTTCGTACACGACCGGGCGGTGTGGACCTCCGCCGGAATCACGGCGGGGATGGACCTGGCGCTCGCCATGGTCGAGGAGGACCACGGGCCCGAGATCTCCCGGTCCGTCGCGCGGATGCTGGTGATGTTCGTCCAACGCCCCGGCGGCCAAGCACAGTTCAGCACCCAGCTCGCCGCGCAGCGGCCCACGCGTAAGCCGCTGCGGGACGTTCAGGCATGGGTCACCGACCACCTCGCTGACGACCTGACCGTCCGGGTGCTCGCCGAACGGGCCGGTATGAGCGAGCGCAACTTCACCCGGGTCTTCCGCGCCGAGACCGGACTCACCCCGGCCGCCTACGTGGAAACCGTCCGCATCGAGGCTGCCCGGGCCCTACTGGAGACGACGGACACCACCATCGACGCGGTCGCCCGAGTCTGCGGCTTCGGCTTCGCCGAGACCCTGCACCGCCGCTTCAGACGCACCCTGGGGGTCACGCCGGGGCAGTATCGCCACCACTTTTCCAGGGCACGGTGAAGGAGCGCCCGGGCCTGGCCGTCGCGGTGAGAAGCCCGAGTCCCACCGGCACGTCTCCTTGGGCGCCTTCGGGCACTGCGGTTTGTGGGGCACCGCCAGCCCACCGCTGACCCGGACGCCGACCTGGTCGTGGGACTGCACGTCAACGGCCGAACCTGGCACGAACAGCGCACGGAGCGCACGTTCCGGGTCAGCGACGCGGTACACCACGACCTCGGTCTCATTCAGCCGCGCACACCGCACCCTTCCTCCCGTCCCGGTACACCGCTGATCGGAGCAGTCTCGATGAACGACACCACGTCGGCGGAGTCCTCCCCGCCCCGGAACGCAACGGCGGTTGGGCATCCGTGGGACTGCAAGTCGAAGGCGGCCGAACACGCGCCGGACCCGGCCCCGGCCGAGCCGGCACGGCTCCAGCTGCCGCGCGGGCTCATGGACTTCACCGGGCGACGGTCGGCGACAGCCGAGCTCTTGGAGGTGTTTGGCGACGCAGCCAACGATTACAGCTGAGTAGTCAGGTCGGTAGGGGTTCGGTGCACTGTGCAAGCCGGACCACATCGCCTGGCTGTTACCACAGAAACAGGTTATGCATGGCAGTCTCGTCAGGTTTCGACGA
>NZ_JBSHAW010000097.1:0-3587 GCF_053611685.1 Streptomyces sp. NPDC054786 | reverse complement strand
GCACCCGTCGACTGGTCCCCGCTACTCACCAACCGCCCCGGCACACACACAGACCTCCCCACCTACGCCTTCCAACGCCAACGCTACTGGCTCGAACCGGCCCCCGGCGGAGCCGGCGACATCGCCTCGGCCGGACAGACCGCCGCCCGGCACCCGCTGCTGAGCGCCGTTGTGAGGGCACCCGAGTCCGGCGGAGCCGTGCTCACCGGCCGGCTGTCCACTCGTACCCAGCCGTGGCTTGCCGACCACGTCGTGGGCGAGAACGTCTTGTTCCCCGGAACCGGCTTCGTCGAACTCGCCATCCGCGCCGGCGACGAGGTCGGATGCCGCACGCTCGCCGAACTCACGCTCATCGCCCCCCTGGTGCTCGGCCCCGGCGAGGCGGTCCAGCTCCAGATCGCGGTCGACGGCCCGGACAACCAGGACCGCCGCGCGGTCACCGTCCACTCCCGGCCCGAACATGCCGACCCCGGCGCGCCCTGGACCCGGCACGCCACCGGAACGCTCGGTGTCGGCCCTGCCCCCGCCTTCGACCTGGCCGAGTGGCCGCCCCGGAACGCCGAAGCCCTCGACATCTCCGAGCTGTACACGGCGCTCGCGGACACCGGACTGCGCTACGGCCCCCTGTTCCGCGGCCTCACCGCCGCCTGGCGCGCCGACGGCCACCTCTACGCGGAAGCCGCACTGTCCGACGACGCCCCCGCGGAGCGCTTCGGGCTCCACCCCGCCCTGCTGGACTCCGCCCTGCACACCGTCGCCCTCACCGACGTCGTGGACGGCCGCGCCGCCCTGCCCTTCGCCTGGTCCGGAGTGCACCTCCAGGCGACCGGTGCCCGCGGGCTACGCGTACGGCTCACGCCCGTCCACGACGGCGAGATCTCTCTGCTCGCGGCCGACGCGACCGGTGCCCCCGTGCTCTCCGTCGACTCCCTCGCGCTACGCCCGGTGGCGGACGAGGGGGCGGCACGCCGCGTCGACTCCCTGTTCCGGCTGAACTGGCAGGCCGCACCGGCCACCGCCGAACCCGGTCCGGTCGACTGGGTCCCGTGGGACCGGCTCGACGCCATCGCGGCCGTCCCCGGCCTCGTGGTCTTCGAGAGCCGGCCCGGCCTCGACGCCGCGGCCGTCCACTCCGCGGCCCACCAAGCGCTCGGCGTGCTCCAGCAGTGGATCGCCGACGAGCGCTACGAGACGGCCCGCCTGGTCGTCGTGACCCGGGGCGCCGTCGCGGCCGACGACGGGGAAGCAGTGACCGACCTCGCCGGCGGCGCGGTGTGGGGCCTCGTACGCTCCGCACAGTCGGAGCATCCTGGCGCGTTCGTCCTCGCCGACCTGCCGCCCACCATCGAACTCGCCGACGCGCTTCCCGAGATCGCGGCGTCCGGCGAGGAGCAGACGGTGTTCCGGGACGGCACCGTACGGGCCGCCCGCCTGGTCCGCGCGGCCACCGGAGACGCCACCCCCGCCCTCGACCCCAACGGCACCGTGCTGATCACCGGCGGCACCGGGTTCTTGGGCACGCTCTTCGCCCGCCACCTCATCACCACGCACGGCGTACGGCACCTCGTGATCCTCGGCCGCCGCGGCCCTGATGCACCCGGCATGACCGAGCTGGCGGCCGAACTCGGCGAAGCGGGTGCCGAGGTCACCGTCACGGCCTGCGATGCGTCCGACCGCGACGCACTCGCGGGAGTCCTGGCCGCCGTCCCCTCCGCCCACCCCCTGACCGCCGTGGTGCACGCCGCCGGTGTGCTCGACGACGGCACCCTCTCCTCGATCACCCCGGAGCGGCTGGACGGCGTCCTGCGGGCCAAAGCCGATGCCGCGCTCAACCTCCACGAACTCACCGCCCACCTCGACCTGGCGGCCTTCGTGCTCTTCTCCTCCGCCGCCGGAGTGATCGGCGCGCCCGGGCAGAGCAACTACGCCGCCGCGAACGCCTTCCTCGACGCGCTCGCCGCCCGGCGCCGGGCGGACGGCCTCGCCGGCCTCTCGCTGGCCTGGGGCTACTGGACCCAGGCCAGCGGCATGACCGGACACATTGACGACGTCGACCGCAGACGTATGTCCCGCAACGGACTGCTCGGCCTCACCGTCGAGGACGGTCTGGCCCTCTTCGACGCCGCCCTCGCCGCCGGCCACGCCCAGCTGGTGCCCGCGCGCTTCGACCTCGCGGCGATGCGGGCCGACGACGCCGCACCCCAGGCCGTCTTCGGCACCCTCGTCCCGGCCGCGCGCCGTAGCGCCGCCAGCGCCCGCGCCACGGCTGGGTCCTTCGCCGACCAGTTGCTGCGGCTGCCCGATGGCGAACGCCTCCACACCGCCCTGGGCCTCGTCACCGGCAAGGTCGCGACTGTCCTCGGCTACGCCTCGGCCGCCGAGGTCGCACCCGAACGCGCCTTCCGCGAGCTCGGCTTCGACTCCCTCAGCGCCGTCGAACTACGCAACCGCCTCGGGGAGGCCGCAGGCGTACGGCTGCCCGTCACCGTGGTCTTCGACCACCCCAGCCCGCTCGCCCTGGCCCGGCACCTGGTCGCCGAGGTCTGCGGCGACCGGACCGCCGAGGGAGCCCGGGCCGTCACCCCGGCCCGCGGCACCGACGACTCGATAGCCATCGTGGCCATGGGGTGCCGCTACCCCGGCGGGGTGCGTTCCCCGGAGGACCTGTGGCGGCTGGTCGCCGACGGCGCCGACGTCGTCGGCGAGGCGCCCGGCGATCGCGGCTGGGGCCACGGCTGGTACGACGAGGACGGTCTGCGCCCGCACACCAGTTACGTGCGGCAGGGCGGATTCCTCCATGACGCAGGGAACTTCGACACCGGCTTCTTCGGCATCAGCCCCCGCGAGGCCCCGTTCATCGACCCGCAGCAGCGTCTGCTGCTGGAGGTCTCGTGGGAGGTCTTCGAGCACGCGGGCATCGACCCAGCGCTGCTCAAGGGCAGCGCGACAGGCGTCTACGCCGGCGTGATGTCCCACGACTACGCCGCCAACAGCGGCACCGGTGCCATCGCCTCCGGCCGGGTGTCCTACACCTACGGGTTCCAGGGCCCAGCCGTCACCGTGGACACGGCCTGCTCCTCGTCCCTGGTCGCCCTGCACCTCGCAGCGCAGGCTCTGCGCTCCGGTGAGATCGACCTGGCCCTGGCCGGCGGCGTCACCGTGATGGCCAGCCCCGAGCTCTTCGTCGAGTTCAGCCGCCAGCAGGGCCTGGCCCCGGACGGCCGCTGCAAGTCCTTCGGCGGCGCGGCCGACGGCACCGGATGGGGCGAGGGTGTGGGCCTGTTGCTGCTGGAGCGGCTGTCGGACGCGCAGCGCAACGGGCACCCGATCCTCGCGGTGATGCGCGGCTCCGCGATCAACCAGGACGGCGCGTCGAACGGCTTGAGCGCACCCAGCGGCCCCGCGCAGCAGCGCGTCATCCAGCGGGCGCTCACCGCGGCTCAGCTCACCACGTCCGGCGTGGACGCGGTGGAGGCGCATGGTACGGGTACCCGGTTGGGGGACCCGATCGAGGCCCGGGCGCTGCTGGCCACGTACGGACAAGGGCGCGAGGAGGGCCGGCCGTTGTGGCTCGGCTCGATCAAGTC
>NZ_JBSHAW010000096.1:0-3766 GCF_053611685.1 Streptomyces sp. NPDC054786 | reverse complement strand
CAGACGCTGGCCCAGATCGAGCTGTTCACCAAGCCGCAGGAGTACCCCACCGACGTCTACGTGCTGCCCAAGCACCTGGACGAGAAGGTGGCCCGTCTCCACCTCGACGCACTGGGCGTCAAGCTCACCGAGCTGCGTCCCGAGCAGGCCGCCTACATCGGCGTCCAGATCGAGGGCCCGTACAAGCCCGACCACTACCGCTACTGATCCAGCGGGCGATCACCAACCGCTCGGCCCCGCCGGCCGGTTGGTGTTCCCCACAGCAGCCGGTGATTCCAGGCCCTCGCCCCTCACGGCGGGGGCCTGGCCCATAACGACCCCGCACAGACCCGCCGACCCCGACTCACCGGCACATCGCCGCCCGAAGGACCTGACCCCCTATGCCCCGCGGCCACTACTCCCTCCACGACCCGCACGATCACACCCCCCTGGGTGAAGAGCACTTCCACTGCGCCACCGGCCCCTCCGGCTGGCGCTATGTCTCCCAGATCGTCAACCCTTCCGGCGACCACATCGGCTCCGTCGACCTCACCCTCGACGAGCTCGGCCGCCCCATCCGCCTCGAACTCCACGCCTCCGCCTGGCAGGTCCGCGGCGCCGCCCTGGAGGGCGTCACCTGGGTACGCACCGATCCGACCGGTGAACACGCCACCGAAGGCAACGTCCCCGCCCATGCCTTCACCGGCGCGTCCCCCGCATTTCTCATCGCCACCGCGCGCCTCCTGCGCCCCGCCCTCGGTGCCGGCGCCGTCCGCACCCGTCTCGTCGCCTTCACACCCCCCGTCCTCGCCCCCCGCACGCTCGACCAGTCCTGGGCCCTGGTGAAAAGCACACCACACGCCACTGACAACGCCCCCCTCATCGCCGACGAATACCAGGTCAACGACCTGGAAACCGGCGAACAGCACGCCATCCACATCGCTGGCGACGTGGTCCTCTCCGCCCCCGGCATCGAACTCGAATCCCTCGAATCCCCACCGTCGACGTTCCCCTGACCCGCCCGTTCCGCCGGCCTCGCCCCTCACCGGTCACAGCACGACCCGGCACAGCACGCCAGAGCCGGCGCGGAACACGCCACGCACCGAGCGCCGAAGCGCCAGGCCCCGAGCGGCACCAGCCCCCGGGCACCCGACGACCCCACCGGCCGGCTCCCGCACCCCACCTCACACCGGTGGGCTCACACCGGCGGCGCGAACCCCGTACGCGGCGGCCTTCCTCCTTCGCGGCCCGCCTCCTCGCCCCCACGGCCGTCCCGCCCCGGCACCCCGAGCGACCCGACACCGTCATGACGCGTCAGCTCAGCCTGGGCCCCAGCTCCACCACCGGCCCCAAAAGCCCCCGCCTCACCCCCGGGCGGCGCCCAGACCCCCATCGACGCCGGCGACACCACACCCCCTGCCGTCCCCGGGCCCTCCGCCATCCCCGACGACGCGGCATCTCCCGCCACCCCCACGGGCTGAACCGACCCCGCCGGCCCACCACGCCAAGACTCCCCACCACCGGCAACCCCCGGCGCCCCGACGGCCGACGACGTCCCGGCAGCCGCCGACACCCCGAACACCCGCTGCGATTCCCGTGCCTGCCGTTCCCCGACCACCGCCGCCAGATACGCCGCCGGATGCACCCCCGCAGGCCCCGGCACCCCGGTGAACCCCCGCAGGTCCTCCGCCAGCCGCCCCGCCATCACTCCGCCGACCTGCGGATCGAGCTGCCCCATCCGCGTCAGGTACTGCCGCACCGTCAGCCACCACCCATCGGGCACCCGCGACAGATCCAGCGCTCCGACCTCCGCCACCAGCCACGGAGGCGGTGGCGGCAGCGCCACCCCCGCCTCCGCCACCGGCAGCCGCTCCCGTATGACCAACGTCCCCGCGAACACATCCCCCACCCGACGCCCCCGCGCCGACAGCAAGGAGGCGATCGCCGCCACCACTCCCATCGTCATCACGATCTCGATGGCCCCCATCGCCCCGCGCACCAACGCGTGCCGGAACCGGATCGGCCCGCCGTCCTCCCGTACGACCCGCAGCCCGCAGACCAGCTTCCCCAGCGACCGGCCATTGCTCAGCGTCTCGATGACGATGGGTATCCCGACCTGCACCAGCACGAACGTCGCCACCGATACGGCCGCCAACGCCGCACTGTCCATCGACGATGTCGCGCTCAACAGCAGCAGCGATACACCGAGGTAGACCGCCCAGGCCACAGCCACATCGACGGCCACCGCCAGCCCCCGGCTCGGCAGCCTGGCCGGCCGCAGCCCCAGCACCACCGCTTCACCCGTTACGAGCTCACTCACGCCGCGCCCCACTCCCTCTCGATCCCCGAAATCCCGCCCACCCCACGCCGGACAGGGCCAGTCTGCCAAGCTGATCCGGCACCCACCCACGGCGCCGCGAGGAGCGACACCAGATGGACCTCGATGTCTTCGTCACGGCCCACGGCGCCGAATGGGACCGCCTCGACACTCTGCTCCACCGCAAGCGCCGCCTCACCGGAGCCGAGGCCGACGAACTGGTCGCCCTCTACCAACGCACCACCACCCACCTCTCCCTCCTCCTCTCCAGCGCCCCGGACCCCGTGCTGACCAGCCGCCTGACCTCTCTTGTGGCCCGCGCCCGCAGCACGGTCACCGGCGCCCGCAAGGCCTCCTGGCGCGACGCCGCCCACTTCTTCACCACGGCTTTCCCCGCAGCGGTCTACCGCCTGCGCCACTGGTGGATCCCGACCGCGATCCTCTCCACCGCGGTCGCCGCCCTCATCGGCTGGTGGATAGCCGCACACCCCGAGGTCCAGGCGGCGATCGGCGCCCAGGAGGACCTACGCAACATGACCCGCCCCGGCGGCCAGTACGAGACGTACTACTCCAGCCACCCCGCCGCATCCTTCGCCGCCCAGGTATGGACGAACAACGCCCAGGCCGTCGCCCTGTGCCTGGTCCTGGGAGCCTTCGCCGGCCTCCCCGTCCTGTGGATCCTCTTCCAGAACATGCTCAACCTGGGCGTCGGCATCGGCCTGATGTCCTCGGCCGGCCGCCTCGACACCTTCCTCGGACTGATCCTTCCGCACGGCCTCCTCGAACTGACCGCCGTCTTCATCGCGGCCGGCATCGGCCTCCGCCTGGGCTGGACCCTTATCGACCCGGGCCCGCGCACCCGCCGGACCGCCCTGGCCGAAGAGGGCCGCTCCGCCCTCGGCGTCGCCATCGGACTCGCCGCGGTGCTCTTCATATCCGGCGTACTCGAAGGCTTCGTCACCCCTTCCGGCCTGCCCACATGGGCCCGCATAGGCATCGGCATTGCCGCCGAACTGGCTTTCCTCCTGTACGTCCATGTCCTGGGCGGCCGCGCCGTACGCGCCGGATCCACCGGCGACATCGACCTCACCGACCGCGAAGCCACCGTCCCGACCGCCGCGTGATGTGCATCGAGCCCTGCTGACCTGCTAATCTCCTCTTCGCCCCAGGAGCCCGTTGACACGAGCATCTGGGGGAGGTAGATTCGAACGGTTGCAACGAACTGGACAAGTTCATCCGCGACGGGTAGTCTCTTCTCCGCTTCGGCCGGAATTTCAATTCGGCGAAGCGCAACCGACCACTTACCGGAAGCCCCGGCCGATCAATTCGGCCGAATCCCTTCTGATAAAGTCGGAAAAGCCAAAAGGCGCCCTCCCCGACGGGGAATCGGAAACGAATTCGGACCGGCAACGGAACGAAATAGGATCTGATAGAGTCGGAAAGGCCGGAAAGCGAAAGCCGAACGGCCGA
>NZ_JBSHAW010000095.1:0-4255 GCF_053611685.1 Streptomyces sp. NPDC054786 | reverse complement strand
ATGGGACAAGACTGCCTCACCAACGACGTCACCTTCGTCTCCACACTCCGCCGCGACCGCCCCGAGGAGCACGAGCTGCTCACCGGGCTGAGCCGTGCCCACGCGCGCGGCATCCGGATCGGCTGGGACGCCTTCTTCGCCGGTCACGAGGACGGCTGGGCGGACCTGCCCACGTACGCCTTCGAGCACAAGTGGTACTGGCTGGACGCCCCGGCCCGCACTGCCGGGGATCTTGGTTCGGTGGGTCTGCGGACCGTGGAGCACCCGATGCTCGGCGCGATGGTGGCGACACCCGAGTCGGACGGCGTGGTGCTGACCGGCCGGCTGGCCGTCGACTCCCACCCGTGGGTCGACGACCACGAGGTGTTCGGCCGGGTGCTGCTTCCCGGCACGGGCCTCCTGGAGCTCGCGATCCGGGCCGGTGACGAGGTCGGCTGCGGCGTCGTCGAAGAGCTGACTCTGCAGGCACCCCTGGTGCTGCCGGCGAAAGGCTCCGGCGGGCTCGACCTGCGCGTCGTCGTCAGTGCTGCCGACGGCACGGGAGCCCGTACGGTCGGCGTCCACTCCCGCCCGGAGCACGCGGATGGCGAGTGGACCCGGCACGCCACCGGCGTGCTCGTGTCCGGCACGGGTGCGGCCCCGGTCGAGCTGACCGCGTGGCCGCCGCCGGGTGCCGTACCGGTGCCCCTGGAGGGCTGCTACGAGCGCCTGACCGACCGGGGCTACGGTTACGGACCAGTGTTCCAGGGCCTCAAGGCCGCCTGGCGGCGCGGCGAAGATGTGTTCGCCGAGGTGTCGCTCCCGGAGGAGGCGCGGGCCGAAGCGGCCCGCTTCGGCCTGCACCCGGCGCTGCTGGATGCCGCCATGCACGCGGACCTGCTCTCTGAAGGCGGTGCCGGCGAGACCCTGCTGCCGTTCTCCTGGAACGGCGTCACCCTGCACGCGGCCGGAGTCTCGTCCCTGCGCGTCCATCTGCGCCGGGTACGCGGCGACGAGCTCTCCGCGATCTGGGTGGCGGACGAGCGGGGTCGCCCCGTGGCGACGGTCGAGTCCCTCGTGTCGCGGCCCGTCTCGCAGGAGCAGCTGGCGGCCGCCGGAACGCCGGACGCCCTGTTCCGGATCGGCTGGAGCCCGCTGGGCACCCCGAAGAGCGCCCCTACCGAACTGCTCGACCACGAGGCGCTCCGCCCGGACGACGCTGTCCCGGCCGCCGTGGTCCTGCGGGTCGGCCCGGGCGCCGACGATGTGCCCGAGGCGGTGCGGAGCGTGACCGCCCGGGTGCTGGAGGCCGTACGGTCCTGGCTGGCAGACGAGCGCTGCGCGGAGTCGACCCTGGTACTGCTCACGCAGAGCGCGCTGGCCGTGCGCGCCGGCGAAACCGTGGACCTGTCCCAGGCACCCGTGTGGGGCCTGGTGCGGGCGGCGCAGCAGGAGAACCCGGGGCGGTTCGTCGTGGCTGACACGGACGGCACCGAGGAGTCGGCTCGTGCCCTGGCCGCCGCTGTTGCCACCGGTGAGCCCGAAATCGCCCTGCGCGACGGCACGGCACTCGTCCCACGTCTCGCTCCGGCCGGAGCGACGGCCCCGGGCAGCCAGTGGAACCCCGGGGGCACCGTGCTCGTCACGGGCGGCACGGGCGGTCTGGGTGCACTGGTCGCGCGCCATCTCGTGGCCGAGCACGGGGTTCGGCACCTCCTGCTCACCAGTCGCCGCGGCCGGGAAGCCCCTGGCGCGGCCGAGCTGAGCGACGAACTCGCCGCACTGGGCGCTCAGGTGACCGTCGCGGCGTGCGACGTGTCCGAGCGCGGAGCGGTGGCGGCGCTCCTTGAGGGCATCCCTGCTCGGCACCCCCTGACCGCGGTCGTACACGCGGCGGGTGTGGCGGACAACGCCCTGGTCGGGGCGCTGACCCTCGAGCGGTTCGATGCGGTGCTGCGTCCGAAGGCCGATGCGGCCTGGCATCTGCACGAGCTGACCAAGGACAGTGATCTGGCCGCCTTCGTGATGTTCTCCTCGGCAGGCGGTCTGGTGCTTGCCGCAGGACAGGCCAACTACGCCGCGGCCAACGTCTTCCTCGACGCGCTCGCCGCACACCGCCGCGCGGCAGGGCTCCCCGCCACAGCGCTCGCCTACGGCATGTGGGAGGTCAACACCGGTCTGGGCGGTGATCTGGCCGACAGCGACCTCGAGCGCATGAAGCGCCTGGGTACGCCAGCACTGACCGTGGAACAGGGCCTCGCGCTCTTCGACGATGCGCTCGGCCACGAGGAGGCGGTTCTGGTCCCGCTTCCGGTCGACCGGGCGGCACTCCAGGGCCGTGCGGACGAACTTCCGGCGCTGTTGCGGGGACTCGTCCGCGGCCCCGTACGCCGGACGGTGCGCGGCACGGGGGAATCCGCCGGAGGCAGCGCCTTCGAACAGCGCATTGCCGGACTGGACGAAGCAGAGCGCGGGCTCGTCGTTCTGGAGTCGGTGCGCGTGCACGTCGCCACGGTGCTCGGCCACGAGTCAGCGGACGCGGTCGAACCCGACCGTGCGTTCAAGGAGCTCGGCTTCGACTCCCTCGCCGCCGTCGAACTGCGCAACGCGCTCAACGGCGAAACCGGCCTGCGCCTGCCGGCCACGCTCGTCTTCGACTACCCGAACTGCCGCGCGGTGGCGGACTTCATCACGACCCGGCTCTCCGGGGTCGTGTCCACCGCGCCCGCGCGTCAGGAGCAGTCGCTCCGGACCGGGGCGGTCGACGAGCCCGTCGCCATCGTCTCCATCAGCTGCCGCTTCCCCGGCGGTGTGGCTTCCGCCGAGGACCTGTGGCGCCTGATCGCCGAGGGCAGCGACGCCGTCGCCGGTTTCCCGGCCGACCGCGGCTGGTCCGAGGACCTGTACGACCCGGAGCCGGGCACTCCGGGCAAGACCTACTCCCGCGAGGGCGGATTCCTCTACGACGCCGCCGAGTTCGACCCCGCGTTCTTCGGCATCATGCCGCGCGAGGCGGTAGCGATGGACCCGCAGCAGCGCCTGCTGCTGCAGAGCTCCTGGGAGGCGTTCGAGCGGGCCGGCATCGACCCCCTCTCCGTACGCGGCAGCCAGACAGGTGTGTACGCGGGCGTCATGTACCACGACTACGGCAGCCGTCCGGGCGAGGTGCCCGAGGATCTCGCCGCCTACGTCGGCAATGGCAGCGCCGGCAGCATCGCCTCCGGGCGAGTGGCCTACGCCCTCGGGCTGGAGGGCCCGGCGGTGACGGTGGACACGGCGTGCTCGTCGTCGCTCGTGTCTTTGCACATGGCCGTCCAGGCGCTCCGCTCCGGCGAGATCGACCTGGCCCTGGCCGGCGGCGTCACCGTGATGCCGACCCCGGAGATCTTCGTCGACTTCAGCCAGCAGCGCGGCCTGGCCGCCGACGGCCGCTGCAAGTCCTTCGCCGATGCGGCCGACGGCACCGGATGGGGCGAGGGTGTGGGCCTGTTGCTGCTGGAGCGGCTGTCGGACGCGCAGCGCAACGGGCACCCGGTCCTCGCGGTGGTGCGCGGCTCCGCGATCAACCAGGACGGCGCCTCCAACGGACTCACCGCGCCCAACGGCCCCTCGCAGCAGCGGGTGATCCAGCGTGCACTCGCCGCCTCCGGGCTCACCACGTCCGACGTGGACGCGGTGGAGGGCCACGGCACCGGTACCCGGTTGGGGGACCCGATCGAGGCCCAGGCGCTGCTGGCCACGTACGGACAAGGGCGCGAGGAGGGCCGGCCGTTGTGGCTCGGCTCGATCAAGTCCAACATCGGCCATGCGCAGGCCGCGGCGGGTGTCAGCGGTGTCATCAAGATGGTGATGGCGCTACGGCACGGCGTGCTGCCGAAGACACTGCACGTCGACGAACCCAGCAACCAGGTCGACTGGTCGGCGGGCGACGTGCGGTTGCTGACCGAGCCGGTGGAGTGGCCGGAGACCGGCCGACCGCGGCGGGCCGGCGTGTCCTCGTTCGGTCTGAGTGGCACCAACGCCCATGTCATCGTCGAGCAGGCACCGCAGAGCGCGGGCACCGAGGCGTCCCCCGCCGGCCGTGTCAGCACGACCACGGTCCCGGTGGTGCTGTCTGCGAAGTCGGCGGAGGCATTGCCGGCACAGGCGGAGCGACTGCACCAGTACCTGACCTCCGACCGAACACCCGAACTCGCCGATGTCGCCTACTCATTGGCGACAACACGGGCCGCTCTGGAACACCGTGCGGTGGTGCTGGGCAGGGACCGTGAGGCGG
>NZ_JBSHAW010000094.1:0-4665 GCF_053611685.1 Streptomyces sp. NPDC054786 | reverse complement strand
GGAGCACTTCACCCGACTGGGCCGTAAGGCGACCCGGTTGAAGGTGTCGCATGCGTTCCACTCGCCGCTGATGGAGCCGATGCTCGCCGAGTTCGGGGAAATCGCCTCCGGGCTGTCGTACGAGCTGCCGCAGATCCCCTTCGTGTCCGCCCTCACCGGCGCCCGGGCCGCCGACGAGCTGGCCACTTCGGGCTACTGGGTGCGGCACGTCCGAGAGGCCGTCCGCTTCTCCGACGCCGTAAGTGTCCTGGAGGAGCACGGGGTCACGACGTTCGTCGAAGCCGGTCCGGCCGCCGCCCTGTCGGCCACCGGTCCATCCTGCCTGACCGGCGGCAGCGGGGCTGCCTTCGTGCCTCTGCTGCGTCGCGTCCAGGGCGAGGAAGGCGAACTCGCGGTGGCACTCGGGGCGATTCACGGGCGCGGCGCGAAGGTGGACTGGCGCGCGTACTACGCAGGGCGCGGCGCCCGACGCGTGGACCTGCCCACCTACGCCTTCCAGCACCGTTGGTACTGGCTCGACCCGGCCTCGGGAGACGACGGCAGGCCCTCGGCGACGCCGCACCCCGCCGCGCAGTCCGAGCCTGCGGAACGACTCGACAGCCACCGCTATCGGCTCACCTGGACGCCCGTCGCGGACGGTGCACCTCAGGGCGAGCCGGGGGACCGACCCGGACAGCTCCTGGAGGAGCCGTCGCTGCCCGGCACCTGGGTCGTCGCCGTACCCACCGGATACCGCGACGACAAGCGCGCCGCCGCCCTGGTCGACGGGCTCACCGCCCGCGTCGGCAGAGTCGTCCCTCTGGAGGCTACCGGTGCCGCCCGCGCCGGGCTCACGCGTTCGCTCAGCGAGCTGGCCGCCCGCGAACAGTTCACCGGGCTGCTCTCGCTGCTGGCCCTCGACGATCGACCGCACCCCCGGCACCCCCACCTCGCGCAGGGCATCGCCGACACCGTCACCCTCGTGCAGGCCCTGGCCGACGCAGAGATCGCGGCGCGCCTGTGGTGCGTGACGGCCGGGGCAGTCGCCGTCACGGAGACCGAGGAGATCGACAGCCTGCCGCAGGCCACGCTCTGGGGCATGGGCGCGGGGCTCGCGCTGGACCACCCGCACACCTGGGGCGGACTGCTCGACCTCCCGGAGACCGTGGACGGGCCTGCACTCGACCAGCTGTGTGCGGTCCTGTCCGCGCCCGTGCCGCGTGCGTCGTCGACGGAGGGCCACGACCGGATCGCCATCCGGGACGACGGCCGGCACACGCTGCGCATGACTCATGCCCCGCTGGGCGGACTCAAGGCCCCGCGCCGCTGGCGGGCCCGCGGCACCGTACTCATCACCGGCGGCACCGGCGGCCTCGGCGCCCATGTGGCCCGGATGCTGGCCGACCGCGGGGCCGAGCACCTCCTCCTCACCAGCCGCAGCGGCCGGGACGCCGTGGGCGTCGCCGAACTGGAGCGCGAACTGACCGCGCGCGGTACCCGAATCACCGTTGAGGCGTGCGACGTCGCCGACCGCGAGGCGCTCCGCAAGGTGCTCGCTGCGGTCCCCGAAGAGCATCCGCTGACCGCGGTGGTGCATGCCGCGGGCGTGATGCAGCGCATCGCACCGCTGTCCGAGCTGTCGATGGAGGAGTTCGCCGAGGCGGGACGCGCCAAGGTGGCGGGCGCCCGTCACCTCGACGAACTCCTCGGCGACCAGCCGCTCGACGCGTTCGTCCTGTTCTCGTCCGGTGCCGCTGTGTGGGGCAGCGCCGGCCAGGCCGCGTACGGGGGTGCCAACGCTTACCTCGACGCGCTCGCCCAGCGCCGCCGCGCGCTCGGCCGTACGGCCACCTCCATCGCCTGGGGCTCATGGGACGGCGGCATGGTGGACGCCGAACTGGGAGCTGCCCTGCGCCGCATCGGCGCACCGCCCATGGATCCCGGCTTGTGCCTGGACGCGATGGCACAGGCGCTCGACCACGACGAGAGCCATCTGGTGATCGCCGACATCGACTGGTCGCGGTTCGCCCGCACGTACGGTCTCGCCCGCGCCTGCCCGCTGCTGCACGAACTGCCCGCGGCCAGGGTGGCCCTCGACCCCGCTGTTACCGGCCCCGGCGCGGGTGGTGACGGCGACGGCGGGGACGGGTTCACCGCCGAGCTGGCGGTGCTGCCCGCGCGCCAGCAGGCCCGCGTACTCCTCGACATGGTTCGTACGCATGTCGCCGAGCTGCTCGGCTACGACAGTGCCGAGCAGCTGGACCTCCGCCGGCCCTTCGAGGACCTCGGCTTCGACTCGGTCGCCGCCGTCGACCTCACCAACCGGCTGAGTACGGCGGTTGGCCGGAGACTGCCGTCCACGATGGTCTTCGACCACGCGTCCCCGGAGGCGCTGGCCGACTTCCTGTGCTCGGAGCTGAGGCAGGACGGGCCGGGGGACGGGCTGTCCGTACTCGCTGAACTCGACCGCATCGAAGCGGCCGTCATCGCGATGCAGCCCGACGAGATCCGGCGCGACCGACTCGTCGACCGGCTGCAGACCCTCCTCACCCGGGCCGGTGAGGCGGCGGGCGAGCCGGCGCAGGCCGCCATCGTCCCCGACGAACTCGCCGATGCCACCGCCGACGACGTCTTCGACTTCATAGACCGGGAACTCGGCCTGAGCTGACCAGTTCGGGCCCAGGAAATCACCGCAGAGCCGTATAGCGCGCAGAGCTCGGAGCCGCAGGGCTGCGAGCCGCAGAGCAAAGGATGTTGTGAGGCTGGGAATGGCTGACGACCAGAAGCTCCTCGAGTACCTCAAGCGGGTTACCACTGACCTGGCCCAGACACGTCGGCGGCTCCAGGACTTCGAGGCCAGGGAGCAGGACCCGATCGCGATCGTGTCCATGAGCTGCCGCTACCCCGGTGGCATCGAGACCCCCCAGGACCTGTGGCGACTGGTCGCCGAGGGCCGCGACGCCATCGGGGAGTTCCCCGCGGACCGCGGCTGGGACCTCGGCCGGCTCGTCGGCGGCGACGGGGGCAGGGACGCCGGGGCCAGCCTCACCCACCAGGGCGGCTTCGTCCGCGACGTCGCCGGGTTCGACCCGGGCTTCTTCAACATCTCGCCGCGCGAGGCCCAGGCCATGGACCCGCAGCAGCGGCTCATGCTGGAACTCTCGTGGGAAGCCCTGGAGCGGGCGGGCATTGCCCCGGACCAGGTGCACGGCGGCCAGGTCGGCGTCTTCACCGGGTCCGGTTTCCAGGACTACGGCGACCTGCTGAACGCTGCGCCCGAGGCGTCCGCCGCGTACATGGGCACCGCCGCGGTCGCCGCCGTCATCGCGGGCCGGGTCTCCTACACCCTCGGCCTGGAAGGGCCCGCGATCACCGTCGATACGGCCTGCTCCTCCTCCCTCGTCGCCGTCCACCTCGCCGCCCAGGCGCTGCGCGACGGCGAGTGCGCGCTCGCGCTCGCCGGCGGTGTCATGGTGATGTCCACCCCCGGCCCGTTCGTGGGCATGAGCAAGCAGGGCGGCCTCGCCCGCGACGGCCGCATCAAGGCATTCGCGGACGCCGCCGACGGCACCGCATGGTCCGAGGGCGCCGGCTTGCTCGTACTGGAACGGCTCTCCGACGCCCGCCGCAACGGCCACCCCGTGCTCGCGGTCATCCGGGGCTCGGCGGTCAACCAGGACGGCGCGAGCAACGGTCTGACGGCACCGAACGGCCCCTCCCAGCAGCGCGTCATCCGACAGGCCCTGGCCAACGCCCGGCTCGCCAGTGGCCAGGTCGACCTTGTCGAGGGCCACGGCACGGGCACCACCCTCGGCGACCCCATCGAAGCGCAGGCGCTGCTTGCCACCTACGGAACGGGCCGTCCGGAGAACAAGCCGCTCTGGCTCGGCTCCTTCAAGTCCAACATCGGCCACGCGCAGGCCGCCGCCGGCGTCGGCGGGATCATCAAGATGGTCCAGGCGATCCGGCACGGCGTCATGCCGCAGACCCTCCATGTGGACCGGCCCACCACCCACGTGGACTGGACCGCGGGCAACGTCCGCCTGCTGACGGAAGCCCGCGCATGGCCCGAGAGCGAGCAGCCGCGCCGGGCCGCGGTCTCCGCCTTCGGCGTCAGCGGCACGAACGCGCACATGATCATCGAGGAGGCGCCCAGGGAGGACGCCGGGGCGGACGTCGCTCCACCGCCTCGTCCGATGCGTACGCCACTGCCGTGGCCCCTCTCCGCCCGCAGCGCCGACTCCCTGCCCGCGCAGGCAGAGCGCCTCGCCGCACATCTCGATCTGAGCCCCGGACTCGGCGCGCTCGATGTCGGGTACTCCCTCGCCACCACTCGCGCGGGCCTTGAGCACCGGGCCGTGATCCAGGCCGAGGACAGCGCTGACACGGATGGCTACCGCGGCGGCCTGGCCGCACTTGCGGAGGGCCGCCAGGCGCCGGGAATCGTGCGGGGCACGGTGTCGGAGGGCTTGAGCGCGTTTGTGTTCACGGGACAGGGGGCGCAGCGGTTGGGGATGGGCCGGGAGTTGTATGAGGTGTTCCCGGTGTTTGCGGATGCTTTCGATGTGGTGTTGGGGGAGTTGGAGCCTGGGCTGCGGGAGGTGGTGTGGGGTGAGGATGCGGGGTTGTTGAGTCGGACGGTGTATGCGCAGCCGGCGTTGTTTGCGGTTGAGGTGGCGTTGTTCC
>NZ_JBSHAW010000093.1:0-5759 GCF_053611685.1 Streptomyces sp. NPDC054786 | reverse complement strand
CTTCCGGCGGCCGCCGCTCGCTGTCGTTCGCGGCCCGGCGGGGCGTTATCCCAGTGCCCGCCCCAGGACGTAGACCGCGGGTGCGGCCAGGGCCAGCGGGAGGGCCACGCCGGCCGTCAGGTGGACGAAACGGGACGGGTAGTCGTAGCTGGCCACCCGCAGGCCGATCAGCGCGCAGCCGCCGGCCGCCAGACCCAGCAGCGCGCCGGAGGCTCCGAGGCCGGTCAGCTGGCCGGCCGCGATACCGGCGCCCGCTGCGGCCACCAGGGAGATGCCGATCGAGGCGGGGGAGGGCAGCGGCAGCGCGCGGGCGAGGGTGGCCACCGCGACCGCGGCGGCGCCGACCACCACCGCGTGCGGGCTCGCCGCGAGGTGGCCGGCGGCGAGCACCGCGAGCGCCGACGAGGTCAGGCCCGCGGTCAGCGCGTACATCCGCTCGTCGGCGCTGCTGCGGTTGCGCAGCTGGAGGACGAGGACGAGCAGACACCACACCCCGAGCGTGCCGATGCCGACCAGGGGCGCGCTCGCGCGGTCGGTGGCCAGCAGCGCGACGTCGGTGGTCAGTCCGCCCAGGAAGGCGAGCGCGATGCCCTGGCGGGCCGGCCACATGCCGTTGAGCCGGAACCACCCGGCGGCCGTGACGGCCTGCAGCAGCGCCACCGGTACGGCGAGCACCGGGCGGCCGAGCGGCGCGGTGAGCGCCAGCAGCAGGGCGAGCCCGGCGGTCAGCGCGGCCGGCTGGATGCCGGGCGGGATGATCGGCGAGCGGCCCTCGGCGCGGGCGCGCTGGTTGGGCGCGAGCGGCGCGGAGGAGACCGACGCGGCGGAGACCGGCGCGGTGGCCGCCGACGCGGGGGCGGCGGGCGCCGGCCTGGCCTGCTGGGGGTGCTGGCGGGCGTACGGCTCCTCGGCCGGGCGGGCGGTCTGGTGCTGGGTGGGCAGCGGCGCGGTCTCCGCGGGGTGCGGGGCGCCGTAGCCGTCCTGGCCGTAGGCCGGTCGCTGCGGCTGTTGCGGGCGCTGCGGTTGCTGTGGCTGGTGCGGCTGCCGGTGCTGCTGTCCGTAGGCGTCGTACCCGTACTGGCCGCGCCCGTACGGGTCCTGTCCGTACGGGGCGCGTCCCTGCCCGCCGCGTCCGTGCTGTCCGTGCCCGTACTGCTCGGGCCGCGGCTGCTGCTGCGCGGAGGGGTCGTAGGCCTGCTGCCCGTGTGACGGCTGCTGGCCGTGCGGGGCCTGCGGTCCGTGCGAGGCCTGCTGCCCGTGTGACGGCTGCTGTCCGTAGGGTGCCTGCGGCTCGTACGGTGCCTGCTGCCCGTAGGGGGGCGGTGCGGGCTGCGGTGCCTGCCGTCCGTACGGCGGCTGCTGCGCGTACGGATCGTGCGGCTCGTACGGATTGCGGTGCTGCGGCTGGTTGTCGCTCATGGTCGTGTACTCACCCTCCCGCGAACGGCGGCAGGACCTCGACGGTGCCGCCCTCGGCCAGCGACACCGCCTGGTGGTCGCGGGTGCCGACCGGATCGCCGTCCACCAGGAACGAGCAGCGCAGCAGAACGCGCGCGAACTCGGGGTTCGCGGCATGCGCCGCGCGCGCGGCGTCGAGCGCCTCGGCGAGCGTCGCCGCCGCATACGGCTCCTCTGCCGTGCCGGCGGCGGCCTTGGCCGCGGCCCAGTAGCGCACGGTGCCAGTTGTTGTCACGGCGGCCTCTTCGTCGTGTCGGTCGGGGGACGCCCCCGTGGTGGCGGGGCCCCGTCGTTGCCGCCTCCATGATGGCCTACGCGGCGGGTGATCCGGCTCCGGGCAAGTTCTGGCAAAGGCTCAGGACCGGTGCTGGGCGGACGCCGGAAATTCGGTTGCCAAGGGCAAGTGTTCGCCTAGGCTCATGCCGTGTTGGTCCGACTAGCGCGGGCGCATTTGCGGCCCCACAGGCGCTCGATATCCCTGATCGTGCTGCTCCAGCTGATCCAGACCCTGGCAACCCTCTACCTCCCCACCCTCAACGCCGACATCATTGACAACGGTGTCGTGAAGGGGGAATCGGGCTACATCCTCCGCGTCGGCGGCTTCATGGTCGCCGTCACCCTCCTGCAGATCGTCTGCGCGATCGGTGCCGTCTACTTCGGTGCCCGTACGGCCATGGCGCTCGGCCGGGACATCCGCGCCGCGGTCTTCGACCGGGTGCAGTCCTTCTCCGCCCGCGAAGTGGGCACGTTCGGCGCGCCGTCGCTGATCACCCGCACGACCAATGACGTCCAGCAGGTCCAGATGCTGGTGCTGATGACGTTCACGATGATGGTCTCGGCGCCGATCATGTGCGTCGGCGGTGTGGTCATGGCGCTCAACCAGGACGTGCCGCTGTCGGGCCTGCTCCTGGTCATCGTCCCGGTCCTCGGGATTTTCGTCTCACTGGTCGTGCGCCGGATGCGGCCGCTGTTCCGCGGGGTGCAGGAGCGCATCGACACCGTCAACCGCGTACTGCGCGAGCAGATCACCGGCATCCGCGTCATCCGCGCCTTCGTCCGCGACCGGCACGAGCGTGAGCGGTTCGCCGGGGCCAACACCGATCTCTACGACGTGTCGCTGCGCGCCGGCCGGCTGATGTCGATGATGTTCCCGCTGGTCATGCTGATCGTGAACCTCTCCAGCGTGGCCGTCGTGTGGTTCGGCGGGCTGCGGATCGACAGCGGCGCCATGCAGATCGGCGCACTGACGGCGTTCCTCAGCTACCTCATGTACATCCTGATGTCGATCATGATGGCGACGTTCATGGTGATGATGCTGCCGCGCGCCGAGGTCTGCGCCGAGCGCATCCAGGAGGTCCTGGCGACCGACTCCAGCGTCACCCCGCCCGAGAACCCCGTCACCGAGCTCCGCCGCCACGGCGAACTGGAGCTGCGCGGCGTCGAGTTCCGCTTCCCGGGGGCCGAGCAGCCGGTCCTCAAGGACATCTCGCTGATCGCCCGCCCCGGTGAGACCACCGCCGTCATCGGCTCGACCGGCTCCGGCAAGTCGACCCTCCTGGGGCTCGTACCGCGGCTGTTCGACGCGACCGGCGGCGCGGTCCTGGTGGACGGCGAGGACGTCCGCACCCTCGACCAGGAGACGCTGGCCAAGGCCATCGGGCTGGTCCCGCAGAAGCCGTATCTCTTCTCCGGCACCGTCGCCACCAACCTGCGCTACGGCAACCCGGACGCCACCGACGACGAGCTGTGGCACGCCCTGGAGACCGCGCAGGCGCGGGACTTCGTCGAGCGGATGGAAGGCGGCCTGCAGGCCCCCGTCGCCCAGGGCGGCAGCAATGTCTCCGGCGGCCAGCGGCAGCGGCTGGCCATCGCGCGGGCGCTGGTGCGCCGGCCCGAGATCTACCTCTTCGACGACTCCTTCTCCGCGCTGGACTACGCGACGGACGCCGCGCTGCGGGCCGCGCTGTCCCGCGAGACCGACCGCGCGACGGTGGTGATCGTCGCCCAGCGGGTCTCCACGATCCGCGGCGCCGACCGGATCGTCGTCCTGGACGAGGGCCGGATCGTCGGCACCGGCACCCACACCGAGTTGATGGCCGGCAACGAGACCTACCGGGAGATCGTGCTCTCCCAGCTCACCGAGCAGGAGGCGGCGTGACCACCGCGGACAAGGGGACGGCGGCCCGGGCCGAGGCCCCGGCGGCCACCGAGGAGACCCCTCAGGCGGCCCCCGGACGAGGCCCGGCCCCGGCGGCCGGGCCCGCCCGGATGATGGGCGGCCAGCCCACCGAGAAATCGATGGACTTCAAGGGCTCCGGCACCCGGCTGCTGGCCCAGATGCGGCCCGAGCGCGGCATCATCTCCGTCGCGCTGGTGCTGGGCGTACTGAGCGTGGCGCTCACGGTCGTGGGCCCCAAGGTCCTCGGCCACGCCACCGACCTGATCATGTCCGGCATCATCGGCCGCCGGCTGCCCGCCGGCCTCACCAAGGCCCAGGCCGCGGATCAGCTGCGCGCCCACGGCGAGGGCGGGCTCGCCGACATGATCGGCGCGATGCCGGTCACCCCCGGCCACGGCATCGACTTCGGAGCCATCGGCCAGGTCCTGCTCTGGGTCACCCTGATCTACGTGGGCGCCTCGCTGTTCGGCTTCGTCCAGGCCAGGATCGCCACGCGGGTCGTCCAGCGGACCGTCTTCCGGATGCGGGAGCAGGTCGAGGAGAAGCTGGCGCGGCTGCCGCTGAGCTACTTCGACAAGCAGCAGCGCGGCGAGGTGCTCTCCCGGGCGACCAACGACATCGACAACATCCAGCAGACGCTGCAGCAGACCCTCAGCCAGATCGTGGTCTCGTTGCTGACCATCGTCGGTGTGCTCGTCGTGATGTTCTGGATCTCGTGGCTGCTGGCGCTGGTCGCCCTGATCACGGTCCCGGTCTCCGTCGTCGTCGCCACCAAGGTCGGCAAGCGCGCCCAGCCGCAGTTCGTCCAGCAGTGGAAGACCACCGGCAAGCTCAATGGGCACATCGAGGAGATGTACACCGGCCACAGCCTGGTGAAGGTCTTCGGCCGCGAGCGGGAGTCCGCCGAGCTGTTCCGCGAACAGAACGAGGCCCTGTACGCCGCCGGGTTCAAGGCCCAGTTCATCTCCGGGATCATCCAGCCCGCGATGATGTTCATCGGCAACCTCAACTACGTGCTGGTGGCCGTCGTCGGCGGGCTGCGGGTCGCCTCCGGGGCGCTGTCCATCGGCGACGTCCAGGCCTTCATCCAGTACTCCCGGCAGTTCAGCCAGCCGCTCACCCAGGTCGCCTCGATGGCCAACCTGGTCCAGTCCGGTGTCGCCTCCGCCGAGCGGGTCTTCGAACTCCTCGACGCCAAGGAGCAGGACCCCGACGCCGAGCGGCCGGCCGGGCCCGAGCGTGTCGACGGCCGGGTCGCGTTCGAGGACGTCTCCTTCCGTTACGCGCCGGACAAGCCGCTCATCGAGGATCTGTCGCTGGCCGTCCACCCCGGCCAGACGGTGGCGATCGTCGGCCCGACGGGCGCCGGCAAGACCACGCTGGTCAACCTGCTGATGCGCTTCTACGAGGTGCGCGGCGGCCGGATCACCCTCGACGGCACCGACATCGCCGAGATGCCGCGCGAGGAGCTGCGCTCCCACATCGGCATGGTCCTCCAGGACACCTGGCTCTTCGGCGGCACGATCGCGGAGAACATCGCCTACGGAGCCCCCGCGGGCATCTCGATGGACAAGATCGTGGCGGCCGCCAGGGCCACCCACGTCGACCGTTTCGTGCGCACCCTGCCGGACGGCTACGAGACGGTGCTCGACGACGAGGGCAGCAATGTCTCGGTCGGCGAGAAGCAGCTGATCACCATCGCCCGTGCCTTCCTCGCCGAACCCGAGATCCTCGTCCTGGACGAGGCCACCAGCTCGGTCGACACCCGCACCGAGGTGCTCATCCAGCACGCGATGGCCCAGCTCCGCAGCGGCCGCACCAGCTTCGTCATCGCCCACCGCCTCTCCACCATCCGCGACGCCGACGTCATCCTGGTGATGGAGAACGGCGCGATCGTCGAACAGGGCCCCCACGACGCCCTGTTGGCGGCGGGCGGCGCCTACGCCCGCCTGTACGCGGCCCAGTTCGCGGAGCCGGTCACGGAGGCCGGCTGATTCCCACGTTGTCGGCTGTCCCGCCGTGGTGGTGTCTCGCCGTTGCGCCTGGCGGCGGGCGGGGTCCGCTGCGCGGGGCTGTCGGGGTGCGGTGACGGGCCTGCGCGGGTGGGTGTCCGGACTGCTTC
>NZ_JBSHAW010000092.1:0-6671 GCF_053611685.1 Streptomyces sp. NPDC054786 | reverse complement strand
TCCTCCGCGCTGCTCCCCGACGGGCTGCACAGCACCACCGCATCAGACGAGACGGCAGCATCAGCCCTCGCCCCCGTCACCGCAAGCGGCGACCACGCCACCTCGAACAGCGACTCGTGATACGGGCTCCGCGCGGCTGTGAGCTGCTCGGCCGAGACGGGTCGCAGGACCAGCGAATCCACCCTGGCCACCGGATGGCCCGCGCCGTCCGCCAACGCAAGCGCCACACCTTCCGCCCCCACCGGGGTCAACCGCAACCGCACACTCGAAGCCCCCGCGGCATACAGAGTCACACCGTTCCAAGAGAACGGCAGCCGGGCGGTCTCGTCGCCGCCGCCCCGCAGCCCGATCGCGTGAAGGCAAGCGTCCAACAGCGCCGGGTGAAGCCCGAAGCCCTCCCCGCCGACCTCCCCCGGCAGCTCGACCTCCGCGAAGACCTCATCGCCGGACCGCCAAGCAGCCCTCAACCCCTGGAACACCGGCCCATACTCAAGACCGGCACCCGCCAGCCCCTCATACAAACCATCCAAAGCCACCGGCTCAGCGCCGACAGGCGGCCACTGCACCAAGTCGAACGATGCCTGGGGCGCCTCGGAGACGAGGCTGCCCTGGGCATGCCGGGTCCATGGGAGATCCGCTCCCTCGCCGCGGGCATAGACGCTCACCGGTCGTGCACCCTTGGCGTCGGCCCCGCCCACGATGATCTGGACAGTCACCCCGCCCTGCTCAGGTAGCACCAGCGGCGCCTGGAGGATCAGCTCCTCCAGTACGTCACAGCCGACCTCACCTCCGGCCCGGAGCGCCAGCTCGGCAAAGCCAGTGCCGGGGAAGAGGACCGTGCCGCCGACGGCATGGTCAGCGAGCCAATGGTGCGTGGCAGTCGAGAGTCGTCCGGTGAAGACCACTCCGTCCGACTCGGGCGAGAGCACCATCGCCCCGAGCAACGGATGGTCGGTCGTATCGAGACCGGCGGAGGCGAGCTCGCCAGCCCCGGCTCCGGCCCAGGCGTCGGCCCAGTATTCACGGGTGTCCAGCCAGTACCTCTGCCGCTGGAACGCGTACGTGGGCAGGGGAACACGGCGGCCGCCGGTGCCGGCGAACAGCACCCGCCAGTCCGGCGAAACGCCCGACACATGGAGACCGGCCAGCGCGGTGTGCAGCGCGGTCGGCTCCGGGCGGTCCTTCCGCTGGGCCGCTACGAAAACGGCCGACGGCGACTCCGTGTCCACAATCTGCTGGGCCATCGGGGTCAGTACGGCGTCCGGCCCCAGCTCGAGGTAGCGCGTTACGCCCTCCGTCTCCAGGGCGCGCACGGCATCGGAGAAGCGGACGGCCTCGCGGGCGTGGCGTACCCAGTAGCCGGGCGTCGACAGTTCGTCACTGATCGGCGCGCCGGTAAGCGCGGACACGAAGGGGATCTGCGGCAGCTCATACGACAGGCTCGACGCGGTCTGCTCGAATTCGGCGAGCATCGGCTCCATCAGCGGCGAGTGGAACGCATGCGATACGCGAAGACGGCCCGTCCTGCGGCCCTCGCCCTCGAAGTGCTCCTTGACCGCGAGGACTTCGGACTCAGCACCGGACACCACGACCGCCGTCGGACCGTTCACCGCGGCAATCCCCACCGACCCCGAGGAGGACAGGTGCGCGAGCACCTCCTCTTCCGATGCCTGCACCGCCACCATCGCGCCGCCCGCCGGCAGCGCATCCATCAACCGCCCACGCGCCGTCACCAACTTCGCCGCATCCTCCAGGGACAACACCCCCGCCACATGCGCCGCCGCAATCTCACCCACCGAATGCCCCGCCACAAAATCAGGACACACACCCCACGACTCCACCAAACGGAACAACGCCACCTCAACCGCAAACAACGCCGGCTGCGCATACACCGTCCGACTCAACAACCCCGCATCCTCACCCCACACCACCTCCCGCAGCGGACGCACCCCATACCGGTCAAGCTCGGCGAGCACACCGTCCAACGCCTCCGTAAACGCGGGGAAGGCCCCGTAGAGCTCCCGCCCCATGCCGAGCCGCTGCGCCCCCTGCCCCGTGAACAGAAACGCCGTACGCCCCTTCACCCGCGCCACGCCCTGCACCACACCCGGAGCAGACCGCCCCTCAGCCAGCGCCGCCAAACCACCCAGCAACTCGTCCCGGCCCGTACCGACCACCACCGCACGGTGCTCCATCGCCGCCCGGTCCGTCGCCAGCGAGAACGCCACATCCACCGGCCGTGGAGCGGCACCCGCGACGGTGCCTGTCGTCATCGACGCGATCAGCCGCGCCGCCTGGCCTCGTAGCGCCTCCGGCGACTTAGCGGAAACCACCAGCGGAAGCGCCATAGGAGCCACCGGCTCCGCCTGCTCGACGGTCTCCGCCACTGGTGCCTGCTCGATGATCACGTGTGCGTTGGTGCCACTGATCCCAAACGACGACACGGCTACACGACGTGGACGATCCACCTCCGGCCACGGCCGGGACTCCGTCAGCAGCCGGACATTCCCCTCCGACCAGTCCACCTGCGCCGAAGGCTCATCCACATGCAGCGTCTTCGGCAGCACCCCATGACGGATCGCCTCCACCATCTTGATGATCCCGCCCACACCCGCCGCAGCCTGAGTGTGCCCCACGTTCGACTTCAACGACCCCAACCACAAAGGCCGGTCCTCCGCACGCCCCTGCCCATACGTCGCCAGCAACGCCTGCGCCTCGATCGGATCACCCAGCGTCGTACCCGTCCCATGCGCCTCCACCACATCAACCCCGGCGGCGGAAAGCCCCGCCGACGCGAGCGCCTGCCGGATGACACGCTGTTGCGACGGGCCGTTCGGAGCCGTCAGGCCATTGCTCGCACCGTCCTGATTGAGAGCGCTGCCTCGTACGACCGCGAGGACCGGGTGACCATTACGGCGAGCATCCGACAGCCGCTCCACCAGCAGCACGCCGACACCCTCGCCCCAGGCCGTGCCATCCGTAGCCGCCGAGAAGGACTTGGCCCGCCCGTCGCGGGCCAGACCCCGCTGCCGGCTGAACTCGACGAACGCCTCGGGCGACGCCATCACCGCGACACCGCTGGCCAGGGCCAGCGTGCACTCGCCCGACCGCAGTGCCTGGATCGCCCAGTGCAGCGCGACAAGGGACGACGAACAGGCCGTATCGATGGTGACCGCCGGCCCCTCCAGACCGAACACGTACGAGACACGGCCGGATGCGATGGCTCCGGTACCGGAGTTGGCGGCGTAGTCGTGGTACATCATCCCGGCGAACACACCGGTCCTGCTGCCCTTCAGCGTCGCCGGGTCGATGCCCGCCCGCTCGAAGACCTCCCACGACGCCTCCAGCAGCAGCCGCTGCTGCGGGTCCATGAGGAGTGCTTCATTGGGGCTGATGCCGAACAGCGACGGGTCGAACTGAGCGGCATCGTGCAGGAATCCGCCCTCGCGCACATAACTGGTGTTGGGCCGTACGGAATCCGGGTCGTACAACTCCTCCACATTCCAGCCGCGGTCCACGGGAAACTCTGAGATCGCGTCCACACCCTCGGAGACCAGCCTCCACAGATCCTCCGGGCTCTCGACACCCCCCGGATAGCGGCAACTCATCCCGACGATCGCGATCGGATCGTCGTCGAGGAGGGACGCCGTGGCCGGAGCGATGGCCGGGACGCTGTCGGCGTCCAGTCCGGACAGTTCGTCCAACAGATGGCGGGCGAGCACGGCGGGCGTGGGATAGTCGAAGACCAGGGTCGCGGGCAGACGCAGCCCGGTGTCGTCCATGAGGCCGTTACGCAGTTCCACGGCCGCCAGGGAGTCGAAGCCCAGCTCGCGGAAGGCGCGCTCCGCCTCGATGGTCTGGGCGGAACCGAAGCCGAGCACCAGCGCCGCGCGGTTCAGTACAAGATCAAGCAGAGTCGCCTCCCACTCCTCCTCCGGGAGTGCCGCCAACTGCCGCCGCAGCGCGCCTGAGTCAGCCCGCCCGGCACCCGCCTGGCGCCGACGCGTCTTCACCGGTACGAGACCGCGGAAGACGGTGGGTACGGTGTCCCCCTGGGCGCGGAGCGCCGCCAGGTCGAACTTGGCGGGGACGAGGGTGGGCTCGTCGCCGCGCAGCACGGCATCGAAGAGCGCCAAGCCCTCCTCTGCCGTCAGGGCGGAGATACCGCTCTGGTCCATACGGGTGCGATCGGCGTCGTTGAGCTTGCCGGCCATGCCGGAGTCCCACAGGCCCCAGGCCAGGGACTGGGCAGGCAGGCCCCGGGCACGGCGGTGGGCCGCGAGGGCATCGAGGAAGGCATTCGCCGCGGCGTAGTTCCCCTGGCCGGGTGCGCCGAGGGTACCGGAGCCCGAGGAGAACAGGACGAAGGCGGTGAGGTCAGGCCGGTTCGCGGTGAGGTGGTGGAGGTTCAGCGCGGCATCCACCTTCGGCCGCAGAACCGTCTCGATGCGTTCCGGGGTCAGGGAGGCAATCACGCCGTCGTCGAGGACACCCGCCGCATGCACCACACCGGTCAGATCCGGGATGTCCTCGATGACGTCGGCCAGAGCCTGACGGTCGGCGGCATCGCAGGCCACCACCCGCACCTCGGCACCCAGCCCGGCCAGCTCCGCGACCAGGTCACCAGCACCGACCGCATCCGGGCCCCGGCGACTGACCAGCACCAGCCTCCGCACCCCGCACTCGGCGACCAGGTGCCGGGCGAACAGCGCACCCAGCGAACCCGTCGCACCCGTGAACAGGACCGTACCCGCACCGCCGAACACCGTCCCCGGCACGGTGCCTTCACCACCGCCGTCCGGACCGGACACCTCGACGCGCGCCAGACGTGCCCCATACGTGAGCCCGCCCCGAATCACCACCTGCGGCTCGTCAGCAGACAACGCCAACGTCACCGCTGCATCAACGTCAACCTCGTCGAAGTCATCGCCGCACACGTCGGCCAGCACGATCCGCAGGCTGGGGCTCTCCGACTGCGCCGACCGTACGAGCCCCCACACCGCCGCACCCGCCAGATCGACGACATCCTCACCGTCCAGCGCGACCGCACCCCGCGTCACCACCACCAACGGCGCGTCCGGCCCCTCTGCCAAGTACGACTGCAGCTCGGCCAGTACGAGGGATGTCGCCTGGCGCACCGCATCCGCGCCGGCACCTGCCGGCGTGCGCACCACTCGCGCCCCGGGCTCGCCGCCCGCGTCCGCGACCTTCGCCGGGACCGGCGACCAGTCCAGCCGGAACAGCGCATCGTGGAAGGAGGCACGGGCGGCCGCCAGCTGCTCGGCCGAAACCGGCCGCAGGACCAGCGACCCGATCGTGGCCACCGGGCGGCCGTCGGCATCGGCGATCGCGAGCGTCACCGCCTCTGAGCCGAGTATCGGCGCCATCCGGACCCGCGCCCGCGAGGCACCGGACGCGTACAGAGACACATCGCTCCAGGTGAACGGCAGGGCGGCACGCTCCCCGACCACACCGGTGAAACTGACGGCGTGCAGCGCTGCGTCCAGCAGCGCGGGGTGCAGACCCAGTCGCTCGGCCGCCTCCCTGCCCTGCTCGGGCAACTCGACCTCGGCGTACACCTCGTCGCCGGACCGCCAAGCGGCCTTCAGCCCCTGGAACACCGGCCCGTACGAGAGACCGACCTCTGCGAGGCCCTCGTAGTGTCCCTGGAGGTCGATGGGCTCGGCACCGGCCGGCGGCCACTGGGCGAGCTCCTCACCGGCCTCCGCGAGTCCGGCGCCCAGCGACCCGGCCGCATGCTGGGTCCAGGGCGCGTCGGACGCGGCCCCCTGCGGACGGGAGTGGATGGTCAGCGGACGAGCGCCGAACGCGTCGGACGCGCCCACCGCAACCTGGATCTGCACATCGCCGCGCTCGGGCAGGGTGAGCGGAGCGAAGAGCGTCAGCTCCCTCAGGGTGTCGCATCCGACCTGGTCACCCGCGCGCACCGCCAGCTCGACGAAACCGGTCCCCGGGAAGAGGACCGTACCGCCGACGACATGGTCCGCGAGCCAGGAGTGCGTGGCGGTCGAGAGACGTCCGGTGAGGACCGCGCCCTCGGTGTCAGCGATCGACACCGCCGCGCCGAGCAGCGGGTGGTCGGCGGAGTCGAGGCCCACGGAACCGAGGTCACCGGCCCCGGCCTCAGGCTGAACCCAGTATCTCTGGCGCTGGAAGGCGTACGTCGGCAGCTCCACGCGACGCGCACCGTAACCGGAGTACAACGCCTCCCAGTCGACGTTCGCACCCGACACATGCAGCTTGGCGATGGCGGTGAACAGGGCACCGGGCTCGGGCCGGTTGCGCCGTGACGCCGGGGCGAGGACGGCCGACTCCGACTTCACGCTCTCCTGCGCCATCGACGTGAGTACGGCGTCCGGCCCCAGTTCCAGGAACCGCGTTACGCCCTCCGTCTCCAGGACACTGACGGCGTCGGCGAAGCGGACGGCCTCTCGGACGTGCCGCACCCAGTAGCCCGAAGTGGCCAGCTCGTCGGTGACCGGGGCACCAGTGAGCGTGGACACGAAGCTGATCTGCGGGAGTTCGTACGCCAGACCCGATACGACCCGCTCGAACTCGGCGAGCATCGGCTCCATCAGCGGCGAGTGGAACGCATGCGACACCTTCAACCGGGTCGCCTTACGGCCCAGTCGGGTGAAGTGCTCCTGAAC
>NZ_JBSHAW010000091.1:0-8239 GCF_053611685.1 Streptomyces sp. NPDC054786 | reverse complement strand
GCAATCCACACCGATCCCAGAAGGCCCTCACCCTTTTCAAGCACCAGCCATGGCGTGTCACCCGTCACCAACGTGCCGGGACAGCACATCTAGGCCGTGCCCAAGGGCCGCTGTGCGCGCACCGGGCGGGCTTCCCCGTGCGCTGCTCCCCGGCGGGCCTGCCGGGCCTCCGGGCGCCACGTCACCACGCACACTCCGTCCCGGCACGCCGTTGTCCAGAAGGTCTAAGTTCGGGCCGGGGATTTGTACGCACACGGCCCATGACGGCACCCGTGTGGGGAGCGATAGCCTTGCACCGTGATCAGCGCGATAACCCGCGGGGGCATCGAGGCCCCTGCCGTGCGCCCGGGGCACCACCGTGACCGGGCGGTCGCTGGTCTTTGCGGCCAACATTCCCTGTCGACTTTGTCAAAAACTGTCGATAACGGCACGGCCCTCTCTCATCGCGGCATAGCGTCGACAGCGACAGGACACCCCGCGTCGCGGCGGCGTTGTGCGGCTTCCATCACGTTCTTCCACAACGTCACGCAACGGCGCGCGACAGGAGCCAGAGGACATGCAGACCAAGCTGGACGAAGCCAAAACCGAGCTGCTCGCCAGGGCCGCCCGGGTCGTAGAGAGCAGCCCGGCCGGGGGTAAGCACCCGGTACGGGGGCTCGACCCGGACACCCTTGCGGGATACCTCCAGCGCTACTACCTGCACACCGCGCCCGAGGACCTCACCAACCGTGACCCGGTCGATGTCTTCGGCGCCGCACTCTCCCACTACCGCCTCGCGGAGATGCGTCCTCAGGGCACCGCGAACGTCCGGGTGCACACCCCGACCGTCGAGGAGAACGGCTGGACCTGCACCCACTCCGTCGTCGAGGTCGTCACCGACGACATGCCGTTCCTGGTCGACTCGGTCACCAATGAGCTCTCCCGGCAGGGGCGCGGCATCCATGTCGTGATCCACCCGCAGGTGATCGTCCGCCGTGATGTCACCGGCAAGCTCATCGAGGTCTTCGACTCCACCTGCGACGCGCACGGCAGGAGCGGCCGGGGCAAGGGCGCGAAGCTGCCGCACGACGCGGTGACCGAGTCCTGGATCCATGTCGAGATGGACCGCGAGACCGACCGCGAGGACCTCAAGCAGATCACCGCGGATCTGCTGCGGGTGCTGTCCGACGTCCGCGAGGCCGTCGAGGACTGGGAGAAGATGCGCGCCGCCGCCGGCCGTATCGCCGATGAGCTGCCCGCCGAGCCGATCGCCGACGATCTGCGCGACGAGGACATCGAGGAGGCCCAGGAGCTGCTGCGGTGGCTGTCCGCCGACCACTTCACCTTCCTCGGCTACCGCGAGTACGAGCTGGCCTCGGTGCCCGGTGAGGGCGGCGTCGACGAGGACGTGCTGACCGCCGTGCCCGGCACGGGCCTGGGCATCCTGCGCGCCGACCCGCCGCACCACGAGAGCGCCGACGGCCACCCCGTCTCGCCGTCCTTCAACCGGCTGCCCGCGGACGCCCGCGCCAAGGCCCGTGAGCACAAGCTGCTCATCCTGACCAAGGCCAACAGCCGGGCCACCGTCCACCGCCCCTCCTACCTCGACTACGTCGGCGTCAAGAAGTTCGACGCCAAGGGCAATGTCATCGGTGAGCGGCGCTTCCTGGGCCTGTTCTCGTCGGCCGCGTACACCGAGTCCGTGCGCCGGGTGCCGGTCATCCGCCGCAAGGTCGCCGAGGTCCTGGAGGGCGCCGGGTTCAGCCCCGACAGCCACGACGGCCGCGACCTGCTGCAGATCCTGGAGACCTACCCCCGCGACGAGCTGTTCCAGACGCCCGTCGACGAGCTGCGGTCCATCGCCACCAGCGTCCTCTACCTGCAAGAGCGCCGCCGGCTGCGGCTCTACCTCCGCCAGGACGAGTACGGCCGCTACTACTCCGCGCTGGTCTACCTCCCGCGCGACCGCTACACCACCGGTGTGCGGCTGCGCCTGATCGACATCCTCAAGGAGGAACTCGGCGGCACCAGCGTCGACTTCACCGCCTGGAACACCGAGTCGATCCTCTCCCGGCTGCACTTCGTCATCCGTGTCGAGCCCGGCGCCAGCCTGCCCGAGCTCACCGACGTCGATGTGGACCGCCTCGAAAGCCGGCTGGTGGAGGCCGCCCGCTCGTGGGCCGACGGCTTCGCCGAGGCGCTGACCGCCGAGGTCGGTGAGGAGCGCGCCGCCGAGCTGCTGCGCCGCTACGGCCACGCCTTCCCCGAGGGCTACAAGGCCGACAACAGCCCGCGCAGCGCCGTCGCCGACCTCCAGCATCTGGAGAAGCTCACCGGCGAGCCCGGCCACGACTTCTCCGTCAGCCTCTACGAGCCGGTCGGCGCGGGCCCCGGCGAGCGCCGCTTCAAGATCTACCGCAGGGGCGAGCCGGTCTCGCTGTCGCGGGTGCTGCCCGGCCTGAACCGCCTGGGCGTCGAGGTCGTCGACGAGCGCCCGCACGAGCTGCGCTGCGCCGACTCCACCATCGCCTGGGTCTACGACTTCGGGCTGCGGATGCCGGAGCACATCAAGGGTGACGACGCCCGCGAGCGCTTCCAGGACGCCTTCACGGCGGTGTGGACCGGCGCGGCCGAGAGCGACAACTTCAACACGCTGGTGCTGCGGGCGGGCCTCAACTGGCGCCAGGCGATGGTCCTGCGGGCCTACGCCAAGTACCTGCGGCAGGCCGGTTCGACCTTCAGCCAGACGTACATGGAGGACACCCTCTCCAACAACGTCCACACCACCCGGCTGCTGGTCTCCCTCTTCGAGGCGCGGATGTCCCCCGGCCGGCAGCGGGCCGGCACGGAGCTGACGGACGGGCTGCTGGAGGAGCTGGACGGCGCGCTCGACCAGGTCGCCTCCCTGGACGAGGACCGGATCCTGCGGTCCTTCCTCACCGTCATCAAGGCGACGCTGCGCACCAACCACTACCAGACGGACAGCCAGGGCCGGCCGCACGCCTACCTGTCCATGAAGCTGGACCCGCAGGCGATCCCCGACCTGCCGGCGCCCCGCCCGGCGTACGAGATCTGGGTGTACTCGCCCAAGGTCGAGGGCGTCCACCTGCGGTTCGGCAAGGTCGCGCGCGGTGGTCTGCGCTGGTCGGACCGCCGGGAGGACTTCCGTACGGAGATCCTGGGCCTGGTCAAGGCGCAGATGGTCAAGAACACCGTCATCGTGCCGGTCGGCGCCAAGGGCGGCTTCGTCGGCAAGCAGCTGCCGGACCCGTCGCAGGACCGCGACGCCTGGCTGGCCGAGGGCATCGCCTGCTACAAGACCTTCATCTCCGGTCTGCTGGACATCACCGACAACCTCGTCGGCGGCGAGGTCGTCCACCCGCAGAACGTCGTCCGCCACGACGAGGACGACACCTACCTGGTCGTGGCCGCCGACAAGGGCACCGCGACGTTCTCGGACATCGCCAACGAGGTCGCCGAGTCGTACGGCTTCTGGCTCGGTGACGCCTTCGCCTCCGGCGGCAGCGCCGGCTACGACCACAAGGGCATGGGCATCACCGCCCGCGGCGCCTGGGAGTCGGTCGAGCGGCACTTCCGCGAGCTGGACCACGACACCCAGACCGAGGACTTCACCGCGGTCGGCGTCGGCGACATGTCCGGTGACGTCTTCGGCAACGGCATGCTGCTCAGCGAGCACATCCGGCTGGTCGCCGCCTTCGACCACCGGCACATCTTCATCGACCCGAACCCGGACGCGGCGACCTCCTACGCCGAACGCCGCCGGCTCTTCGAGCTGCCCCGCTCCTCCTGGGCGGACTACAACACCGAGCTGCTCTCCCAGGGCGGTGGCATCCACCCCCGCTCGGCCAAGTCCATCCAGATCAACGCCCAGGTGCGGGCCGCCCTCGGCATCGATGCCGGGGTCAAGAAGATGACGCCCGCCGATCTGATGCAGGCCATCCTCAAGGCGCCGGTCGACCTGCTGTGGAACGGCGGCATCGGGACGTATGTGAAGTCGTCGGCGGAGTCCAACGCCGATGTGGGCGACAAGTCCAACGACGCCATCCGGGTCAACGGCGAGGACCTGCGGGTCAAGGTCGTCGGCGAGGGCGGCAACCTGGGCCTGACCCAGCTGGGCCGGATCGAGTTCGCCACGGCCGGCGGCAGGATCAACACCGATGCGATCGACAACAGCGCCGGTGTGGACACCTCCGACCACGAGGTGAACATCAAGATCCTGCTCAACTCCGTGGTGGCGGACGGCGATATGACGGTCAAGCAGCGCAACAAGCTGCTGGCCGAGATGACCGACGAGGTCGGCGCGCTGGTGCTGCGCAACAACTACGCGCAGAACACCGCACTGGCGCTGGCCCTCGCCCAGTCCTCCAGCATGCTCAACGCCCAGCAGCGCTTCATGCGCCGCCTGGTGCGCGACGGTGATCTCGACCGGGCGCTGGAGTTCCTGCCCACCGACCGGCAGATCCGTGAGCGGCTGAGCGCGGGCCGCGGACTGACCCAGCCCGAGACCGCGGTGCTCCTGGCGTACACCAAGATCACGGTCGCCGATGCGCTGATCCAGACCGGGCTGCCGGACGACGCGTACCTCCAGCGGCTGCTGCACGCCTACTTCCCCTCGGCGCTGCACGAGCGCTTCGCCGAGCAGGTCGACGGGCATGCGCTGCGCCGCGAGATCGTCACGACGGTGCTGGTCAACGACACCGTCAACACCGGCGGTACGAGCTTCCTGCACCGGATGCGGGAGGAGACCGGGGCCTCCCTCGAAGAGGTCGTGCGGGCCCACACCGCGGCCCGTGTGATCTTCGGGCTGAACCAGGTCTGGGACGACGTCGAGGCGCTCGACAATGTCGTCGCGGCCGATGTCCAGACCCGGATCCGGCTGCACTCGCGCCGGCTGGTCGAGCGCGGCACCCGCTGGCTGCTCAACAACCGCCCGCAGCCGTTGGAGCTGTCGGAGACCATCGACTTCTTCGCGGAGCGGGTCACCGGGGTCTGGAAGGAACTGCCGAATCTGCTGCAGGGCAGCGACCTGGAGTGGTTCCAGACGATCCTGGACGAGCTGACCGGCGCGGGTGTGCCCGAGCCGCTGGCCGTCCAGGTGTCCGGCTTCTCCTCGGTCTTCCCGGCGCTGGACATCGTCGCCGTCGCGGACCGGATCGGCAAGGAGCCGCTGGACGTCGCCGAGGTCTACTACGACCTGGGCGAGCGGCTGCGGATCAACCAGCTCCTCGACCGCATCCTGGAGCTGCCGCGCAACGACCGCTGGCAGTCGATGGCCCGCGCCTCGATCCGCGAGGACCTCTTCGCGGCCCATGCGGCGCTGACCGCGGATGTGCTGTCGGAGGGCAATGGCACCTCGACTCCGGAGCAGCGGTTCAAGGCCTGGGAGCAGGCCAACGCGGCGATCCTCAGCCGCGCGCGGGCCACGCTGGAGGAGATCTACGGGTCGGAGGGGTTCGATCTGGCGAACCTGTCCGTGGCCATGAGGACGATGCGTACGCTGCTGCGCACCCACACCTGATCTGTCCGGTACGGCGGACGGCCCCGGAAGCTCAGGCTTCCGGGGCCGTCCCCGTTTCCGTACGTGCGGCGCCGGCCCGGCTCCGCCGGTGGGTCCGCGGCGTTGCTAGCGGTGCGCCTCGTACGCCTTGATCACTTCGTCCGTCGGGCCGTCCATCAGCAGCTCGCCGTGCTCCAGCCACAGGGTCCGGTCGCAGGTGTCGCGGATCGACTTGTTGTTGTGGCTGACGAGGAAGACCGTGCCGGCTTCCTTGCGCAGCTCGCGGATGCGGGCCTCGGAGCGCTTCTGGAAGCTGCGGTCGCCGGTGGCCAGCGCCTCGTCGATCATCAGCACGTCGTGGTCCTTGGCCGCGGCGATGGAGAACCGCAGCCGGGCCGCCATGCCGGAGGAGTAGGTGCGCATCGGCAGCGAGATGAAGTCGCCCTTCTCGTTGATGCCGGAGAAGTCGACGATGCCGTCGTAGCGCTCCCGGACCTGCTCACGGCTCATGCCCATGGCCAGGCCGCCGAGGACGACGTTCTTCTCGCCGGTCAGGTCGTTCATCAGCGCCGCGTTCACGCCCAGCAGCGAGGGCTGGCCGTGGGTGTAGACCTTGCCGCGCTCGGCGGGCAGCAGGCCGGCGACGGCCTTGAGCAGCGTCGACTTGCCCGAACCGTTGGAGCCGATCAGACCGATCGACTCACCGCGGTAGGCGGTGAACGAGACGCCCTTGACCGCGTGCACCTCGCGCACGCCCGTGGAGGGCTTGCGGCGCACGATGCGGTTCAGGGCCGCGGTGGCGCTGCCCCTGCCGGCGCCGGTGCCGTAGACCCGGTAGACGATGTGCAGATCGTCCGCGATCACCGTCGGGATGCGGGCCTCGGCGGCCTTCGCCGGCTCGATGCCGTTGCTCTGCTCAGCCACGTCCGTACCGCTCCTCAGCCTTCCAGAAGTACACAAACCCGATGACACCGGCCAGCAGGGCCCAGCCTGCCGCGAACGCCCAGACGTGCGGCGGCAGTTGCTTCGCGGTGAAGCTGTCGATCAGCGCGAAGCGCATCAGGTCGATGTAGACCGCGGCGGGGTTGCCGTTCAGCAGCACCACCACGAACTGCGGGAGGTCCTTGCCCTGGAGGATCACGCTGATGCTGAACATCACGCCGGAGGCGTACATCCACGTCCGCATGATGAAGGGCATCAGCTGTGCCAGGTCAGGGGTCTTCGACCCCAGCCGCGCCATGACCATCGCCAGGCCCGTGTTGAAGATGAACTGCAGCGTCAGCGCCGGCACGACCAGCAGCCACGACCAGGTCGGGACCTGCCCGAAGCACAGCAGGATGACCGCGAGCACGCCCATCGAGTACAGCAGCTGCTGGAGCTGTGCCAGGCAGAACGAGATCGGCAGGCAGGCGCGCGGGAAGTGCAGCGCCCGCACCAGGCCGAGGTTGCCGGAGATCGCCCGCGTACCGGCCATCACCGAGTTCTGCAGGAAGGTGAAGACGAAGACGCCGGTCACCAGGAACGGGATGTAGTCCGGGACGCCCCTTCGCGTGCCGATCAGCACACCGAAGATCAAGTAGTACACGCCGGCGTTGAGCAGCGGGGTGATCACCTGCCAGAGCTGGCCGAGCTTGGCGGTGGTGTACATCGCGGTGAGCTTGGCACTGGCGAACGAGGCGATGAAGTGCCGCCGGTGCCACAGCTGGCGGGTGTACTCCGACAGCGAGGGGCGGGCCCCGCTCACCGTGAGGCCGTGGCGTTCGGCCAGCGCGTGCAGCTCGGGATCGGAGGCCGCGCCGGGGGCGGGCGCCGGGGTGGGCGTCGGGGCCGGGGGCGCGAGGGTCTGGGGCATGGAGGAGGCCGCTTTCGCTTGCGTACGGGGGCGGTGGAACGAGAACGGGGGCCTACGACGGAACGGGTCCGTATCGTCGCGACGCCGACACTAAAGGGAGTTCACGTCGAAACGCAACCGTAGCGTCGTGACGCTATGCTCAAGGCATGGCAAAGGGCAGCGGGAACGACTCCGCGGCGGCGCGCCGGACCCCGGCAGGCGCCGCCGTACTACGCGAGGACAAGACCGAGGCGATCCGCGCCGCGGTCTTCGAGGAGCTGGCCGCGGCGGGCTTCGCCCGGATGTCGATCGAGGGCATCGCGCGGCGGGCGGGCGTGGGCAAGACCGCCGTCTACCGGCGGTGGCGCTCCAAGCTGCACCTCGTTCTCGATGTGGTCTCCGCGGTGGCAGCGGCAGGTATGCCGACCCCGGACACCGGCTCGCTGTCCGGCGATGTCCGGATGCTGCTGGAGGTCGCGGCCCGGGCGCTGCGGCATCCGATGGCCTCGCAGATCATTCCGGACCTGCTGGCGGAGGCGGCCCGCAGCCCCGAGCTGGCGACCGCGCTCAAGGCCGCGCTGCACGACGGCCAGGAGGGCGTCGCCACGGCGATGGTGGCGCGCGCCGTCGAGCGCGGGGAGATCCCGGCCGGCGCGGACGGCCGGCTGGCCCTGGACCTGCTGACCGGGCCGCTGTACTGGCGGCTGCTGGTCGTCCGCGACGAGGTGCCGGCCGGCTATCTCGACGAGCTGACGGCGGCGGTGGTCAGCGCGCTCGGCGGGCGCTGAGACGGCAGGACCGGGCGCCGGGCCGGACCCGGAAGAGCGTGCGGGCTGGGGGCGGGCGTGGCGCCGCGCCGCCGCCCCCCGCGGGGCCGGGGCCGCGGGCTGGCGCGGCACGGCGACAGAACA
>NZ_JBSHAW010000090.1:0-8617 GCF_053611685.1 Streptomyces sp. NPDC054786 | reverse complement strand
ATTGGGTCATGGACTCGGCAAAGGCCGGGGCGGAGTCCAGCAGCTCTACTGCCATGCCGGCCCACTGCGAACCCTGACCAGGGAAAACGAACACCGACTGGGTGTCTCCCAGGACACCGCCGTGGATTACGTGGGGTGCCGCGTCGCCGGAGGCGAGGGCCTGCAGTCCACCGAGCAGTTCCGGTACGTCGGCGCCGAGCACGACGCCCCGGTGGTGGAGAGCGGCCCGTCCCTCCGAGAGGGCGTGCCCGGTGTCGCGGGGGTCGAGTCCGAGCCGGCCTGCGAGGGCGGCTCGGATCCGCTCAGCCTGGAGGCGCAGACCGTCGGCGCCGCGTGCGGAGAGAACCCAGGGCACGATCTCGGCGGCAGGCAGCTGCCGGCTTTCAGGGGCGGGCAGCTCGGCGGGGGCCTGTTCGATGACCACGTGCGCGTTGGTTCCGCTGACGCCGAACGAGGACACACCGCCGCGGCGGGGCCGTCCGGTATCCGGCCACGGGCGGTCCTCGGTCAGCAGCCGCACCTTGCCTGCGGACCAGTCGACGTGCGAGGACGGCTCGGTGACATGCAGGGTCCGGGGCATGAGGCCGTTGCGCACCGCCATGACGGTCTTGATGACGCCGCCGACGCCCGCCGCGGCCTGGGTGTGGCCGATGTTCGACTTGAGGGACCCCAGCCACAGCGGGTGTTCAGCCGTTCTGCCCGATCCGAAGGTATTGATCAGGGCCTGTGCCTCGATGGGATCGCCGAGGGTGGTGCCCGTACCGTGTGCCTCGATGAGGTCGATGTCGCCGGTGGTCAGCCCGGAATTGGCGAGTGCGTGGCGGATCACCCGCTGCTGAGAAGGGCCGTTGGGTGCGGTGAGTCCGTTGCTGGCGCCGTCGGAGTTGACGGCGCTGCCGCGGACGACTGCCAGCACGGGGTGGCCGTTTCGGCGGGCGTCGGAAAGCCGCTCCAGCAGCAGGAGGCCGGCTCCCTCGCCCCAGCCGGTTCCGTCTGCGCTGTCGGAGAACGCCTTGCAGCGACCATCGGAGGAGAGCGCGCCCTGGCGGCTGAAAGCGACGAAGGCCCCCGGGCTGGAGATCACGGTGGCGCCGCCGGCGAGAGCGAGGGAGCACTCCTTCTGGCGCAGCGCCTGTGCCGCGAGGTGGAGGGTGACCAGCGAGGAGGAGCACGCGGTGTCGACGGTCACCGACGGCCCCTCCAGCCCGAAGGTGTAGGAGATCCGGCCGGAGAGGACGGCGGCGGCCGTCGCCGTCGCGCCGTAGTCGGCAACGGCCTCTGGGTTCTGGGCGTGCACGTAGTCGTAGTCCTGCGAGCCGGTGCCCGCGAAGACGCCGACGCGCTTGCCGCGCAGGGACTGCGGGTTGATGCCCGCCCGTTCGCATGCCTCCCAGGACAGCTCGAGCAGCAGACGCTGCTGCGGGTCCATCGCCACTGCCTCCCGGGGCGAGATCCCGAAGAACGCAGGGTCGAACTCGGCGACGTCCTCGATGAATCCGCCTGCGTGCACGGTGCTGGACGCGAGCGGGTCGTCGGAGCGCAGCGCCTCCAGGTCCCAGCCCCGGTCGCTGGGGAGTTCCCCGATGGCGTCGCGGCCCTCAACCATCAGCTGCCACAGGTCCTCGGGGGAGCGTACGCCTCCGGGGTAGCGGCAGCTCATCCCGATGATTGCGATGGGCTCCCGATCCGCTGTTTCCGCCTCCTGCAGCCGCTTGCGGGTCTGGTGCAGGTCGGCGGTGACCGCCTTGAGGTATTCGAGCAGCTTCTGGTCATTCGGCATCGGGAATCAACCAATCTCGCGGTGTGCGACGGACTTTCGGGGCCTCAGTCCAGGCCGACGGTGCCGAGCACGAGCCGCATGCGGTGCTCGGCAAGTGCGGGGTCGGGGAAGAGACCGAGCCCGTCGGCGAGCCGGTACGCCTTCGCCAGGTGGGGCACTGAGCGTGCGGACTGTTCGCCCCAGACCATCCGGAAGTGGTCCTGGTGGCCGGAGAGCCAGGCGAGGAAGACGAAGCCCGTCTTGAAGAACCGCATCGTCAGCGCGTTGCCCTCGTACAGGTGCTGGACGAGATCCAGGGTGGACTCCAGCTCGCTGCGGAACCCGGCCCGGTCGCCGGACTCAAGGGCGCGGAAGCCCTCGGCGACGACGGGCGCAAGCGGGTCGAAGGCCGAGGCGAGGGCGTCGCTGTGACCGTGGTCGTCGCCGCCGATCAGTTCCGGGAAGTCGGTGAAGTCGCCGTTGTAGATGTGCACCCCGGCGGGCAACCGGCGGCGCAGCTCGATCTCGCGTTCCCGGGAGAGCGGCCAGACCTTGACACCGTCGACCTTGTCGAGGTTGTCGGCGACCACGGTGAGGAAGGTATCGAGGGCCTTCTCCCAGTCGGTGTGGCCCCAGTAGCCGGTGAGCCGGGGGTCGGCGACGGGCAGTACCCAGTGCAGGATCACCTTCTCCCGAGCCTGGCCCAGCAGTTTGGCGTAGATCGCGGCGTAGTCATCGGGGCCACCGGCCACGGCGGGCAGAGCGGGGCTGGCCATGATGATGAGCTGGGCGCCGGCGTCCTCGACGGCGGCCATCTGCTCTTCGTAGGCGGCGACGATCTCGCCCGCGGTGTGCGGGCGCATGGGGTCGAGCTGGTCGGTCCACACACCGCTCGCGATCCGGCCGCCGACGGCCTTGGCCTCGGCCGCCGAGCGGCGGATAAGCTCGGCGGAGATGGCCCAGTCCAGGCCCATGGCGCGGTTCTGGGTGTCCAGCGCCTCGGCCAGGGCGAAGCCGTGCGACCATAGGTGCCGGCGGAAGGCGAGGGTGGCCTCCCAGTCGAGGGCCGGCGGGCTGAAGGGCTCGAAGGGCATCAGCAGGGGTGAGTTGGCCGCGAGCGGGTCGGCGACCACGTGCGCGGTGGAGAAGACCACGCGCCGGGTGAAGGGCGTGCTGTCCGGGGTGAATACGCGGGGCGTGGTGCGTGGTCGGTAGTCCGTCAGGACGCCGTCGGCCTTGGGAAGTCTGATCACGGGGTCTCTCCAGGGGATCGCGGGGTACCGCATCATTTAAATGAGGACGGCGCGACGATCTCCACAACGGCGGCCCCCTGAAGCGGTGTCGGCACCCCCTAAACCGAGGTCGGGGAACGCCCCTGAGCAGTCCTGCGCAAGTCGCGTGTGGGTGGGAATACCGGATGGTGGGAGGGGGCGGCCCGGTCAAAGGTGGTGCTCCGTCCGCCTGCTGCAGACAGGTCAGGAAGCGAGCGGTGTCCACGACTACGCCAAGACCTGCCGGAGCCGCAGCAGAGCGGCCTCTTCCCCACCGCGCAGTCCACGTGCGTCCACTCGCTGCGCCTCGCCGCCGTCGTCGCAGCGAGCGTGCTGGTGGTGATGCCGGCCTTCGTCGTGATCGTTCTGCGGCACATCACACCCCGCAGGCCCCGACCGAGGAGCCTGTGCCGGCCCCGGAAACGGCACGTGTGCCCGTCTGACCCTCCGTGAACCCCAGCTGCAACATGGAGGTGAGCGTTCCGGGCACCGCAATCGCCCGGAACACTTGCCACCACCCCTATCCACCCCCTATTTGCACTGCGGGAGGGCCCGCTTAGCTGCGAACCCCGTTACGGTTCAGCCTATTTCCATTCTCTTCTTTGTGTGGCGAAGGGACATCCATGGGAAATCGTGAAGACCTGCTGGCTGGAGCGCGTCGCTGCCTCATCGAAAAGGGCTACGCCCGCACGACAGCGCGCGACATCGTCGGTGTATCCAACGCGAATCTCGCCTCCATCGGCTACCATTTCGGCTCCAAGGAAGCCCTGCTGAACGAGGCCCTGATGGAGGCGAATGCCGAGTGGGGCAAGGCGCTGGACATCGCCCTGGCCCCGGACGCCGACGCCGAGTCACTGGAGCGCTTCGAGTCAGTGTGGAACCGGGTGGTGGAACTGTTCGCCACGCACCGGCAGATGTGGGCCGCAAATTTTGAGACGTTTGCCCAGATTCAGCACGCACCCGAGCTGCGGCAGGCGCTGGCCGAGGGCCTGAAGCAAGCCCGCGGTCTGGCCGAATCGTTCCTCACCGTGGACGAGCGCATCGGCGACGAAGCGCTGCGCGCGGTCGGCTCCTTCTACCAGGCGCTACTCACCGGCGTGATGGCTCAGTGGCTTATCGATCCGGATTCCGCCCCGACGGGCCGGGATCTCACCCTGGCCCTCCATACCATCGCGACCGGACTCGTCGAGGACGCCATGCACGACTGAATGCACAGTTGACTGTTCATCAAAGTTCTCTGGGTTCGACACCCCGCATTCGTGCAACATGAGTGCGGGGTTTCCGTGCTTGCCTATATGTCCATTCCTCGCGCCCGGCATTCGATTGGAATGCGTCAGGGGAATTCCCCACCGCCGTGCACCAGGCGCAGCATGTGATCTGATCGAAATGACTTCGATCATCGGGATCCTTGCATTAGTCTCGTTCATACGTACGCTTAAGGTGGAAGATCAACTGGGGGGTAGAGCTGTCATGCAGCTAGTCGAACGAGCGGGGGCGCTCGCGGGGTTGCAGGGGTTTTTAGCTGAAAGTGCCGACAAAAGAGGGCAAGTTGTCCTCGTAACGGGGGGTATCGCCACTGGTAAAACTCGCCTCCTGAATGGCTTTGCCGAACAAGCCTCTGAGGCCGGGACGTTGGTGCTGACGGCCACGGCGTTGCGAGCGGAACAGAACCTTCGGCTCGGGGTGATCGACCAACTACTGCGTGGCGCAGTACTGCCGTCGGACGCCGCCGCCTCGCTGCACCCCATGGCCTCGTGGCTGGACGAGACGGACGCAGGCGACTCGGCATCCCCGCCGCACGACGCCCGGCGCAGAATCGTCACCGCACTCCTGGACCTCGCCCAGCAGCACCGACTTGTTCTGCTGGTTGACGACGTGCAGTTCGCCGACGAGGAGTCGCTTCAGGTCCTGCTGCACCTCCAGCTCCGTATCCGCTCGGCCGGTGTCATGCTCGTCTACACCGAGTGCGCGCAACACTGGCCGCGCCAGTCCTGGTTCCGGGGCGAACTCGTCAGCCGGCCCCACCACCGTCTCCAGCTGTGCTTGCTGTCAGAAGCGGGCGTGGCCCGGCTCGCAGCCGAGCAGCTTGGGGCCACGGAGGCCGCGGCAGCCGCACCGGAGCTGTACGCGCTCACCGGCGGGAACCCCTTGCTGCTCGGGGCCGAGTTGGAGGACCGCCGGGCGGAGGCGCTGACGCAGCCGGGGGAACAGCCGCTGCCCTGCGGCGCGTTTCGCCAGGCGTTCCTTGCCTGCCTCCGGCGCTGCGACCCGGCGGTGTCGGACATCGCCCACGCCCTTGCGGTGCTGGGCGACGCGGCCACACCTGCCCTGGCCACGGAGCTGACCGGGCTCGGCCCGCAGGCGGCGGCCGATTGCCTGCACGTCCTGCACACCGCAGGACTGATCGCCGAAGGCCGGTTCCGGCACCCCGAGGCGGCACGCACCATCATCGAAAGCCTGTGCGCCGAGGACCGTTCAGCCCTGCACGTCCGTGCCGCGCAGCTTCTGTACACCAGGGGCGCGGCGGCACTCGACGTCGCCCGACACCTCGTTGTTGCCCAAGATACCAGTCTGGACTGGGCCGTGGGCACGCTGCGCGCGGCCGCGGAGGAGGCGGTCATTGCGGACGAGCCGGAACTCGGCGTCCGCTGCCTCTCTCTGGTCCTCGACACCTGCCCGAACGAAGAGGTCCGCGTTGCCGTGCTCACCATGCTCGCGCGGCTTGAGTGGCGCACCAACCCGGCTGTGGCCGCCCTCCATCTGGCGGCCCTGGACACCGCCCTGCATAACGGCACTCTGCCGGCCGCGGAAGCCGCCGGTGTCGCAAGGCAGCTGCTGTGGCAGGGCAGCCCCGGTGCGAGTGTGGCATCGGCCCGGGCCGCAGATGACGCCGACGGACCGGGCTGGGCCCGAGTCCGGCTCACCCATACTTTGGTCTTCGGTTCCGCCCGGCACCTGTCGGCCGCATACGGCGAACCGTCGGCAGGTGAGCTCACCGCGGTGTGCGGCGACCCCTGGACCCGCGCGGGCGCCACGCTGATCGCCTCGATGGGCACCACGGAGAGCGAGAAGCAGCGGGTCGCCGAGAGCGCCGAACACCTGCTGCATAGCTGGCGGCTGAAAGACGACACCCTGGAGGTGGGCATCGCGGCGGTCATGGCCCTCGTGCACACCGAGAAGCTGGACCGCGCGGCCGTGTGGTGCGAGACGCTGCGCCGAGAGGCGGAACGGCGCCGCGCCCGCACCTGGCAGGCCCTATTCGGCAGCGTCCGTGCGGAGATCTCCCGGCGCCAGGGGGATGTGCTCATAGCTGCACAGTGCGCCTCGGAGGCGCTCGACCTGTTGCACACTCAGGGCTGGGGGGTAGCTGTCGGACTTCCGCTCTCCACGCTGCTGCTCGCTCGGACCGCCATGGGCATGACGGAGCCTACCGATCAGATCCGCATGCTGTGCGTCCCGGAGGCCATGTTCCACTCCGTCTTCGGACTGCGGTATCTGCACGCCCGCGGCCATCAGCACCTGGCGGCCGGCCGGATCCTCGCGGCGGCCAGCGACTTCCAGCGCAGCGGCGACCTGATGCGGAAGTGGAAGGTCGACCTGCCCGCCCTGGTGCCGTGGCGCAGCGATCTGGCCCTGGCCCACGTGCACATGGGCCAGAACGAGACGGCCCGCAAGCTGCTCGCCGAGCAGTTGACACGTCCGGGTGCCGACCGCGCCCACGTCCGGGGAACCACGTTGCGAGTCCTTGCCGCCGCCGGCGAGCCGCAGAAACGCCCGGGGCTGCTCCGACAGGCGGTCGACACGCTGCACCTGGCCGGCGACCGCTTCGCGATGACGACGGCGCTTGCCGAACTCAGCCAGGCATGGCATGGGCTGGGCGAGTACCGCCGGGCCCGCACGGCATCCCGTCAGGCGGTAGAGGAGGCCAAAGCGTGCAACGCCGAGCAGTTCCTTCCGCGCCGCTCCGGCGGCTCATCCGACGGAGCCCAGCACGACCCGGCGCAGGCCGAAGCCGACCAGGCCCTCAGTGACGCCGAGCGGCGGGTCGCCAACCTGGCCGCCATGGGCCTGACCAACCGCGAGATCTCCCGCCGCCTTTACATCACCGTGAGCACGGTCGAGCAGCATCTGACCCGCGTCTACAAGAAGCTGGCCATACGTGGCCGCGTGAATCTGCCGACCGGCCTGACACGACACGAGTTCCAACCGACGTCCTGATCGCTCCGTTCCGTCCGCACCGCGGCCGGCTCCTCGCACGCCATAGGAGGTGGGCCTGGGAACCCAAGGGTTTCCCGGGCCCACCTCGTCGGTTTGCGGCGACCAGTGAGAACGAGCGCGCGGCGTCCGTCGAGAGGGCCGGCCCTCCCTGTGTGCGCGTGCTCGTCGCGATGATCTCGTCGGGTTTGCAGGGCTCCGGGGCGTAGAGACCCTCGGTGCCCCAGCCGCGCGGTCGCCGCGACGGTGCTCTGCTGGTCAGCAGGGACGGGACGTCGCCGTCCCGTCCCTGCTTCAGGAAGCGTCAGCAGTCGTCCAGCGTCGCCGCCCCGCCGGGTTACCGGCAGGGGCCATCCTCATGATGGCCACCGATTCCCGCGCGGCCTCAGTGGCCTCGGACAGCTCGCGGTTCTGCTTGCGCAGCCGCTCGCTCTCCGTCATCGACGTGCGCCGGGCAACGACGGTCCGCTCAACCGACATAACCATGTGAACCCCGTTCAGTCCCGCTCGAACGCGGCCAGCGCGGCCCGCACCAGGTCATCGACGGCCATGCTCCCGATCGACTCGGAGGGATCCGCGACCGGCTCCGTCTCCTGCTCCGACGTGGCATTCCCACCAGCCAGTTCGAGTAGTGCGTCCAGCAACCCGGCCTCGCGGAGCCGGGCCGGCGGGATCGAGGCGAGCGCACTGCGCACCGCGTCGTCGTCCGTTGCGACCGGCAGAGCCAGTTCCTCCAAGAGGTAGTCCGCAAGCGCCTTCGGGTTCGGGTAGTCGAACATCAGCGTCGCAGGCAGCCTGAGCTCCGTGACGGTGCTCAGCCGGTTACGCAGCTCGATCGCGGCCAGCGAGTCGAGCCCCAGCTCCGTGAAGCCCATGCCGATGTCGACGGCACCGGGCTCGTCGTGCCGCACCGCGGCGACCTCGGTACGCACCAGGTCGAGCACCGTCTGGCGGCGCGCCTGCTCGCTGAGCACCGACAGCCTGCGGATGAGCGACTCCGCGGCCGGCGCCGCCTCCGGGCCGTCGGCCACGCGCACCGGGCGTCGGCCGCGGACCAGGTCGCGCAACAGGACGGGGACGTCGCTCTGCGCCGCGGCCATCGTGGCCGCGTCCAGCCGCAGCGGCACCAGCACCGGCTCGCCCACCGGGCGGCCGAGGGCCGCGTCCAGCAGCGCCAGACCGTCCGCCGGTTCAAGGGCGGGCGTGCCCAGTCGCCGCTGCCGCGCGAACACCGCGTCGTCGAGCTGTGTGCCCATGCCGGTGCCGGCCCACAGGTGCCAGTCGAGTGAGGTGGCGGGTAGTCCGGTGGTTCGGCGGTGTACGGCCAGGGCGTCGAGGAAGACGTTTGCGGTGGCGTAGTTGGCTTGGCCGG
>NZ_JBSHAW010000089.1:0-10040 GCF_053611685.1 Streptomyces sp. NPDC054786 | reverse complement strand
ACCTCCATGCAGAGTGGAGGGTTGGCCGCCGCCCTGATCATTACGGACACATCCCTAGGTCGCCGTGACGCCGGTGGACAGATGGTCGGCGAGCCACGTGGGAACGCCGCCCATGAGGCGGAAGAGCCGGGCCGCCTCGGCGCGCAGCCGGTCCGCGTCGGCGTCCGGGGCGGCATCGGCCAGCGCCACGAGGGCCGGCGCGGTGCCGACCAGGAAGCCCAGTTCCTCGCGGATCCGCAGCGACTCGGCGAAACCGTGCCGGGCCTCCGCCACTTCCCCGTCGCGCAGCGCAAGCCCGGCCAGATGCCGCCAGGTGAAGGACAGCAGCAGGGTGTCGCCGTGCGCGGTGGCGCCGGCGTGTGCGCGGCGGTAGGCGGCCCGCGCCGCGTCCGGGCTGTCGGCGACGTGCTCGGCCATCAGTCCGCGGCGGAAGTCCAGCAGCGGGCGGCCGGCCGCGGCGGGCGCCAGCAGCGCGGCGGCCCGGCCGAGCGCCGAACGCGCCTCGTCGGCCCGGTCACGGACGCTCAAGACCGTGGCGGCGTACGCGAGATGGCCGCGCTCGCAGGCCGCGCCGCCCCGCTCGTCGTCGTCGGCCGCCAGTGCCTCGGCGGCGCGCAGCGCATCCTCGGCCGCGGCCCAGCCGGTGGCCGTGAACATGCACCGCTCGACCAGCAGCGCGGCGCGACGCAGCGCGGACGGCGCGTGATGGACGGAGTGCGGTTCCAGCAGGGCGGCCGCATCGTCCCAGCAGCCGCGGGAACGCAGTCGCCAAACGGCACGGTCGAGGGGATCGTCCCCCTCGACCGTGCCGACTGCGCCTGTTTCAGGTGCGGATGCGGGTGCCGGTACCGGGATCGGTACCGGAAACACAGAACTGACCGGATCCGCGGAATCCGCGGATTCTGACATGGCGGTATCCGCCACATTGCCCTCCCCGAGCGCGCCATTGAGCTGGAAATGGAAGCCGTGGGCGAATCTCAGCACGAATTCCGTCGTGCGGCCAAGGGGGTGAGTGAATGAATTCACAATCCCTGGTGGGTGGTCCGGAGGGCGGGCGAGGGCCTGATCGGCCGCATCGCGGCACCGTGCGGCCGTCCGGCGGCCGGACGGCGTCGAGTGCGATGCCGCCCGATCGAGTTACCCCGAATGGCGTAACCGGGCCCCGCCGGGGCCGAACCGACGGGGCCGGGGGAGCACGGGGCGCCGGACACCGGCCCCGCCGCCGGGCGACGGGATCCGTGGCGCGCGGCCGCCGTCAGCTCATCCGCAGCGCCAGGAAGAAGTCGAGCTTGTCCTCCAGGCGGGACAGATCGCGGCCGGTGAGCTGCTCGATCCGGCCCACCCGATAGCGGAGGGTGTTGACGTGCAGGTGGAGGCGGCTGGCGCAGCGGGTCCAGGAGCCGTCGCAGTCCAAAAACGCCTCCAGGGTGGGGATCAGCTCGGCGCGGTGCTTGCGGTCGTAGTCGCGCAGCGGGTCCAGGAGGCGGGCGGTGAAGGCCCGGCGGACGTCGTCCGGCACGAAGGGCAGCAGCAGGACGTGCGAGGCCAGCTCCTCGTGCCCGGCGGCGCAGACCCGGCCAGGGCGGGCCGCGGCGACCCTGCGGGCGTGCCGGGCCTCCTCCAGGGCGCCGCGCAGCCCCTCGGCCGAGTGGACCGCGGCGCTCACCCCGACCGTCAGCCGCCCGTCGTCCGACAGACCGCGGCCGAGCGGCTCCCGGACGACGGAGAGCAGCTCATCGGCGTGCAGACCCGTCGTCGAGGCGTCTCCGGGCTCGTCCGGGACGGGCAGCGGCACCAGCGCCACCGCCTCGTCGCCGGTGTGCGCCACGGCGATGCGGTCGGAGGGCTCCGGGCCGAAGGTGCCGGGGTCGACCAGCATCTCCTCCAGCAGGCTCTGCGCCACCGGGCCACCCGGGACGTCGCCGTCCTCCCACTCGACCCTGGCCACCACGATCTGCCAGTGCGGTGCGGCGCCCAGTCCGGGCAGCAGCACCGGGGCCGCCACCCGCAGCCGGGCCGCGATCTCGGCGGGCGGTGCGCCGGTCTGGACGAGCTCCAGCACCTCCTGGGCGAGCCGGCGGCGGACCGTACGGGCCGCATCGCGCCGGTCGCGTTCCACGGCGATCAGCTGGGTGACCCCGTGCAGCAGGTCGAGGCGCTCCTCGGGCCAGTCGCCGGCGTCCGCCTCGACGGCCAGCAGCCAGTCGCTCAGCAGCGTCTGGCGCAGATCACGGCCCTCGTGGCGGATCGGGAAGAGGGAGAAGGTGGAGCCGTCCAGGGTGACCCGGTGCGGGCCCCGGCGGCCCGTACGGGCCGCCGCCAGATGCTCGCCCGCGAGCCGGGCGGCCAGTTCACCGGACAGCTCGGGCCCGGAGTCCGCCAGCGTCGAGCCCGCGATCTGCCGGCCGGTGGGGGAGAGCACCCAGGCCCGCAGGTCGAGGTCGGAGCCGAGCAGGTCCAGGACCACCTCTGGGCCGCCGCCCGTGGGGCCCGACGTCATCAGCCGCCGGTGGCGGTCCACCACGGCCGCCAGATCGCCGGCCCGCTCGCTGGAGACCTGGCGCACGACATGCTCGGTGATGGAGGCGAACGAGACGTCCTCGACGACGGAGAACAGCGGCAGCCGGTGCCGGATGCAGGCCTCGACGAGGTCGTCGGGGACCGAGCCCAGCTCCGCCTCGCCCGCCGCGAGCCCGGCGACCCCGGCGGTGGCCAGGATGCGCACGAACCGCTCGGAGTCGTCCGGTTCACGGCGCCACGCCAGCCCCGTCAGCACCAGCTCGCCGCCGGAGAGGTAGCGGCTGGGGTCGCGCAGGTCGGTGGTCATCACGCCGCGTACCGTGCGGTCCAGCTCGTCCTCGCCCCCGAGCAGCCGAAGGCCCAGGGTGGGGGTGTCCAGGAGTGCGCGGAGCCGCATGACCTCGCCCGCCGTTCTTTGCTGTCTGGTGTTGCCGGTGGAATGCCGCGAGGTTTCAGCGCCTCGTCTTTCGTTCGAATCTACAAGACAGGTGGCTTGGCCAGCCAACCGCTTCATGGTTTCGGTGACTGCACCGGGCGGGTCCCGGGCGCGTTCACTGAGCCCATCCGCATGAACGAGACATGAACGGCTCCATGGCGATGCCAGCGCAGCGTCCTCACCATGAGCAGCGAACGACCGATTTCGTAGAATTCCTAGAAGAGGCCAACCATGGACTTCCTTCGCCCCGCCAGCTGGGAGGAGGCGCTCGCCGCCAAGGCCGAGCACCCTACCGCTGTGCCCATCGCGGGCGGCACGGACGTGATGGTCGAGATCAACTTCGACCATCGCCGCCCCGCGTACCTGCTCGACCTGAACCGCATCGGTGACCTGAGCGAGTGGGAGGTCGGAGAGAAGACCGTACGCCTGGGAGCCTCCGTCCCGTACACCGCGATCATGGAGAATCTGCGGGCCGAACTCCCGGGTCTGGCGCTGGCCTCGCACACGGTGGCCTCCCCGCAGATCCGCAACCGCGGTGGCGTCGGCGGCAACCTCGGCACCGCCTCCCCGGCCGGCGATGCGCACCCCGCGCTGCTCGCCGCCGGCTGTGAGGTCGAGGTGGAATCCGTGCGCGGCCGCCGGATGATCCCGATCGACGACTTCTACACCGGCGTCAAGCGCAATGCGATGGAGCCCGACGAGCTGATCCGCTCGGTGCATCTGCCCAAGGCGGACGGCCCGCAGCAGTTCTCCAAGGTCGGCACCCGCAACGCCATGGTGATCGCGGTTTGTGCGTTCGGTATCGCGCTGCACCCCGACACCCGCACGGTGCGCACCGGCATCGGCTCCGCCGCACCCACCCCCGTACGGGCCCGTGAGGCCGAGGACTTCCTCGCCGCGGCGCTGGACGAGGGCGGCTTCTGGGAGTCGGGCAGCCCCATTCCGCCGTCCGTCGCCAAGCAGTTCGCGCAGCTCGCCTCCGGCGCCTGCAACCCGATCGACGACGTACGCGGCAGCGCCAAGTACCGCCGCCACGCGGTCGGCATCATGGCGCGCCGCACCCTCGGCTGGACCTGGGAGTCCTACCGCGGCAACGCCCACGGCACAAAGGGAGGCGCACAGTGCGCGTGACATTCACCGTCAACGGCCGTCAGCAGGAGGCCGACGACGTCTGGGAAGGCGAGAGCCTGCTGTACGTCCTCCGTGAGCGGATGGGTCTGCCGGGCTCCAAGAACGCCTGTGAACAGGGCGAATGCGGTTCCTGCACGGTCCGTCTGGACGGGGTGCCGGTCTGTTCCTGTCTGGTCGCGGCTGGGCAGGTCGAGGGCCGCGAGGTCGTCACGGTCGAGGGCCTGGCCGATTACGCCAAGCACCGCGAGGACGTCCACCCCGGCGGCGGCTGTGCCTCCGGCGCCTGTGGCACCTCGCTGCAGGCCGCGCAGCAGTGGCAGGCCAAGGGCACCGACTCGCAGACCGGTGAGGGCGGTGAACTCTCCCCGATCCAGCAGGCGTTCATCGACGCGGGTGCCGTCCAGTGCGGTTTCTGCACGCCCGGCCTCCTGGTCGCGGCCGACGAGATGCTGGAGAACAACCCGCAGCCGACCGACGCGGACATCCGCGAGGCGCTCTCCGGCAACCTCTGCCGCTGCACCGGCTACGAGAAGATCCTGGACGCGGTACGGCTCGCGGCCGCCCGTCAGGGTCAGGAAGAGGTGGTCTGACCATGGGAACCACCGGAACCCCCACCAAGATCACCCAGGGCTCGCAGACCAAGGGCGGCATCGGCGAGTCCACCCTGCGCCCCGACGGCACACTGAAGGTCACCGGCGAGTTCGCGTACTCCTCGGACATGTGGCACGAGGACATGCTGTGGGGCTTCACGCTCCGCTCCACCGTCGCGCACGCCGAGATCGTCTCCATCGACACCTCCGAGGCGCTCGCCCAGTCCGGCGTCTACGCCGTGCTGACCTACGACGACCTGCCCACGTCGATCAAGAACTACGGCCTGGAGATCCAGGACACCCCGGTTCTCGCGCACGGCAAGGTCCGCCACCACGGTGAGCCGGTGGCCCTGGTCGCCGCCGACCACCCGGAGACGGCGCGGCGCGCGGCGGCCAAGATCAAGATCGAGTACAAGGAGCTGCCCGTCGTCACCGACGAGGCCTCCGCGACCGCCGACGACGCGCCGCTGCTCCACGAAGGCCGCGACGACCACCACGCCGGGCACGTCGCGCACCCCAACATCGTCCACCGTCAGCCGATCGTCCGCGGCGATGCCGACGGGGCCGCCGGGAAGGCCGATGTCATCGTCTCCGGCGAATACGTCTTCGGCATGCAGGACCAGGCCTTCCTCGGCCCAGAGTCCGGCCTCGCGGTGCCCGCCGAGGACGGCGGGGTGGACCTCTACGTCGCCACCCAGTGGCTGCACTCCGACCTCCGTCAGATCGCCCCCGTCCTCGGCCTGCCCGAGGAGAAGGTCCGGATGACGCTCTCCGGCGTCGGCGGCGCGTTCGGCGGCCGCGAGGACCTGTCGATGCAGATCCACGCCTGCCTGCTGGCGCTGCGCACGAACAAGCCGGTCAAGATCGTCTACAACCGCTTCGAGTCCTTCTTCGGTCACGTCCACCGGCACCCGGCGAAGCTCTGGTACGAGCACGGCGCCACCAAGGACGGCAGGATCACGCACATGAAGTGCCGGATCGTGCTGGACGGCGGTGCCTATGCCTCCGCGTCGCCGGCCGTGGTCGGCAACGCCGCCTCGCTGGCGGTGGGTCCGTACGTGATCGACGACGTCGAGATCGAGGCCGTCGCGCTCTACACGAACAACCCGCCCTGTGGCGCCATGCGCGGCTTCGGCGCGGTCCAGGCGTGCTTCGCGTACGAGGCGCAGATGGACAAGCTGGCGGCGAAGCTGGACATGGACCCGGTCGAGCTGCGTCAGCTGAACGCCATGGAGCAGGGCACGCTCCTGCCGACCGGGCAGCCGGTCGACTCGCCGGCCCCGGTCGCCGAGATCCTGCGCCGCGTCAAGTCCCGCCCGCTGCCGCCGGAGCGCCAGTGGGAGTCCAGCGAGGGCGCCGACGTCCGTCAGCTGCCCGGCGGCCTGTCGAACACCACCCACGGCGAAGGCGTCGTCCGCGGTGTCGGTTACGCGGTCGGCATCAAGAACGTCGGCTTCTCCGAGGGCTTCGACGACTACTCCACCGCCAAGGTGCGCATGGAGGTCATCAACGCCGAGCCGGTCGCCACGGTGCACACGGCGATGGCGGAGGTCGGCCAGGGCGGTGTCACCGTCCACGCGCAGATCGCCCGCACCGAGCTCGGTGTCACCCAGGTGACGATCCACCCCGCCGACACCCAGGTGGGCAGCGCCGGTTCGACGTCGGCCTCCCGCCAGACCTACGTCACCGGCGGCGCCGTCAAGCACTCCTGCGAGCTCGTCCGCGAGAAGGTCCTGGAGATGGGCCGCCGCAAGATGGGCACGTACCACCCGGCGTGGGCCACCGCCGAACTCCTCCTGGAGGGCGGCAAGGTCGTCACCGACGGCGGCGAGGTCCTCGCCGACCTGGTGGACGTGCTGGAGGGCGAGGCCGTCGAGATCGAGGCCGAGTGGCGGCACCGGCCCACCGAGGCATTCGACCTGGTCACCGGCCAGGGCAACGGCCACGTCCAGTACTCCTTCGCGGCGCACCGCGCGGTCGTCGAGGTGGACACCGAACTCGGCCTGGTGAAGGTCATCGAGCTGGCCGTCGCCCAGGACGTCGGCAAGGCGCTCAACCCGCTGTCCGTCGTCGGCCAGATCCAGGGAGGCACCACCCAGGGCCTGGGCGTGGCGGTCATGGAGGAGATCATCGTCGATCCCAAGACCGCGAAGGTGCGCAACCCGTCCTTCACGGACTACCTCATCCCCACGATTCTCGACACCCCGACCATCCCGGTCGATGTGCTCGAACTAGCCGACGAGCACGCCCCGTACGGGCTGCGCGGCATCGGCGAGGCTCCCACCCTGTCGTCCACCCCGGCCGTCCTCGCGGCGATCCGGAACGCGACCGGGCTGGAGCTCAACAAGACGCCGGTACGTCCCGAGCACCTCACCGGCACATAGAGAGCCGTCCGGGGCGACCCCGGACACCGGTCTCCGGGCGGTGCGTGTCAGGGGTGTCCCTGTCCGTCCTCCTCCGCGCACCGCCCGGAGTCCCATGCCGCACCACGCAGTCGCTGCTCCGCCCCGGCGGAGCCAGTACCCCATCGTTCGTCTCGGGCCGTCCCCCGGGTCGTGCAGCCGAAGTTCCATCCCAAATCTCGCACTCGAGGCGAGTGCCCCTTTGAACCTTGGGAGTAAGGCACCATGACCCAGCAGTCCACCGAGCCGAGGACCACGGCGGAAGAGGCGGGCGACGGCTCGCGCCAGCCCGCCGGCCGGTCCTGGCTCGACCGGTACTTCCACATCTCCGACAGAGGATCGACGCTCGCGCAAGAGGTGCGCGGCGGCATCACCACCTTCATGGCGATGTGCTACATCCTCCTGCTCAACCCGCTGATCCTCTCGACCCCGGACGTGGAGAAGAACACCCTCGCGCATGCGGGCGTGGTCACCGCGACCGCGCTGGCCGCGGCCGTCTCCACGCTGCTGATGGGCTTCATCGGCAAGGTACCGCTGGCCCTGGCGGCCGGCCTCAACGTCTCCGCCGCCCTGACCGCACAGGTGGTCCCGAACATGACCTGGCCGCAGGCCATGGGCATGTGTGTGATCTACGGCGTGGTCATCTGTCTGCTGGTGGTCACCGGCCTCCGCGAGATGATCATGAACGCCATCCCGCTGGCGCTCAAGCACGCGATCACCATGGGCATCGGTATGTTCGTCGCCCTGCTGGGCCTGGTGAAGGCCGGCTTCGTGGGCAAGGGCGAGGGCGGCCCCGTCACCCTCGGTCTCAACGGACAGCTGTCCGGCTGGCCGGTCCTGTTCTTCTGCGTCACCCTGCTGCTGATCTTCATGCTGCAGGCCCGCAAGATACCCGGCGCGATCCTCTTCGGCATCGTGGCCGGCAGCGTGCTGTCCATCGCCGTGACCAGGATCGGCGGCCTGACGGCCAAGGACTGGGGCGGTACGCCCCCCGAGCTGAGCGGCGGCGCGGTCGCGATGCCCGACTTCGGCCTCTTCGGTCATGTCGAGTTCGGCGGCTGGGGCTCCATCGGCGCGCTCAGCGTCGGCATGATCGTCTTCACCCTGGTGCTGGCCGGCTTCTTCGACGCCATGGCCACCATCATCGGCGTCGGCACGGAGGCCAAGCTGGCCGATGACAAGGGCCGGATGCCGGGTCTGTCCAAGGCGCTGTTCGTGGACGGCGCGGGCGGTGCGATCGGCGGTCTGGCCGGCGCCTCCGGACAGACCGTGTTCATCGAGTCGGCGAGCGGCGTCGGCGAGGGTGCACGCACCGGTCTGTCGTCCGTCGTCACCGGCCTGTTCTTCGCGGCCTGCCTGTTCTTCACCCCGGTCACCCAGCTCGTACCGGCCCAGGTGGCCTCGGCAGCCCTCGTCGTCATCGGCTCGATGATGATGAGCGCCGCCGGCCACGTGGACTGGCGCGACCGCTCGGTGTCCATCCCGGTCTTCCTGACCGTGGTCCTGATGCCCTTCACCTACAGCATCACCGCAGGTGTGGGCGCCGGCGTCATCGCCTACGTTGCCATTAAGGCGGCACAGGGCAAATGGCGCGAGGTCGGCGGCTTCATGTGGGTGCTGACCGCGATTTTCGTCCTCTACTTCTCGCTCCATCCGATCGAGCAGTGGCTGGGCGTCAAGTAACGCCCGCCCTCCCCATCCGTCCGTAAGGAGACCGACATGCTGGACATCGCCGAAGAGCTGCACCGGTGGGTCGGGCAGGGCCGCGACTTCGCGGTGGCCACCGTGGTGGCCACCCATGGCAGCGCGCCCCGCCAGCCCGGCGCCGCCCTGGCCGTCGACAGTGACGGCACGGCGATCGGGTCGGTCTCCGGCGGATGTGTGGAGGGGGCGGTGTACGAGCTGTGCCAGGAGGCGCTGCAGACCGGTGAGCCGGTCCTGGAGCGCTTCGGCTACAGCGACGAGGATGCCTTCGCCGTGGGCCTGACCTGCGGCGGCATCATCGATATCCTCGTGCAGCCGATACGGACGGCCGTCCGGCGCCCGGCAGGCGGCGGAGCGCCGGGGGAGCCGGCGGACGGTACCGCCGACACGCTCACCGCCGGGCTGGCCGCCGCCGCCACGGGGGAGGCGGCGGCGGTCGCCCGGATCATCGACGGCCCCGCAGAACTCCTCGGCCGCGCCCTGGTGGTCCGCCCCGACGGCAGCCACACCGGCACCCTCGGCGGCCACCCCGCCCTCGACCGCACCGCGATCGCGCAGACCCGTGCCCTGCTGGACGCCGGGCGCACCACGACGATCGAGATCGGCGCGGGCCCGGCGCCCGAGGACGACGCCACCGGCGAAGGCGCCGCACAGCCGAGCGGGGCGCAGTGCGGCCGGCCCGTCCTCCTCCTCGTGGAATCCTCCGTCCCCGCGCCCCGCATGATCGTCTTCGGCGCCATCGACTTCGCCTCCGCGCTGGTCAAGGTCGGCAAGTTCCTCAACTACCACGTCACGGTCTGCGACGCCCGCCCCGTCTTCGCCACCCGCACCCGCTTCCCGGACGCCGACGAGATCGTCGTCGACTGGCCGCACCGCTACCTGGACTCCCAGGACCTGGACTCCCGCACGGTGCTGTGCGTGCTGACCCACGACGCCAAATTCGACGTACCGCTGCTGGAGCGGGCGCTCAAGCTCCCGGTCGCCTACGTCGGCGCGATGGGCTCGCGCCGCACCCACCTGGACCGCCTGCGGCGGCTGCGCGACACCGGCCTGACCGAGCTCGAACTCAACCGGCTGCGCTCGCCCATCGGCCTCGACCTCGGCGCCCGCACCCCGGAGGAGACCGCGCTGTCCATCGCCGCCGAGATCGTCGCCAACCGCCGCGGCGGCACCGGCGTTCCGCTGACCGGCGCGCACACCCCCATCCACCACGACACTGCCCGGCCGGTGGGGCGGATCGGGTCGGTGGCCTGACGC
>NZ_JBSHAW010000088.1:0-10470 GCF_053611685.1 Streptomyces sp. NPDC054786 | reverse complement strand
CCCCGCGGCCCCCGGCCGGCCGGGGGGGGCCCCCCCCGCCCCCGGCCGCCCTTCCCGGTGCTCATGGCGCCGCGGTCACCACGCCACGGTGCCGCCGTCGTTGAGGAACCGGCCGGTCGGCCCGTCCGCGCCGAGGGTGGCGATCCGGACCTCGATCCCGGCGCCCTCCTCGGCCGTCCGCTCTCCGACGCCCCGGTTGATGTCCGTGGCGACGAAGCCGGGCGAGCAGGCATTGATCTTGACGGTCGTGCCCCGCAGTTCGTTCGCGTAGAGCACGGTCAGCATGTTCACCGCCGCCTTCGACACGCTGTACGCGGTCATCGCCGGCATCTCCGATCCGGCGAGCCAGGCGGGCAGTCCCATTTCGCTGGAGACGTTGACGATCCGGCCGGCCGGCGAGCGCCGGATGAGCGGCAGCAGCGCATTGGTGACCTCGACCAGGCCGAACACATTCGTCTCCAGGGTCGCCCACAGGGCATCACGGGTGACCTCGCTCGGCGCGCCGGCCGGCCATTCCACATTGATCCCGGCGTTGTTGATGAGGATGTCCAGCCGTCCGTACCGCGCGTCGACATACCGTGCGGCCGCGGCGATGCCGGCGGGGTCCGTGACGTCCAGCGGCACGGCGTGCGCGTCCGCGCCCTCCTCGCGCAGCGCCTTCGCGGCGGCCTCGCCGCGCGCCGGGTCACGGGTACCCAGCAGGACGACGGCACCCTGGGCGCCCAGCAGTCGTGCGGCCTGGTATCCGATGCCCTTGTTGGCGCCGGTGATCAGTGCAATCTTCGCGGTGGCAGTCATGCAGCGAGGCTGTCATCGTGCGCTAGGGCGCGGCTGGTCCCTGGCTCAGCACCGTGACGGCACCGGGCCGGGTGCCCTGGCGGGGTCCGCGCACGGCACAGGGGCACCACCGCGGCACACGCCGGTGGCACCCCTGTCCGGGCCGGCTCAGAGCGCGGCGCCGGTGGGCACCGCCTCCACGATGCTCAGGGACGAGTCGGTGCCGATGACCCTCTGCACCCGGAACCCGGCCTCGGTGAGCAGCGCCGTGTACTCGTCCTGCGTCCGCTCCTGGCCGCCGGCCATGACGAGCATCGCCAGGTCGAACGCCTTGCTGGAGTGCGGGGTGTCCCCGACGGGGATCACCCGCTCGATGAGCAGCAGCGTGCCGTCCGGCTTCATCGCCCGCCGGCAGCCGGTGAGGATGGTGACGACCTCCCGGTCGGTCCAGCCGTGCAGTACCGACTTCATCATGTACAGGTCGCCACCGGCGGGGAGTTCGCCGAAGACGTCACCGCCGACGATCTCGCAGCGGGCGGTGAGTCCGGCGTCGCCGATCCGGTTCCGCTCGACGACATGCGGAAGGTCGAACAGCACGCCGGCGGTCTCCGGGTGGGCCTCCAGCACCGTGGCCAGCAGCGTGCCGTCGCCGCCGCCGATGTCCACCAGCCGGGCGGTTCCGGAGAAGTCGTAGGCCGCCACGATCGCGTCACGCTCGATACGGCTGTGCTCGTGCATCGCGGTGTCGAAGTCCGCGCCCTCGTCGGGGTGTTCCTGCAGGAACTCCCAGACGGGCTGCCCGAAGGCGGTGGTGAACGCCCCTTCGCCGGTGCGCAGCACCTCCTCGGCGTGGTGGAACGTCCTGGCGGTCAGCCGGCCGGCCTGCGCCACGGTCGCCCGGACGGAGCGCGGGTGATCGGAACGCAGGCACTCACCGACCGGGGTGAGGCCGAACCGGCCGCTCTCCACCTCGGTGAACACCCCGCGGCCGGCGAGCGCCCGCAGCAGGCGGTAGAGGGCCGCCGGCTGGGTGGCGCTGGCCTCGGCGAGCTCCGCCGTCGGGCGCGGGCCGTCCGCCAGCAGATCGGCGATCTTCAGCTCCGCCGCCAGATGCAGCGCCCGTGCGTAGATGAAGCTCTCACTGATTTCCAGCAGTTGCAGACTGCCGTCCTGTGCGATGTCGCTGCCCATCGGCTGATCCCACTCCTTCTTCCGTTGCGCTGAGGTCTTTTCCACCGGGGGCACCGGGGGCGGTGCCGTGCGCGGTCAGCGGGGCACGGCCTCGACGAGGCTGTCCGGTCCCGGGCTGTGAATGACGCGGGTGAGCCGCAGCCCCGCACGGTCCAGCAGCGCGCGGAACTCCGCTTCGGTGCGCTGCCGGCCCGTGGTACCGATCAGGGTCTCCAGGTCCAGGAGCTTGCCCACGGACGGCTCCGGGCCGTCCGGCAGCACCGGTTCGCCCAGGAGCAAGGTCGCGTGTGCGGGCATGGCGGCGCGGCAGTTGCGCAGGATCCGCACCGAGGCCTCGTCGTCCCAGTCGTGGATGACGGCCGTCAGCACATAGGCGTCGGCGCCCCGCGGCACCTCGTCGAAGAAGGAGCCGCCGGCCACCTCGCACCGGTCGGCGACGCCCGCCTTGGCGAGGACCGGGGCGGCGCGCTCCACGACGTCGGGGAGGTCGAAGAGCACACCGTGCAGTGCCGGGTAGGAGGCGAGGATGCCGGAGAGGTAGGCGCCGTTGCCGCCGCCCACATCGACGACGGTGGAGAACCGCCCGAAGTCGTAGGACTCCAGCGTCGCGTAGATCGCGGAGGCCACGGACGTCATCGCCGCATCGAAGATGGCGGCCTCTTCGGGGTGGCTGCGGTAGTAGTCGAACTGCGGCGCTCCGTGGACCCGCTCGAAGGCGGCCTCGCCGGTGCGGACGCTGTCGTACAGGCCGCTCCACGCGGCCCGGTGGAAGCCCGATCCGAAGTGCGCCGCCAGCCCGCGCAGCGACGGAGTGCTGTCACTGCGCAGCAGCTCGCCCGCCGGGGTGAGGGCGAAGTGCCGGTCCGCCAGCTCCGCGAACACCCCGAAGTCCCCCAGGGCACGCAGCAGCCGGTACAGGGACGGCGCATGCGCGCCGACCTCGGCGGCGAGGTCGTCCACGTGCCGGGGGCCCTGGGCGAGGGCGTCCGCCACACCGAACCGTGCCGCCACACCGATGGACTGGGTGACGAAACCGCCCATCAGGAGTTGCATGAGTGCCGCCTCCGGCGGTGCCTCGGCCGTCGGCCCGGCCCACCCCTTCGACGGGTCCAGCTCACTCGCCGTGTCGGTCATCGCCTGTTCCCTTCCACTCCCACCAGCGCTCCTTCTGACGTCGTCACAGTGCAGGACCCGCCTCAACGAGTGCTTGAGGCGTGGTGCACCTCCGCGGTCCGGTCCGCGGCCGGCGGGCGCACCAGGACCGGGACATGGGGCAGGCCCCGCATCATGGCGCTGTGGTGCCACACCAGGCGGTCCGGCGTGGCGTCCAGCGTGAGGCCGGGGCAGCGTTGCAGCAGGGCCCGGATCGCGGTCCGCGCCTCCAGCCGGGCGAGCGGGGCGCCGAAGCAGTAGTGGATGCCGTGCCCGAAGGCCAGGTGGCCGCGGTGGTCGCGGCGGATGTCGAAGCGGCCCGGGTCGGGGAAACGGCCGGGGTCGTGGTTGGCGGGGGTGTTGCCGATGAGGATGAGCTCCCCGCCGCCCGGGATCGGGGTGCCCGCGATGTCGACGGGCCCGGTGGTGAACCGGTGCAGCGAGGTCCCGGTCGGTCCGCTGTGCCGCAGCATCTCCTCCACCGCGCCGTCCAGGAGGCCGAAGTCCGCTCGCAGTGCGGCGAGTTGTTCCGGGTGGCGAAGCAGCGCGAGCATGCCGTTGGAGATCAGTCCCGCGGTGGTCTCGTGGCCGGCGATGAGCAACAGGACGGCCATGCCGAGGAGTTCGTCCGAGGACAGCCGGTCGCCGTCCTCGCCGGTCGTACGGATGAGCGCGCTCAGCAGGTCGTCTCCGGGCCGCCGGTCCTTGTCCGCCAGCAGCCCGGCCAGATAGCCCACCAGCTCCCCCATGGCCCCTTCGGCCTGTGGTCCGCCGGAGCGCTTGGTGACCTCGGTGGACCACTCGTGGAACTTCCGCCGGTCGGCGTAGGGCACGCCGAGGAGTTCGCAGATGACGGCGGCGGGCAGCGGGAACGCGAAGTCCTCCACGAGGTCGGCACGGCCGTCGGGCCGGCTCAGCATGGTGTCGATCAGCTCGTCGGTGATCTCCCGTACCCGGGGACCGAGGGCCTCGATGCGGCGCGGGGTGAACTCCTTGACCACCAGCCTGCGCAGCCGGGTGTGCCGGGGCGGATCGGAGATGAGCATGTGCGGCGCGGCCGCGGGATCGCCCTCTTCGGCACCCGCGGCATGCCGCCAGTCGTTGGAGAGCCGCGGGTCGGACAGCGCGGCGCGGGCGGCTTCGTAGCCGACGACCAGCCAGGCCTCGAAGCCCTCCGGCAACCGCACCCGGTGCACCGGTCCCCGGGCCCGCAGCTCGGCGTAGACCGGATGCGGGTCACGGGTGAACTCCTCCCCCAGGGCCGCCAGATCAACGATGCGGTCTTCACTCACCAGGACACCTCCGTACGGGGGCCGACACGTTCAGGCGGCACCGTAGGGAGCGCCGGTGGAGGCCCGGTCGGCCGCCGATCGCAGCTGTGCACCGCGGCGGATGGCGTGCAGCAGCCGTGCCTGCTCACGGATGCCGTCCTCCGGGGAGGTCTGCCGGGCGCGCACCGCCGCGCAGAAGGCGCTGACGGTGTTGCGCACCTGGTCATCCGGGGAAAGGCGGATCTCCCGCGTGCCCGTCGCGTCCTCCAGGCGGACCAGGGGCGTCAGATCCGCGGGCGGGGTGAAGGCCCGCTCGATGACGATGCGGCCCCGGGTGCCCCACAGTGCGCAGACGTTGCGGTACGCGTGGTCCAGGCCGAACGACAGCTGGGCGGTCACCCCGTCGTCCCTGACCAGCAGCGCGGATCCGGTGGTGTCCACCAGGCGTCCCGGCCCGCGGGTCAGGACGGCCCCGGCGACCCGCAGCCCGCCGCCGAGGTGGTGGACGGCGGCCCGGACGGGGTAGACCCCGGTGTCCCAGAGGGCGCCGCCGCCCAGCTCGGGCCGGTAGCGGATGTCCTCGTCGGGCAGGCGGGGGACGGCGAAGGCCGCGTGCAGGGAACGGAGTTCGCCGATGGCGCCCTCGCACACCAGGTCCCGTACGGCGGTGTGCTGGCGGTGGTGGGGGAACATCACGTTCTCCGCGACCACCAGGCCCCGTGCCGCGGCCAGTTCGAGCAGTCGGTCGGTGCGCTCCGGGTCGAGCGCCAGGGGCTTCTCCGCCAGCACATGTTTGCCGGCCCGCAGCGCGGCCTCCGCCCAGTCGGCGTGCAGCGCGGCGGGCAGCGGAAGGTAGACGGCGTCCACGTCCGGGGCGGCCAGCGCGGCGGCATAGCCCTGGACGGCCCGGCACCCGTACGCCCGCGCCAGCTCCCCGGCGCGGGCGGCATCCCGGCCGGCCACCACCACCGGCGTCACGCCGGGCGTTGCGGCGAAGGCGGGCAGCATGCGCCGACGGGCGATGTCGGCGCAGCCCAGTACGGCGATCCGGACGGGGGGCGGCATGGCTCCTCCTGCGTCGGTGGCCGCACACGGCGGCGGGACGGTCGGCCCGACGGTAGAAGGGCGCGCTCGAAACCTGCTCGTCCGCGTACGGAGTCCGTCCGGCGCGGGCCGGATGACCGTGACTCCAGCGGTCGTTGAGGGGCGGGCCCGAGGCTGGGGCTCCAGCGACGCCGCGTGCGGCGGGTGAGGAGGCACAGGATGGATCAGTCGGTGGCCGGCCGGACCGCCACGGCGAGCACGCCGGTGGGCACCTGGACGGAGGAACTGCTTCTGGAGCGGGGGACCTACACCAGCACCCTGCGCTTCACACCCAACGGCCGCACCCTGCTGCTGGCGGGCCCGCGTCCGGGCTGTGTGGGCGCGGGCAGCTGGACCGCGACGGGAGACGGCCGTTTCTCCTTCCGGCTCGCCGAGCTCGTCTTCGACCCGGACGGCACGTTCACGGGCTGGGTGGACATCGAGCAGCACGTCGTACAGACGGGAGACACCTTCACCAGCTCCGGGGTGTCCCATGTCTATGACGCCGGCGACCAGCTGCTGGAGAGCGCGGAGGTCGCGGCGCGGGGGACCCGCCGCCGCTGACGGACCGCACCGGCCGCGCCCCTGCGGGCAGGCGCTCAGGCGCCGTACGACCCGTCCTGTGCCGTCACTCATGCGGCGGTCGGCACCGTGGGAAGCACGCAGCACCGCCACACTCCGGGCCCGCCAACGGGCCTTTCCGTACACCTCGGAGGACAAAGATGACATCTGCTCACGGCGACGCCGCCGAGCTCAGCGCACAGCTGTCGGAGCACATGAACGGCTTTCTGTACTCGGCGGCGCTCTACACGGTGACCCTGCACGGTGTCGCCGACCATCTGGCCGGCGGCCCGCGCACTCCTGAGGAGCTCGGGGAGCTCACCGGGCTGCACGGCCCGCACCTGGGCCGGGTGCTGCGCTATCTGTCCACGCGCCAGGTGTTCCAGGAGGACGCGGAGGGGCGCTTCGGCCTCACCCCCATGGCGGAGCTGCTCCGCAGCGGGGTGCCCGGTTCGCTGCGCGACAGCTTCCTCATGCTGGGCGACGACCTGTACTGGAAGCCGGTCGGCCGGCTGCACGAGACGGTCCGCACCGGCCGTACGGCCTTCGACGAGCTCTTCGGTGCGCCGTTCTTCGCCCATCTGCAGACGGACCCGGCCGCCGCCTCGCTCTTCAACGCCGGGACCGCGGGCTTCTCGCACCTGGTGACCGAACATGTCGCGCAGAGCTACGACTTCCCGGACGGCGCCACCGTCGTCGACGTCGGCGGCGGGCGCGGCGGTCTGCTGCGCTCGGTGCTCGCCGCGCACCCGCAGGTCACCGGCACGCTCTACGACCAGGCGTCCGTCATCGCCGAACACCAGCTGGACCGGCCGGAGGTGGCGGGCCGGTGGTCCACCGCCTCCGGCGACTTCTTCGAATCGGTGCCGGCCGGCCACGACCACTATCTGCTCAAGTCCATCCTCCACGACTGGAGCGACGAGAACTGCCTGCGCATCCTGCAGGCCGTACGCGCGGGCATGCGCAAGGACAGCAAGGTGCTGGTCGTCGACCCGGTCATCCCGCCGGGCAACGCGTTCGACGCCAGCAAGACCATCGACGTGATGATGATGGCGGTCTACGACGGCAAGGAGCGCACCCAGCGGGAGTTCGAGGAGATCCTCACCAAGGCCGGGTTCAGGATCACTCGCATTCTGCCGACGCCGTCCCTGATGTCGGTCATCGAGGCGGTCATCGCCTGACCTCCCGGCCGGCCACCGGCCCCCGGCCCCACCTGCCCCCCTCCGCCCTGCCCCGGCCGTTCCTCACCGGGCAGGGCGGACGGCTGCCGGGAGGCGGCGACGAGGAGTCGAGTCCCCCTCGATGGCCGCGTGTGACGCTCCGGGGCGTGTCCGCAACTCGGGCCGGACAGCAAAGGGGAATCCCATGCGCATACTGATCGTGGTGTGGCCACTGACCGCACATCTGTATCCGACCCTTCCGGTGGCCTGGGCGCTCCAGGGCGCCGGCCACGAGGTCCGCGTCGCCTCCCATCCGGATCTGGCCGGCACCATCACCGCCGCCGGACTGTCCGCGGTGCCGCTCGGCACGCCGGAGACCATCGCCTCCCCCGCGACCGTCGGTGATCACCTGCTGCCCACGGAACACCGGGAGCGGCTGGCCGCGGCCCTGGACATCGACCAGGACAGCGACACCGACGTCTGGGCCACCGTCAGCACCTACACCCTGGCGTCCTCACGCGTCTTCCACCCGGCGGACGCCTCCGCTCCGGACGGCTGGGGCGGTGTCGACGATCTTGTCGCCGCGGCCCGTGACTGGCGGCCCGATCTGGTGCTGTGGGATCCCAACTGGCCGGCCGCCGCGGTCGCGGCACGGGCCTGCGGCGCGGCCCACGGGCGGGTGTTGTGGGGTCGGGACTACCTGGGCTGGGCCTGTCACCGGATCGACCGGCGCCGCGCCGAGCTGACGGCCGCGGGGCTGCCGGACCCGGTGGCCGAGATCGTCCGCCCGGCGGCCGAACGCCACGGTGTGCGGGTCGACGACGACCTGCTGCTCGGCCAGTTCACCCTCGACCCGACGCCCGCCGACATGCGGCTGCCGAGCCGGGCCCGTACCGTCCCGGTCCGGCGTATTCCGTACACCGGCGCGGCAGCCGTCCCGTCCTGGCTCCGGTCGCGCCCCGACCGCCCCCGGGTCGCGCTGACGCTGGGCGCCACCCAGCGCATGTTCGACAACGACAAGGTGCTCGTACCGGCGCTGCTGGAGATGGTGGAGGGGCTGGACATCGAGGTGATCGCCACCCTCGACACCTCCCAACTGGCCGGACAGCGCCTGCCGGACAACGTGCGTGCCGTCGACTACCTGCCGCTGAACCTGCTGCTGCCGAGCTGCTCGGCGATCGTTCACCACGGCGGTATCGGCACCTTCACGGCGGCCGTCGCCCACAGCGTGCCGCAGCTGGTCGTCGGGGACGAGCTGCGCGTGGCCTACGCCGCCAACTCCGCCTATGTGGTCGGGCACGGTGCGGGCCTCGCGGTGGATCCTCAGCAGCAGTCGGTGGCGGAGATGCGAGCCCGCTTCCTGCGGGTCCTCACCGAGCCGTCGTTCCAGGACCACACCCGGCGGCTGCATACGGACTGGCTGGCCATGCCGAGCCCGAACGACACGGTGCCCGTGCTGGAGAAGCTCGCCGCGCTCCACCGCGCGGCGCGCTGAACACGCCCCTCCCCCGGCACCGGTCCGGGTCCGCGTCCGCGTGCCGCGCCGCCTGACCGGTGCCGGCCGACGTCCGGACCGGCGGAACCGTCTGCCGGTCCGGAGCCGTTCCAGAGCCTCTCAAGGCGCCACCGCAACGCTGACCTCATCACGAGAACGGAGATCCCCGGTGGTAATCAAGCGGTCCGACTCCCCGACGACGTCCTCCGCGCCGCGCGCCTTCCGCGCACAGCGGCCGCGGTGGACGGCAGCCACAACCGACGACGGCCTCCCGGTCGAGTACGCGACCATCGAGGTGCCCCGGGACCACGCCGATCCCGACGGAGAGCGGCTGACCCTGGCGCTCAGCCGCCACCGGGCCACCGACCCGGACCGCCGGCGGGGCATCCTGCTGGCCGTCAACGGCGGCCCCGGCGGTGACTGGGGCCTGGGCCGGGGCCTGGCGGCGAAGTTCGCCGGCACCCCGCTGCACGAGGTCTACGACCTCATCGGGTTCGACCCGCGCGGCACCGGTGCCTCCACCCCGCTGCACGCCGAAGTGACGCTTCCCAAGGCACCGTTCGACTCCCGGCCGCCCGACTCGGCGTTCGACGCGCTCGCCGAGGACATGCGGCGCCGCGAACTGGCCTGCGAGCGGGCCGGCGGCGAACTGCGCCGGCACATCAGCACCCCGAACACCGCCAGGGACATGGACCTCATCCGGTCCGTCCTCGGCGAGGAACGGCTGAACTTCATCGGGTATGCGTACGGGGCGTATGTCGGCGCCGTCTACGGCTCGCTCTTCCCCGCGCACCTGGACCGCAGCGTCCTGGACTCCTGTGTCCACCCCGGCTGGACCTGGCGCGAGCAGTTCCTGTGGCAGGGCGACGCCGTCCGGCGCAATGTGGACGCCTGGGCCCGGTGGACCGGTGAGCGCCACCGCCACTTCGACCTCGGCACCGACGCCACCGCGGTGCTGGCCACCGTCGAGGACGTGGTCGCCGGCCTGGAACGCCAGACGGACGGGTACCGGGTGCGCACCCTGCTCGACGGGGCGGTGGGCAACCGCGCGGCCGACCGCGCGCAGTGGGCCGAACTCGGCTACCTGGTGCGGGATGTGCGGGCCGCCGCGCTGGCCGGCGACCCGGTGAAGACCCGCAACCTGCTGTCCGAACAGGGCACCTGGCGGCCCGGCGACAGCGAGGGCGATCTGCGCTGCGGCGTCCTCGAAGCCATCACCCTGGAACACGACTGGCCCGTGGACCCGGAGACCTACTTCGCGGACATGCGCGAGTTCCGCAGGCGCTTCCCCTACGGCTACGGAGTGCTGCGGGCACAGCCCTGGGTGGGCGCCTTCCGTACCTTCACCGCGCCGGAGCGCCCCGTGACCCTCACCCGCGAGGGCTACCCGGCCGGGCTCGTCGTCCAGGCCGACGGCGACCCCATGGACCACTACGCCGGCGGCGTCGCCATGGCCGAACGACTCGGCCATCACCTCGTCACGGTCGAGGACTCCGGCGACCACGAGGTGTTCGTCCTGTCCGGCAATGCGCACGTGGACGCCCATGTCCACCGCTACCTCGTGCACGGCACGCTGCCGCCCGCGCGGACCGGCGTGCCCGGAACCGCCGCCCGGCCGGACCTTCCGGCCGACGCGCCCGCCACCCTCCCCGTCTGACGCCCCGGCCCCACCGCCCGCCACGCCCCGAGGAGCAGCCCGCATGACGACAGCAGCCACCGGCCAGGACTTCAAGGTCGCCGACCTGTCCCTCGCCGCTTTCGGCCGCAAGGAGATCACCCT
>NZ_JBSHAW010000087.1:0-13517 GCF_053611685.1 Streptomyces sp. NPDC054786 | reverse complement strand
GCGTGGCGGCCCCCCCCCCCGCCCCCCCCGGGGCGGGCCCCCCGCCCCCCCCCCGGGGGGGGGGGGGGCCCCGGCCCGTTTTGGTGCCCCGCCCAGGGCCTGTCCGGCCCTGGCACGCCGGACCCTAGACCCGGTCCCCGGCCCGCGCCCCGACGCCCGGGGTGCTTGCCGCGTCCGCCGCCGCGGTGTCCCGCGGCCGCCGCCGGTCCAGGATCAGCCCGACCGCCAGCACCACCACGGCCGCGACCACCGACAGCACCATCTGCTGGCGCCCGTCCGGGTTGTAGAACATGTAGCCGATGACGAAGACGATCAGCGCGATCGTCGCGTAGGTCAGCCACGGGTACAGCCACATCCGCACCGTCAGCCGCTCCGGCGTCTCCCGTTCGATGATCCGGCGCATCCGCAGCTGCGAGAAGCAGATGACCAGCCACACGAACAGCGCCACCGCGCCCGACGAATTCAGCAGGAACTGGAAGATGGTGTCCTTCGAGGTGTAGCTGAAGATCGTGGCAACGAAGCCGAAGGCGACCGACGCCCAGATCGCGACCGCCGGCACCCCGCCCTTGTTGACGGTGGCGAACGCCTTCGGCGCATCGCCGCGCTGCCCGAGCGAGAACGCCATCCGGGAGGCGGTGTAGAGCCCGGAGTTCAGACAGGACAGCACCGCGGTCAGCACCACGACATCCATCACGGTGCCCGCGTACGGGATGTCCAGCGACTGCAGCACGGCCACGTACGGGCTCTTCTTCACCGCCGCGGAGTTCCACGGCAGCAGCGTCACGATCACCGCGATCGAGCCGATGTAGAAGAGCGCGATCCGCCAGATGACGCTGTTGACGGCCTTGCGGACGGCCTGCACCGGGTTCGGCGACTCGCTCGCCGCCAGCGTGACGATCTCGCTGCCCATGAAGGAGAAGACCACCAGCAGCATGCCGGAGAGGATCGCGCCGGGACCGTGCGGCAGGAATCCGCCGTGCCCGGTCAGGTTCTCCGTGCCGACCGGGGCGCCGCCCGGCGGCAGCCCGAATACCGCCAGCGCGCCGACCACGATGAAGACGACGATCGCGACGACCTTGATCCCGGCGAACCAGAACTCGAACTCGCCGAACGAGCCGACCGAGACCAGGTTCGTGCCGGTCAGCACGATCATCACCAGCAGCGCCCAGGCCCACTGCGGGACGGCCGGCACCCAGCCGGTGAGGATCGCGGCGGCCGCGGTCGCCTCGACGGCCAGCACGACCGACCAGAAGAACCAGTACAGCCAGCCGATCGTGAACCCGGCCCAGCGGCCCAGCGCCCGGTCCGCGTAGGCGGAGAACGAGCCGGAAGTGGGCGAGGCCGCAGCCATCTCACCCAGCATCCGCATCACCAGCACGACCAGCAGACCGGTCAGCGCGTAGGAGAGCAGGATGCCGGGACCGGCGGCCGAGATACCGGCGCCGGAGCCGACGAACAGACCGGCGCCGATGACGCCGCCGATGGCGATCATCGACAGATGGCGGTTCTTCAGCCCTGCCTGCAGCCCGTCCTGCGACTGCCCCCCGGTGGGTCCGCCGCCGGGGCCACCGGCACCGGGGACCGCTGTGGTGGTGGGGGTGCCCCCTGCTCCTGCGGAGCTCGGGGGAAGGTGCGCGCCCATGTGCACCGTCCTTTGTGATTCGCGGATGGATCCCCCGCATTAGATCTTCGTTAACCGTTGATTGGAAGGTCTGAAGCCGGATTGTTGTGTGAAACCCTGGGCGGTTGCGCAATGCGCTTGCGTACGGAAGGCGGGGGGTGGCTTTCTGTGCACGCAGCCCTGGGAAGACCCAGCGGCGCCTACCCGGCACCGGCCGTGTCACACTCATCGCATGCGCGTGTACCTCGGCTCCGACCATGCAGGTTTCGAACTCAAGAACCACCTCGTCGAGTGGCTCACGGCCCATGGCCACGAGCCCGTCGACTGCGGTCCCCACATCTACGACGCCCAGGACGACTACCCGCCGTTCTGCCTGCGCGCCGCGGAGAAGACCGCCGCCGACCCGGAAAGCCTCGGCATCGTGATCGGCGGCTCCGGCAACGGCGAGCAGATCGCCGCCAACAAGGTCAAGGGCGTACGGGCCGCGCTGGCCTGGAGCGAGGAGACCGCCAAGCTCGGCCGCGAGCACAACGACGCCAACGTCATCTCTGTGGGCGGCCGGATGCACACCGAGGCGGAGGCGACCAAGTTCGTCGAGATCTTCCTCAACACCCCCTACTCGGGTGAGGAACGGCACACCCGCCGCATCAACATGCTCTCGGCCTACGAGACCACCGGCGAACTGCCGCCCGTCCCCGCCCACCACCCGCAGGGCTGACCACCGCTCACGCCGTCGCCCGTCCACCCCGGCCGCCGGGGCGGGCGGGCGCGCCCACTGGAGGACACCCGTGCCCGAGGGGCATACGATCCACCGCCTCGCCCTGGACCACCGCTCCCGCTTCGAGGGCGGACGGGTACGGGCGAGCAGCCCCCAGGGCAAGTTCGCCGGCGGCGCGGCCCTCGTCGACGGCCAGGTCATGACCTGCGCCGAGGCGCACGGCAAACACCTCTTCCTCGGCTTCGGACGGGACCGCTGGATCCATGTCCACCTCGGCCTGTTCGGCAAGCTCGGCTTCGGCACGGCCCCCGCCCCGCCGCCCACCGACACCGTGCGCCTCCGGCTCGCGAACCCGTCCGCCTACGCGGACCTCCGCGGCCCCACCACCTGCGCACTGATCACCGAGGGCGAGAAGCGCGCGATACACGACCGGCTCGGCCCCGACCCGCTGCGCCCCGAGGATGACGGAACCCGCGCCTGGCAGCGGATCTCCCGCAGCCGTACGACGATCGCGGCGCTGCTGCTCGACCAGAAGGTCATCGCCGGCGTCGGCAACGTCTACCGCGCCGAGGTCCTCTTCCGCCACCACATCGACCCCTACCGCCCCGGCCGCGACCTCACCCGCCGCGAGTGGGACGCGATCTGGGCCGACCTGGTGTTCCTGATGGCCGAGGGCGTCCGGCACAACCGGATCGACACCGTCCGCCCGGAACATCTGCCGGAGGCCATGGGCCGCCCGCCGCGGGTCGACGACCACGGCGGCGAGGTGTACGTCTACCGCCGCGCCCTCCAGGGCTGTCACATCTGCGGCGGCGAGATCCGCACCGCCGGTCTCGCCGCCCGCAACCTCTTCTGGTGCCCGGGCTGCCAGCCGCCGGCCTCAGAACCCGTGCGGCAGCCAGGGCGCCACATCCGACCCGAACGCCACCGACGCCGCCGTCAGCGCACCGGGCCGCAGCTCGTGGACCCGGCCGGCCGCCGCCAGCGACGACAGCGTGAAGCCGCCCAGATACGCCGACCCCAGCTCCCGTACGGACAGGGCCAGCTCGGCCGGGTCCGTGGTCCGCTCGCACGAGGCGCCCGCCGCGTCACCGGACAGCCGCCAACGCCCCTCGTTCCACGGGCAGAAGGGGTCCGCGACCTCCAGCACCACCTCCACCGGCGTCCGGTAGGTCCGTGCCGCCAGCGCCGCGCCCACCTCCACCGGCCGCACGAACAGCGACTCGTCCAGCCGGATACCGCACCGCCGCATGTCCGGGACGAGATGCAGCAGCGCATCGTCCACCGGCCGGGTGGACACCGACACCGACGACGTCAGATCGATGCCGAACAGGAAGCGCCACAGCGCCGCGTACCCCACCGGGTCCAGCGCCTCGACATCCCGCACCCGCACCGTGCCCGACGGCCCGCCGTGGTCACGTCCCGGTGCGACGGAAAAGCGCGCATATCCCCGCACTTCGCCGTCCACCTCGGCCAGCACACACTGCAGTACCCCGGCCCCGTCCCGCTTGTCCGGGGCGTCCAGTACGGGGATCCGCTCCCAGCCGGGCCGCCGGGCAAGCATCCCGGGCCGGGCGGGCACCAGCCGGGCATAGACCCGCTCGCAGTCGGCCACCGCGGCCGCCGGGTCCACCAACCGCAGCCGTACGCCGTCCACCCCGGGCAGTTCGGGGGCGGGCAGCCGCACGGTGTCCACCGTCAGCTGCATGTCCTGGGCCGCCGGCCCGTAGCCGAACCGGCCGTAGATCGCCGGCTCCGAGGCGGTCAGCACCGCCAGCGGCTCACCGCGCTCCCGGACGTCCGCCAACTGGTGCCGCATCATCGAACGCAGCAGCCCGCGGCGGCGGTGCGTCGGCTGCACACTGACCATCGTGACGCCGGCCACCGGCACCTCGGCCCCGCCCGGCACGGTGAGCCCGAAGGAGTACGCTCCCGCCGTGGCGACGCAGTCGCCGTCGTCCCAGACGCCGAACGACCGCTCCGTCTCGGTGAGGTCACGCCGGAGGGCGCGCTCCTCGGGAGACAGCGGAAGCCCGCCGAACGCCAGGTCCAACGCGTCGGACCAACTGTCCCATTCGACGTCCCGCAGCATGCGCAATTCCGTCGCCATACCCCATGCCTAGCAGGACACTCTCCGGCCGCGCGACCGCATTTCGAACGGTGTTTCCCGGCAATCCGCCGGAGCGACGTGCGGCGAATCGACGCGCCGCCGAACGGGTGGATAAGGTCCCAGAGAAATGACAAGTGGCCAGGGAACGGAACCCCTGACGGCCCGGATGCACAAAGGTCTGCACCGGGCCCGCATCGGCGTGCGCAAGGCCGGGGTCGACTACTTCCGGGGTGAGGGCTCCGACCGGTTCGCGCTGGCCGTCCTCCTCCTCGCCATACCCGCCATCGCCGCGGGCACTCTCCGGTGGCCCGAATGGATCGCCCCGACGGCGCTGGTCCTCCCGGTCATCTCCGGCGGACTGCTGCTGCGACCGGCCAACCTCCTGGTCCTGTACGGCGCGTCCGCGACCGCGCTGGTCGTCGAAGCCGCACTGTTCGGGCCGTACGACGAAGGACCGGACCGGATCACTCCGGGCACGGTCCTGGTCGTCGCCGCGGTCGGGCTCTTCGGGCTGCTCATCGCGCAGTTCCGCAGCCGGGTCGGGGTGCCCTGGCGGCGCGGCGGCACGATGCTCTTCGACCTGCGCGAACGGATCCGCGTCCAGAGCAAACTCCCCAAGCTGCCCGAGGGCTGGCACCACGAGATGGCGCTGCGCCCGGCCGGCGGACAGTCCTTCTCCGGCGACTTCGTGGTGGCCTCCCGCACGCACGGCGGCGACATCCTCGAAGTGGTGCTGACCGATGTCTCCGGCAAGGGCATGGACGCGGCCTCCCGCGCGCTGCTGCTGTCCGGCGCCTTCGGCGGTCTGCTCGGCTCGCTGCCGCCGCACGGCTTCCTGCCCGCCGCCAACGGCTATCTGCTGCGCCAGGACTGGGACGAGGGGTTCGCGACCTCCATCCATCTCGTCCTCGACCTGGAGTCCGGCGACTACGAACTGCTCTCCGCGGGACATCTGCCGGCCCTCCAGCTCAGCGCCGGCAGCGGCCGCTGGGAGGAGAAGTCGGGGGAGGGGCCGCTGCTCGGCGTCTACGACGGCGCCCAGTTCGACCCGGTCAAGGGGACACTGCGGCCGGGCGACGTGCTGATGCTGTTCACCGACGGCCTGGTCGAGGCCGCCGACCGCGATATCGCGGAGGGCATCGACCGGCTGACCGGCGAGGCCGACCGCTATGTCGCCAGTGGCTTCGCCGGGGCCGCCTGGCATCTGATCGAGGCCGTCGCCAAGGACGTCAACGACGACCGCGCGCTGCTGCTGATCTGCCGGGACGCGTAACCGGGACGCGTAACGGGGCGGGGTCGCGGGTGCCCGGGGCGGACGTGGTCCGGGCGCTCTCCCCGCCGCCTGGCCGGGCTCGCGCGGACCGGGAGGGACGCGCGCTCAGGCGCCGACGCGAGCCCGTGCCGTATCGGCCGGGTCCTTGCGGAACGCCCATGCCATCGTCGGCTCCATCGCGAAGCGGAACGCCCTGCGGACCGGCGGGGTGCACAGGGCCGTCACGATGCCCCCCGCGATCAGGGTGACCGCGACCTCACCGAGCGGCGAGTGCAGCCAGGCGTAGTCGTCGAACCAGCCCCAGAACCGCGAGCCCTTGGCCAGGAAGCCGTGCAGCAGATAGCCGTACAGCGTCCCGGCGCCCAGCACCGTGAACCACGTCCGCCGCGTCGGCACCCAGGAGAAGAAGCAGGCCACCATCACGATCGAGCAGCCGAAGAGCGCCAGCGTCATCACCGCGCCGATCCACCAGGTGGTGCCCAATTCCTGGGCGCTGTCCCGGTGGTAGAACCACGCCGAGCTCATCCGGGGCGCCGCCCAGTAGGCCATCACCAGCGCACAGGCGAAGATGGGCAGCGACGCGATCCGCACGATCCGCCGCTGCACCAGCTTGAAGTGCTCCGGCCGCAGCGCCAGCCCCAGGACGAAGAACGGGAGGAACTGCAGCACCCGCTGGAGGTCCAGATCATCGCCGATGTCCGGGGACACGGACGCGAGGACGGCGATGGCCACCGCGAGCGGAATCGGCCAGCGCACGACCTTCCACAGCGGGGTGGTCAGCCGCCAGATGAACAGGGCCACCAGGAACCACGTCAGGAACCACGGGTCGAGCAGACTGATGGGGTGGCCGGGATCGTCGTCCGCCCAGCGCTTGAAGAACGCATACGCGGTCTCGAAGAGGACATAGGGCACCGCGACCCCGGTGACCAGCCGCTGCAGCCGGTCCCTGCGCATGTCGAAGCTGCGCGAGAAGTAGCCGGAAATGATGATGAAGGCCGGCATGTGGAAGGTGTAGACGGTCATGTAGAGCGCCTCGGCGGCGCGGCTGCCGTCGGTCAGCGGTTCCCATGAGTGCCCCATCGCCACCAGCACGATGGCCAGGTACTTCGCGTTGTCGAAGAACGCGTGACGGCTACCGGTCTTCGGTGAGGGCGCCGCCGCACCCTCCGCCGCGCCGGACGGCCGGTCCGTGGGCTCCGGCCGATCGGTTCCCTCCGCCGCCCGGGCAGGGGGAAGTTCGCGTCGGGGTGTCGGGGCAGCGGGAAACATTGGAGGCACGATAGCGGCGGTCGGCGAATGCGTAAAACCGCATCGGAAGCATTCCCCTTTTCCTCGGGTTCCGCCGTGGACGGGACGCGGATAAAATCCGCTAACACTGCGGAGACCCCCTTCCACAGCTGTCCGTTTCGTACCCTATCGTCACCTCAAATCGCCCTCTATCCCCCGCAAACGACTCTGGGGGAATGTCCGATTCCTTAGTCTTATGTCCGAATGCTAATAAGCCTTCATGGTGCGCCGTAAGGCAGTGACGGATACCACGGACGGGAAATTGCCCGGCCCGGAAAATGATCAGAATGCCCCCGGGTGAATGACCGGAGCGAATTGCCCGCACCGCGTCGGGCGGGAAATTCCTGGCCCGGCCCGGCCGCTCGTGGCCCGCCGCACGGGCGTCACCTCGCCGCCCCCGCGTCACCCTGTCGCGGCCCCGCGGCCCACCACCGGCTGGAATCGGGCAAAGCGTTGGCCGATGATTCGTCACCGGCCTGCAGTGGGCATGGAGTTGGTGGCACGATGGGTGCAGGGGGGTGTGCGCGGCATGCCCCCGGGCCGGTGAGGCGTTCCGACCGAGGGTGTGATCAGTGTGGCTCTTTCGCTGTCAGTGGTGCTGCTGTTGGGGATCATTCTGATCGTGCTGATCAGAGGGAAGTCGATCAAGGCGGGTCCGGCGTTCGTCGCCATACTGTTCGGCTTCTTCCTGGCCTCCACGGGGATGGCGCCGTCCATCAACCGGTTTCTCAACTCCCTGGCGGAGACCATCAACCACATCAGCTTCTAGGCGCTCCGCCTCGGCGGGTGCCCGCCGGTCCCCGTGCCGGACGCCGCACGCGTTTCAGCCGTCAGAGGTCTCTTCGCCCCCGGTCCGCGCCACTGCCTCGCGTACGGCTTCCTCGCTCCGTCCCACCAGCGCCGACCCGTCGTCCGCGGTGATGATGGGACGCTGGATCAGCCGGGGGTGTGCCGCCAGCGCCGCGATCCACCGCTCCCGCGCGGCGTCGGTCCGCTCCCACTCCGCGAGGCCCAGCTCCTTCGCCTCGGCCTCCTGGGTCCGGGTGATGTCCCAGGGCTCCAGTCCCAGCCGCACCAGCACCCCGCGCAGATCATCGGCGTCCGGCGGCTCCTCCAGATAGCGGCGCACGGTGTACGAGGCGCCCTCTTCGTCGAGGATCTCCACGGCCGAACGGCACTTGGAGCACGCGGGATTGAGCCAGATCTCCATGCCGGCCACCCTATTCACTCGCGTCCGCCGGGCGAAGAGGGATGCAGACACCCCGCAGCCCGCTCCGGAAGCCCGGCAGCCCGCTCCGGAAGCCCGGCAGCCCGCTCCGGAAAGCGGAAAACCCCAGGCCATCCGGCCTGGGGCTTCCTGTACGAGCGGGCGACGGGAATCGAACCCGCGTAGCCAGTTTGGAAGACTGGGGCTCTACCATTGAGCTACGCCCGCGAGCGCCGCAGGTCGCAGGACCTCGGCACGCAGTGCATCCTAGCGGGTCGCGGCGGTGCGCCGCACATCCCTTCACGCCGACGGTGTGTGCCGCCCGCCCTCACCCGCACACGCCCCCGGCGGGCTCCCGATAACTGGCAGCCGTACCGTCCGCGGCCATGTACCCTACGTGTCGCACCGACGGGGTGTGGCGCAGCTTGGTAGCGCGTCCGCTTTGGGAGCGGAAGGTCGTCGGTTCGAATCCGGCCACCCCGACCAGCAGCAGGTCAGCCCGACAGCACGGAGTCGGGCGGAACCTCCGGCCCACCATGGCAGTGCCGCAAGATCGGCGGCCGTCCAAGATCGCGTTGTGGGCGTCATCCTCCTTGCGGTTACTATGCAAGCTGCGTGCCCGTGTGTCTGTGTACCGGGCGTGATCGGCCGGACCCGGATCATCGGGCGTCGGCAGATCTCAAGCAGGACCCCAGAAGTCAGCCCCAAGGAGACCGAACCGTGAAGAGCGCCGTGGAGACCCTGAACCCGACTCGGGTTCGGCTCACTGTCGAGGTGCCCTTCGAGGAGCTCAAGCCCAGCCTCGACGCGGCGTACAAGAAGATCAACCAGCAGGTCACGGTGAAGGGCTTCCGCCAGGGCAAGATCCCGGCCCGGGTCATCGACCAGCGGTTCGGCCGCGGCGCCGTGCTGGAGGAGGCCGTCAACGACGCGCTCCCGAAGTTCTACACCGAAGCGGTCAACGAGGGTGAGCTGAACGTCCTCGGCCAGCCCGAGGTCGACATCACCGAGCTGAAGGACGGCGAGCTGCTGGCCTTCACCGCCGAGGTCGACATCCGCCCCGCCCTCGAGATCCCGGACTACTCCGGCATCGAGGTCGAGGTCGACGCCGTGGAGGTGTCGGACGAGGACGTCGACAAGTCCGTCGAGCAGCTGCGTGAGCGCTTCGCGACGACCAGCCCGGTCGAGCGTGCGGCCCAGGACGGCGACGTCCTGACGCTGAACCTCGAGGCCAAGGTGGACGGCGAGGTCCTGGAGGACGGCGTCGCCCAGGGCGTCACCTACACCGTCGGCTCCGGCGAGCTCCTCGACGGCATCGACGAGGCCGTCACCGGCCTGGAGGCCGGCGCCGAGGCCACCTTCACCTCCGAGCTCAAGGGCGGTTCCGCCGAGGGCAAGGAGGCCGAGGTCAAGGTCGAGGTCACCGAGGTCAAGTCCCGCGAACTGCCCGAGCTGGACGACGACTTCGCGCAGCTTGCCAGTGAGTTCGACACCTTCGAGGAGCTCCAGGCGGACAGCCGCAAGCGCCTCGAGCAGATGAAGAAGTACGACCAGGCCACCCAGGCGCAGGAGAAGGTCCTGGACGAGCTGCTCAAGCTCGTCGAGGTGCCGATGCCGGAGAAGCTGCTCGCGGACGAGATGGAGACCCGCAAGCACAACCTGGTCAACCACCAGCTCGGCCAGATGGGCCTCGACCTCGCGAAGTACCTGGAGATCCAGGGCAAGAGCGAGGAAGAGTTCGACGCCGAGACCAAGGAGCAGGCCGAGAAGGGCATCAAGACCCAGTTCATCCTGGACGAGCTGGTCAACAAGGAGAAGCTGAACGTCAGCCAGGAGGAGCTCACCGAGCACCTCATGCGCCGCGCGCAGTCCTCCGGCATGTCCCCCGACCAGTTCGCCCAGGCCGTCGTCGAGGGCGGCCAGGTGCCGATGCTCGTCGGTGAGGTCGCCCGCGGCAAGGCCCTCGCGGTCGTCGTCGAGGCCGCCACGGTCAAGGACAGCAACGGCGAGGTCATCGAGCTCGACGACGAGGACGAGACCGCCGAGACCGTCGAGGCCACTGAGGCCACCGAGGTCGAGGCGGAGGGCGCGGAGGAGAAGCCCGAGGCCTGAGCCCCGGACATCTCGCGCCTGCGCGCAGTTCTTCTGCATCACGGGCCCGAACACGCACGTCCGCGTGTTCGGGCCCGTGGTCGTACCACCCCGTGAGCCTGCGCTCACAGCGAACAGTTATCGATGCGGGATGGCGTTGTCCGACCTGCGCGTTAGGGTCCGTAGATACGAGGGCAGGGGAGTCCCTGAAACCGCGCCGGGGCCACACACGGCGCCGCCTCCCCACGCCCCAGCAGACGACGCTGAGACGGCCTGGAGCCGTCCGACAACGAGCAGGTGGACACGTGACGATCCCGATGCCTTCCGCCGCCGCTGAGCCGACCTTCGGTGGCCTCGGCGACCAGGTCTACAACCGGCTGCTCGGCGAGCGGATCATCTTCCTCGGCCAGCCGGTCGACGACGACATCGCCAACAAGATCACCGCGCAGCTGCTTCTTCTCGCCGCGGACCCGGACAAGGACATCTTCCTCTACATCAACTCCCCGGGCGGATCGATCTCGGCCGGCTTGGCGATCTACGACACCATGCAGTACATCAAGAACGACGTGGTGACGATCGCGATGGGCCTGGCCGCCTCCATGGGGCAGTTCCTGCTGAGCGCCGGCACCCCGGGCAAGCGCTTCGCGCTGCCGAATGCCGAGATCCTCATCCACCAGCCCTCGGCCGGCCTGGCCGGCTCCGCGTCGGACATCAAGATCCACGCCGAGCGGCTGCTGCACACCAAGAAGCGGATGGCGGAGCTGACGGCCTTCCACACCGGTCAGACCGTCGAGCGGATCACCCAGGACTCGGACCGCGACCGCTGGTTCTCCGCCGATGAGGCCAAGACGTACGGCCTGATCGACGATGTGATGACTTCCGCCGCCGGCGTTCCGGGCGGGGGCGGCACCGGGGCCTGAGCCCCGTACCACTCGCCCTACAGCCCCCAGCCCACTTGATCGCCACCAGGACGGTGAACACCACGATGAACAACTACCCCGGCAGCGGCCTCTCCCAGGTTGCGGAGTCCGAGTTTTCCGGCCCGCGCGCCGAGTCCCGCTACATCGTCCCGCGCTTCGTCGAGCGCACCTCGCAGGGCGTGCGCGAGTACGACCCGTACGCGAAGCTGTTCGAGGAGCGCGTGATCTTCCTCGGCGTGCAGATCGACGACGCCTCGGCCAACGACGTCATGGCGCAGCTGCTGTGCCTGGAGTCGATGGACCCGGACCGGGACATCTCGATCTACATCAACAGCCCGGGCGGTTCCTTCACGGCGCTCACGGCCATCTACGACACGATGCAGTTCGTGAAGCCGGACATCCAGACGGTCTGCATGGGCCAGGCGGCCTCCGCCGCGGCGGTGCTGCTCGCCGCCGGCACCCCCGGCAAGCGGATGGCGCTGCCGAACGCCCGTGTGCTGATCCACCAGCCCTACAGCGAGACCGGCCGCGGCCAGGTTTCCGACCTGGAGATCGCCGCCAACGAGATCCTGCGGATGCGCTCGCAGCTGGAGGACCTGCTGGCCAAGCACTCCTCCACGCCGATCGAGAAGATCCGTGACGATATCGAGCGTGACAAGATCCTGACCGCCGAGGAGTCCTTGGCGTACGGTCTGGTCGACCAGATCGTCTCCACGCGGAAGTCGTCCGTCGCGATCGGCTAGCGATCTTCGCGAAGTGAGCCGGAGCGTTGCCCCCTTGGACCGGACCCGGATCGAGTGAACCGAGTCGGTCCAAGGGGGGCCCGTACGGGGGGCCCGGCAAGGTACCGTCGATAGGCAAGCACCCGGGTCCGCGGAGCAATGCGGATCCCAGGCGAAGGGGAAGCACCTCGTGGCACGCATCGGTGACGGCGGCGACCTGCTCAAGTGCTCATTCTGCGGAAAGAGTCAGAAGCAGGTGAAGAAGCTCATCGCGGGACCTGGTGTGTACATCTGCGACGAGTGCATCGACCTCTGCAACGAAATCATCGAGGAGGAACTCGCAGAGACCTCCGAGGTGCGGTGGGAGGAGCTCCCCAAACCGCGGGAGATCTACGAGTTCCTGAACGGCTATGTCGTCGGCCAGGATCCCGCCAAGAAGGCGCTCTCGGTCGCCGTCTACAACCACTACAAGCGGGTGCAGGCGGGCGAGAACGGCCCCGGACGCGGCGAAGAGGGCATCGAGCTCGCCAAGTCCAACATCCTGCTGCTCGGCCCGACCGGCTCCGGCAAGACCCTGCTCGCGCAGACTCTCGCCCGGATGCTGAACGTCCCCTTCGCCTTCGCCGACGCCACGGCGCTGACGGAGGCCGGCTATGTCGGCGAGGACGTCGAGAACATCCTCCTCAAGCTGATCCAGGCCGCGGACTTCGACATCAAGAAGGCCGAGACCGGCATCATCTACATCGACGAGATCGACAAGGTCGCCCGGAAGAGCGAAAACCCGTCGATCACTCGCGATGTCTCCGGCGAGGGCGTCCAGCAGGCGCTGCTGAAGATCCTGGAAGGCACCACCGCTTCCGTCCCGCCCCAGGGCGGCCGCAAGCACCCCCACCAGGAATTCATCCAGATCGACACCACCAACGTCCTCTTCATCGTCGGCGGTGCCTTCGCCGGCCTGGAGAAGATCATCGAGTCCCGGTCCGGCGCCAAGGGCATCGGCTTCGGCGCCACGATCCGCTCCAAGCGGGAGATCGAGTCCAAGGACCAGCTGCAGGACGTCATGCCGGAGGACATGGTGAAGTTCGGGATGATCCCGGAGTTCATCGGCCGCCTCCCCGTCCTCACCTCGGTCCACAACCTCGACCGCGAGGCCCTGCTGCAGATCCTGGTCGAGCCGCGCAACGCGCTCGTCAAGCAGTACAAGCGCCTCTTCGAACTCGACGGTGTCGAGCTGGACTTCGACCGCCCGGCCCTGGAGGCCATCGCCGACCAGGCCATCCTGCGCGGCACCGGCGCCCGCGGTCTGCGCGCCATCATGGAGGAAGTCCTCCAGGCGGTGATGTACGAAATCCCGTCCCGCAAGGACGTCGCCCGCGTCGTCATCACCGAGGACGTCGTGCACTCGAATGTGAACCCGACCCTGGTACCGCGCAATCGCGGCGAGTCGGGGGAGCCGCAGGAGAAGAGCGCGTAGGCGCTCCGCGCGCACCACGAGGGCCGCCCGGCAGCGATCGGGGCCGGGCGGCCCGCCAGGGTTTGGATGGAGCCGCGGGGGAGGTTATGCCCAA
>NZ_JBSHAW010000086.1:0-14842 GCF_053611685.1 Streptomyces sp. NPDC054786 | reverse complement strand
CCACCAACCTCTTCCCATCCCCCAACGGGAGGGGACGGGCCGGAGCGGGTGGGTGTCCGGACGTAAAGCGCAGCAGTCCGGACACCCACCCGCGCAGGCCCGTCACCGCACCCCGACAGCCCCGCGCAGCGGACCCCGCCCGCCGCCAGGCGCAACGGCGACAAACCCCCACGGCGGGAAAGCCGACAACGTGGGACGACAGAATCACCCGGCCGGTACGCCGTCACCCTTCTCGAAAAGCGGCTGGGAGCCTGAGCCGGGTCTCAGCCCCGGCGGAAGACCGCGACGGTGCGGGCCGGGACGGTGAAGGTGCCCGAGGAGCGTGCGTAGGACGCGGTCGCGGTGGTCCGGTCCGCGCCGTGGGCCTGGACGGGGTGCAAGGCGTAGGGCTCGCCCGCGAGGGCGCGGACGGTCTGGTGCCGGGGGTCCGGGGTGGCGTTGAGGACGACGACGAGGTTGCCGAGCCGCATCGTGATCACGCCGGGGGTCTCGTCCTTCCCGGACAGCGGGAAGGAGAGCGCCTTCTGTACGGCGGCGGTGGTGGACAGGCCGAAGGCCGGTTCGGTGGCGTGGATACGGAGCAGGTCGCGGTAGGCGGCGGAGGTGTGGTGGATCGCGTCGCAGCCGGGGCGGAGCGCGGGGTCGGCCAGCAGGGGCTTGGCGTAGGGCCACTTGTCCTTGTTGTCGGCGGCCGGGGGCAGTCCGCGGCCGAAGCCGTTGCCGTCGGCGCAGTTCCAGTGCAGGGCGTTGAACCAGTCGCCACTGTCGAAGGAGTTGCGGTCCAGGGACTTGGAGCGCAGCAGGTCGGAGCCCGCCTGGGAGAGCGCCGGTCCCTGGGAGAGGGCGGCGGTGGCCAGCGCGAGCACCTGCATACGGGAGCGGTCGGCGGCGCCGGTGCGCTGCGGGAGTTTGTAGGCGAGGGCGTCGTAGAGCGTTTCGTTGTCGTGGGCGTCGGCGTAGGCAAGGGCGTCACCGGGGGCGGCGGCGTAGCCGGCCGGGGCGCCGTTGTAGTCGACGCCGGAGCCCTTGACCCGGTGGCCGGTGGTGTCGGTGAAGGTGTAGCCGGCGAGGTTGCCGGTGAGGCCGACCTTGATGAGGTCCTGGTAGTGGAGGAGCCGGGCGCGTTGTTCGGCCGGAGTCCCGTTCTCCTTCGAGGAGTTGGGGTCGGTGTACAGGCCCGAGGCGAATCCCTGGATGCGGGGGTCGCCGTCGAAGGGGCTGCCGCCGCGTACCGCGTCCCGGGCCCGGTCGCTGAAGGTCGCGATGCCGGTCCCGGCCATGTTCTGCTGGGTGGCCTGGACGAAGCGGGCGTCGTTCCCTGCCTCGCCGAAGTTCCAGCCCTCGCCGTAGAGGACGACCGCCTTGCCGTCCACCCCGTCCTTGCGCGGCGTCAGCGCGTCCAGCGCCTTGCGGACGGCGAGGATATTGGCCTTGGGGTGGTGGCCCATGAGGTCGAAGCGGAAGCCGTCGACCTTGTACTCCTTGGCCCAGGTGACGACGGAGTCGACGACGAGCTTGCCCATCATGGTGTGTTCGGGGGCGGTGCCCGAACAGCAGGTGGAGGTGGCGACGCTGCCGTCGTCCATGAGGCGCTGGTAGTAGCCGGGGACGATGCGGTCCAGGACGGAGTGCGGGTCCTGGCCGCTCGCAGCGGTGTGGTTGTAGACGACGTCCATGACGGTGCGCAGCCCGGCGCCGTTGAGGCCCTGGACCATGCGGCGGAACTCGACGGTGCGGGCCGCTCCGCTCCGCTTCACTCCGCCCTTGCTCGGTGATGCACCTTCGGAAGCGGAGCCGGGGTCGGAGGCGTAGGACCCTTCCGGGACGGTGTAGTGGAGCGGGTCGTAGCCCCAGTTGTAGGCGTCGCGGGCGGCCGTCTTGCCCGTGCACTCCTGCTGACCGTCGGAGTCGGGGGCGTACGAGGCCAGGTCGCAGCCGGGACGGGCCTGGTCGGCGCGCCGCTCGGGTGCGGTGGCGAAGTCGAAGGCCGGCAGCAGATGGACGTAGGACGTGCCGGACCGGGCGAGCGAGGCCAGGTGCCGCATGCCGTCCGAGTGCCGGTCGGTGAAGGCGAGGTAGCTCCCGGGGTGGCGGGAGGTGCGGTCCTCGACGGAGAAGTCGCGGATCTGCAGCTCCTGGATGCGGGCGCGGCGCAGCGGCACCGCGGCGGGCTTCGTCAGCCGTGACCAGCCGGCCGGGGCGAGCTTCGGGTCGTCGAGGTCGGTGACCAGGCTGCGGGCCGAGTCCGCGGTCAGGGCGGTGGAGTAGGGGTCGGTGACCTTGTTGGTGACGGTCTTGCCGACGGTGGGCGCCCAGACGGTGACGCGGTAGCGGTACGGCTTTCCGGCCCAGTCGCGCGCGCCCTGGACGCGCCAGATGCCGGTGCTGTCGTCACGCCGCATCGGGACCGTACGGCCGTCGAGTTCGAGGGCGACGGTACGGGCGGTGGGCGCCCAGACGGAGAGGGTGGGGCGGCCGTGGTGGAAGACCGGGCCGAGTGCGGCATGCCGGGCACGGGCACCGTAGAGGTCGTCCAGGACGCCGGGTATCTGTACGCCGGTGGTGGTGCGCCCTCCGTCGGCGGTGCGCTGGGTGGCGAGGAGTCCGCCGCGCAGGGCGGCGGGAGCCAGGCCCCGGTCGCGGGGGTCGACGGTGAAGGCCGGGTAGCCCGTCAGATGCGGATAGGCGAGGCGTTCGGACGGGCTGAGGCTGCCGGGCCTGAGCCGGATGCGCTTGCCGTGTGTCCCGAACTCCAGCTGGGACGCGGTGTGTTCCGCGCCCTTCCAGACGACGGTGTCCCGGTCGATCCACTGAGCCCGGGCGTCGGCCGGGCCGGGCGCCGGGGCGGCGGTCGCGGCGGATGCGGCGGGAAGGGCGGCGGCGCACAGGACCATGGCCACGGCGGCGACGGTACGGCGGAGGGGGCCGTTCACGAAGAGGCTCCTTCGGAGGTCGTACGGGTGGTGGGGATACGGGGCGCGCGGGCATGCGCGCCCCGTGTGCGGAGCGGCGGGCAGCAGACGTCCAGCCCGCGGCCGGGTCAGGAGCAGCCCGTGCGTGCCCCCGTGTGCAGGGCCAGTGCGGTGTTCGGGCCCAGCGTCGCGGTGAAGCGGCCCGAGCCGTCCACCGTCACCGCCCGGCCGCTCTGCACGTCGCAGTAGCCACCGGCCGGCAGCGAGGTCTGGAAGGTGCGGCTGAGCGCGGTGGTCTCATGGTTGATCACCACGAAGCCGTTGGCGCCGCGGCCGAAGGCGATGGCGTCGGCGCCGTTGTCCCACCAGTGGGTGACGGCTCCGCCGCGGACGGCGTTGCGGAAGGCGACCATGCTCGCGATCTCGGGCCACTTGTGCTGGCACTTCCAGCCGTCCTGCCAGCAGGCGTTCACCTTCCCCCCGTTGGGCGGCCCGGCGTCCCGGTCGGTGAACTCGTAGCCCGAGTGGACGTCCGGTGAGCCGTAGGGCCAGGCCAGCATGAAGACATGGGCCAGCGTGTAGTCGGCGCCGTCCTGGTAGCTGAGGGTGTCGCCGCCGCGCTCGGTGTCGTGATTGTCGACGAAGACGGCGGCCTCGGCGCTCGGCAGGTACCCCCAGCCCTCGCCGTAGTTCTTCAGATACGCGAGGTTCTCGTCGTGGAACACCCGCTTGAGGTCGCGGGCATAGCGGAATTCCTGTACGTCACCGGTTGCCTGGTACTCGGCCGGGGAGACGGCCTCGCCCGCGCCGTAGATGGCTTCCTGCTTCCAGTAGACCTGCGGATCGCTCAGCCTGCTCTTGATGTCGGCGAGGTCGTCGGCCGGGATGTGCTTGGCGGCGTCGATGCGGAAACCGTCGACGCCCAGGGACAGCAGATCGTTGAGGTAGGCGGCGATCCGGCCGCGGACGTACGGTTCGCCCGTGTCGAGGTCGGCGAGGCCGACGAGTTCGCAGTGCTGCACGTTCCAGCGGTCGGCGTAGTTCGAGACGGGGGCCGTGCAGTCGTCGAAGTCGAAGACCGAGTAGGTGCCCGGGTAGTCGTACTTGGTGTACGAGGATCCGCCCGTGCCCGTGCCGGCACCGGACGTCATGTGATTGATGACGGTGTCGGTGACGACCTTGACCCCCGCGCCATGGCAGGCGGCCACCATGTCCGCAAAGGCCGTACGGTCGCCGAGCCGTCCGGCGATCTGGTAGCTGACCGGCTGGTACGAGGTCCACCACTGCGCGCCCTGGATGTGTTCCTGGGGCGGCGACACCTGGACGTAGCCGTAACCGGCGGGCCCCAGGGTGTTGCGGCATTCCGCGGCGACCGAGTCGTAGCGCCACTCGAAGAGGACGGCGGTGACGTCCTTGGCGCCGGGCGGTGCGGCAGCCGCCGGCTGTGGCGCCAGGAAGGCCGCCGCGCCCGCCATGACGGCAAGTGCGGCAGCCGCGGGTCTGCGCGCGGCGCTTCTGATCCGGTGGAGCACGGTTCCTCCTGAGGGGGTGGAGTGACCTTGCTCGGCAACGCGCCGTGCCCGGAAGGCCGTTGAACGGCACCGGTGGGGGGACGGCGCCCATGCTGATGACGTTCTAGCCGCCGCAATCCGTTGTTGCAAGACCTTACGCAAGACATTGCAAGGGTGTTACGTTCCCTGACGAGCCCCGGTCCGGCCGGTCGGAGGCCCGCCCTCGCGCGGGTCCTACGCGCCCGGTCGGTCGGACCGGCGCCGGCCGGCCCTTGCGGGCCGGCCGCAGCGGCCGCTTGGTGCCGCCGGGCCGCATGCGCCCGGCGCGCGGTGGGCCGACGCCACCCGCCACGTCAGGCGCATACCCGTGAGGTGACGGCGCGCCAGGGCCCCCCGGCCTGCGTGCGCGGAAGCGAGCCGGCGGGGAGAGGCAGGATCCCGACGCCGGGATCCGCGACTCGGCCTCCTCAGCCGTTGTCGGCGGCGCGGCGGCGGCTCTTCAGCCACAAGCCGAAGCAGAAGGCGACGATGCCCGCGGCAAGAATGCCGATGGTCGGCAGAATCAGGTCTCTGGTGTCCTGGCCGGTGGCCGCGATGGCACCCGCCGCCTTACCGTGGGCCGCGGATGACGCCCCCTCGGACGTGGCACCGGAGGCCGTCGTGCCCGAGGTGCCGGACGTGGTCGAGCCGGTCGTCGCCCCGGTCCCGGTCCCCGTGATCTCGAAGGACCCCACGACGTTCTTCTGCCCGGCATCCAGCCTGCACCGCACGTCGGCCTCGCCCAGAACCTCGCCGCTCGCCTTCTTTCCGACGACGTGCAGGGCGATGTCGCCGGCGGTGATCCGCCCGTGGCCCGGCCGGCTGAAACGGAGAGCGGGCGCGGCGCCGGTCGCCGTGACGTCAAAGGAACCGGATGCCGGGATGCTGGTCCTGGTGATGCCGAGGGGCACCCTGACCAAGCTGTCACCTTGCGGCGCGGACACGCCGATCTTCGCGGCCACCGTGCCCTGAACGGTCTTCACACCGATCAGGCCGAGTTTCGCCGTGAGGTCCGCGTCCACCGTCGTCCGCGCACCGATGGCGAATTTCCGGCTGGATTCGCCGACCGGGACCGCCTCCGGAATATTCGCGTCGATCTTCACCGTGAAGGGCTGGTTTTTGATCACCGGGACTTTGCATGTGTACTTCAGTGTGCGCGAAGTCGGTTGTGCGGCCGCGATTCCGGCTCCGGAAACTCCCACGATTCCGACGGCGACCCCTAAGGCCGTCACCACCCCAAGGGCCATCCTCGCCCTTGGCCTTCCCATCCTGCGCCTGGCAGTCATCTGACACCCCCGTGAGTTGTTCTGCTGTGTGTCTCATCGGTACGCGACTGGCGGGTGTTACCGGAATCAAGACGCCTTTCCGGTCGCGCACGGTTCCCGGGATGTTCCGGGTCCGCCTTTCCCGGCGCGCTCGATCGCTGAGAGAGATGGTGCGCCTGGGAAACCTGGGTCAGGTGGTCTTGGAGTCGAGCGTGGCGGAATTGGTAGACCGCGCCGGCCTGGCGCAACACACCTCGCTGGTGAGCGTCGTCCAGGAAAGCGATCACTGCCCAGGGCAGCCGGCCGGTAAGCGGCAGCCACATTCGCGAGAGGGCCACCCACTGGCCCCAAGCGGTGAAACTCAGCCCGTACCCGAGCCCGCCCCCGAACGCCGCCTCGGTCCCGAACAGGAGCCCGGCCAGGAGCCCGCGGACCGGGCCGGGCACGAGCCCGCCGACAGGCTCGGACACGAACCCGAGGCCGAGCCCGGCCGGGAGCCCGATCACGAGCATCCACACGAGCATATGGAAGACCACGTTCTTGCGGTTGGTGCTCAACAGGTCCGCGGCGCTGACCGCGGAGCTGAGGTCAATGGGAGCTTCCAGCCAGGCCATGATGCCGAGCACGAGCCCGGCCCCGAGCCCGACCTCGAGCGGGAACAGGAGCGCGCCCACGGGCCCGCCGTCCACTCCGTCGTCGAACCCCAGCGGAGCGACCACGCACCTGTCCACGAGCACCAGCACGAGCGCGACCGGGAGCCCGAAGCCGAGCCCCAGCAGGAACCTGGGGACGACCTTGGCACGCCTCTGCCTGGTCGCGCCGAAGATCTGTATGCGTACGCGCGACGGCTCACGTGGCGCGCCCCCGGACACGAACCCGTACACGCATCCGAAGACCAGCCCGACGACGAGCCCGTGCAGGAGCCCGACCAGGAGCCCCCGGCCGAGCGCGAACCCGAGCCCCTGCTCGGTCGCGACCAGGTCCACGGGCAGGTTTCCGATGCCGGTCGTCACCCCGAAGGCCAGTGCGGCCAGGAACCCGACCACGAGCATGCGCGAAGAACGGCGCATGGTGGTGCCCAGTTCCCACCAGGCCAGGTCGCGGGTGTCGAGCTCATGCAGGTGCGCGGCGAGGTAGCCGAGATAGCGCTGGGCACGTTCGGGGTGCCGGCGACGGCGATGGCTGGTGCCGCGGCCGGTCGGTGTGGGGTCGTAGACGGCGGGGAGGAAGGCTGCCAGGAGATGGTCCTGCAGGGCTTCGGGGGAGGCGAACTTCTCGGTGTCCAGAAGATCTGCGGGCTTGTGCCCGGCCGTGCTTCTTTTGTAGACCGTGCGGGCCAGGCCGACCATCAGTGGGGTGGCGAGCACCTTGGCGACGTTCGCCGCGCCCGGACTGCGCGGCTCCTCGCGCAGCCGGCCCAGGACCGGTTCCCACGCGGAACTGTCCTCGCCGCTGTCCCTGACCGGTCGGCTGCCCCGGTGCAGGTAGTCGGCGTAGTCGTCCACGGTGAGGTCTTCCAGCTCAATGACGGCGGCTTCGGTGAGCACGCCGTTCTCCTCCACGGCCCGGCTGTACTCCGTGGGGCGGCTGGTGAGCAGCAGCGGCGTGGTGGTGCGGTTGAGCGCTCGCAGCGCCGCACCGTGCAGGCCGCTTGCGATCTCGTCGAAGCCGTCGAGAACAGGAAGGATTCTCTCCTCGTCGAGCAGGAGACCGGCCAGATTTCCTCCGTTCCCGGCGGGAGCTGCCAGGAAGGGGTAGTCGCGCACCAGTTGGCTGCACAGCCAGTCATCGAGTGAGGTGGTGGCCGGATCCCAGGAACCCAGACCGAAGATCACCGGTACCCGGTCGCCGGCGGCACGGGCCCTCAGCCGGTCGAGGACGAAGCGCAGGGTCAGGATCGTCTTGCCGGACCCGGCCTCACCCAGCACCACCAGCCGACGGGACGGAATGGACTCGTACACCCCCACGATCCGGTCGAGCTGACCGTCCAGCGGGAGGGGCGCCGAGTGCGTCCCGGGCGGGAGTTGGCGGATATTGGCCCAGTGATCGAACACATTCCGGCCGGTGCACCCGAAGCGCACGGCGAGCGGGAACGGGTCCCCGACGCGCCGCCACTGCCCCTCGCGATGCCATTGCTCGTACACATCGCGGGCGAGTTTCCTGGCCGACTCCTGAGCCTCCGGCTCCGGCGTTTCCGGCGGCCGCGGAGGCGACGGGAGCGGGAGCTGCGTGAGTTGGTCGGCATCGGCCGGCAGGCCGATCAGCTCGTTGAGTGCGTTGATCCGGTCCGGAGCGAGGCGGTACCAGCGTTTCACCTGGCTTGCCTCGAACCTGCCGAGCCCGTCGAGGCAGTGATGCTTGCTGACCACCCCGATCACATACCCGCCGCTCAACACCGCGGCCCCCGACATCCCCTCCCACGGGGAACCGTCCGGATCGTGCTCAGGAGGCTCCACGGAGATCTCCAGGCTGCCCGCGCGCAGATGCGACAACGGCGTGGTCGTGCCGCGCGCGTGGTGAGAATCCCGGTACCACCTGGGGTCGCCACGGTCCGTCGACGCAGGATCGGGGCGCAGCCTGAACCGTGGAAATCCCAGCGCTTCGCATGCCACGGGCTGCGTGATCCCGGCGAACCGCACCGGCGAGATCTCGGCGGCGCACAATGCGCCGGCGTCCGCGTCCCGCGCGATCTTGAGCACCGCGATATCCATGGCCTCGTCCGCCCAGACCGGCTCGCCGGGTAACTCCGTGGTGTCGCCGTCCTCGGTGAAGAAACGCAGCTGCACTGACACCGCGTCACTCACCACATGCGCGGCGGTGAGCACCATCTGACCACTCACCCGGTAGCCCGACCCGCGCCGCCCCGAGCCTGCCCGCAGTGTGGTGACGACCTGGACCACTCGGCGCAGGTCAAGCCCGTCGGGTTCGGACACCCTGCTGTCGGCGGGGTTCATTGCTCGTTTTTACCAGCGGTTCCGGAGACGAACGGCCGGTTGCCCGACCGGGTGAGGGTCGGCTTCAGGGCCAGTGTGATGCGCTGGGTCGAGGTGGCGCCCGCCGTCGCGTCGGCACCGGACTCCACCACCCAGAACCGAACCTTCGCCCCCGCGTGCCCGGTTCGCTCCAGAGCGACCGAGACCTCCAGTTCGATCGTCCCCAACTCGAAGCGCAGCGTCGCATCCTCCGCAGCGACGACCGCCTGCTCCAATTCCTCCCGCAGATCCCTGATCACACTGGCCAGCTCGATTTTTTTCACTCCACTCCCCTTCACCCCGAGCCCACCACCGGTCACCGTTCGGTTACCGAGGACTTTAGTCCCGCGATGTGGGCACTGGCTGCCCATCACCACGAAACCCCTTGGAATCCGCCATCCAGAGGTCCGGTTCGGCTCGGACCACTTTGCCGACCGGGCCCCGGTCGACGACCTGCCGGCGAGCGGCGAGCGCGGCCACGAGAACCAGCCCACGACCGCCTTCGGCGTCGGAGGCGCGGAGGCGAGCGCGCCAGGTTCCGGCGGGCGCTTCTCCGTACGGGTGTCGGCGATCTCGATGCGCAGGGTGCCGTCCCCTCACAGCAGTGGCTCAGGCGTCTCGCCGACGCGATCCGGGCCGGAGGCAACGGCCCGCAGGCAGTCGGCTAGGGCGGGCGGGCCCAGACGCATCAGGTTCCGGAGCGCACTGACCTCGTGGCCTGTCTGCCACATGCCGGTGGGAGGGGTCCGGAAGGCCGTGACGGTGATGCCGTCGGCGGTGAAGAGGGCCGGCTGGAGGTATCGCCTGCCGCCGGGCCCGCACAAATGGGTCCTGGCGCCAACGGCTGCGGACAGGTCGACGAGCCGCTGGGAACGTCCCGGGCGGGCCGGGAGTCCGCTGCTTCGCAGGGTCTGTCCCGTCCAGCCGAGCAGGTTCAGCGTGACTCGGGTGGATGCCTCAGTGACCGCTGCCGTCCGGACACTGGCGGCGAAGGCGTCGAGGACGGGGCCCAGGGCTGCTGGAAAACGGGCCAATGGGGGCTGGTCCCATGGTGCTGCTGGAGCACGCGGACGGTCCGCTGCCGGGACCGGGCGGACTCGGCCGTCACCGTGTCCCTGATCGGTGTCTGACGGCCCCTGGGCAGATGGGTGGGGATAGCGAGCCACCGACAGTCCTACGGGACATCCAGGGCGGCGAGACGGTTCGGTGCTGGTAGTCGCGGCGGGTGAACTGGACGTCGTCCAGGACGACCCAGCACCGCCGCGAACAGCTTGGCCAGCGTGCTCAGCCGGGGAAAAAGGTTGGGCTGGTGGATGGCACACGGCCCGCCCGGCGGCGGCAATTCAGACCGTGAGGAGGCGGCTGTCGAAGCCGTCTTCGAGGAGGGATTCGTAGGCGGCATGCACGTCCTCCGGGACGTCCTGCTCGATGGCGAAGTCGAGCTTCGGATACTCGATCACCCGCTGCAAGTCCCCGACGAGTTGATCGGTGACGAGTTTCTCGTCGCCGATCGTCTTGAGATAGTCGTCGAACTCCAGGGGCGCCGAGGCGCAGGTCACCTCGACCTCGGGCCAGACCTTGCGGGCGGTGGCGAACGCGCGTCGCTCCATATAGGGCATGGAGACCAGCAGCACGCTCGTGACGCCGATGCCCGCTGCTGCCAGGACATCGCGGGAGAAAGTGATGTTCTGACCGGTGTTGCGCGCGTTGGGCTCCAGCAGAATCGCTTTTGCGTGGACGCCGAGAGTGAGCGCGTGCTCGCGGAAGTGCACCGCCTCGCCCCGGGGGAAGCGTTCGGGGGCGGTGGGGTTGGGTCCACCGGAGAAGACGAGGGTGGGGAACAGCCCGGCGCGATAAAGCTCGGCACAGAACGCGGGGACGCCGAGGTCGTGGCTGCCCAGTCCGATCGCTGCATCGGCCGGCCGGGCCTCGTGGTGCATCTGGTGGTAGTCCCAGATCAGCTTTGCCCGCTGTCGCTGGCCTTCGGTGATTACCCGCTGGTTGTCCGTCACTCGCCTGTCTCCCTGGTCACCGTCGCCGGGGGAACTGGGGCCCCCTCGCTCGTCGTCCGGATGCCCTCGATGCTGCGGAGCTGGTGGCTCAGGCTGAACTTGGCGGCCAGCTTCGCGGCGTCGTCGAGCACATGAAGCCCATCATCCCGGGTGGCCGGGTCGGACAGCAGGATGTGACCGTGAGCGGTGTCCAGACGCACCCGCTGCATCGGTGAGTCGATCACGCCGGTGCTACGGGCGATGTCGATGAAGTGCAGCGCGGCGCCCAGATCGTCGACGCCGCGGTGGGCGAGGGCGAGTTTTTGGTGGGCGACGGACCAGTCGTCGGGCTCGGACAGGTCCTCGAACTCGCGGGTCGCAGCCATCATGACGCGGGCCGCATAGTGGTGGTTGCCGTCCTTGCTCAGCGCGGTCCCCACCCACAGCCGGGCCCTGGCCCGGTCGCGGCGGGAGAGCCGATCGTCCACGGCCAGGGATTCGTAGTGGTGGGCGGCTACATGGAGGTTGCCGGACATCTCGGCGACCACGGCCAGCGACAGGTCGAGCTGGGCGACGCGGCGCGGGATGTCGAGCTGGATGAAGACCGAGCGGGCTCCGGCATAGGAGTGCTGGGCTGACAGCGGCCCGCGCAGGGCACCCTGGTCGCGCTGGAGGTCACCGAGTAGGGCAGTGGACCGGGCGAGCAGATACAGGCCCTTGTCGTCCAGCTCCGACGGCGTGAAGCGGTTCAGCCAGCGGGCCAGCAGGTTGTCGGCGAACGCGAAGTTCTGGTGGCTTAAGGCGACCACGACCCGGTCCAGGTCGTCGGTCCACGATTCGAATTCCCAGGTTCTCGGGCCGGACACGGCCATTCGCCGCCCCCGTCCAGTTGCGGGGCAGCCGGCTTCGGACAGCAGTGTCTCGAACCGCAGATGCACTGCGGCATCCGCACGGGCGAGCGCGGTGTCCAAGATGGCTTGGGTGTCCGGGCGGGGCTCGGTGGCAGCCAGGAGCTGGTCCCACTTGGCGACGGTCCGGGCTGCTACCCCGAGGTGCTCGGCGAAGCCGCGGACGCTCATCCGCAGCGCGAGGCGCAGGGCATGGGCCTCCTGCCCGGTCCAGTGGTGCACGGTCGCCACGCCTCACTCCCTTCCGCACAGCATCGAAGCACGCTCACGCGGGCGGGAGTACGCAAGTGCAACGGAAGTACAACAGCGGGTCATTTCCCTGAGGTTCGAGCAGGGCCACTCTCGAAGAGCGGCCCGGATCCTGTCGGGCCACGCCTTCCGCCCCTTTTGATCCATTGGACGGACACGTATATGGAACCCCTCACGGAGCATCGTCCGGTGAACGGCCCGATCGTCTACGGCTTCCTCCGGCTTCCCAAAAGCTCCGCCGCCCGGCAGACGGCCCTGGCCGGAGCCCTGGCGGAATACAGCCGCAGCCACGAACTGGTGCTGGGGGCGATCTTCATCGAGCGCGGCAACACCACAAGCGCCTCCAGTGCGGCATTCACGGGGCTGCTGGATGTGCTCGATCTGCCAGATGTCTATGGAGCGGTGCTGCCTTCCGCCTCCCACCTGGGGCACCGGCCGATAGCCGAGCGGCGGCGGAGGATTACCGGTTCCGGCGTGCGGCTGATGCTCGTCCGCGGCAACAGGACGACCCGTCGGCCGCCAGAGCGCTCCCGCCGCCGCAATCCCAGCTCTGCCCCTGCCCTGGACGCCGAGACATGAGGCTCGCCATGCCCGACCCCATCAAGAAATTCTTCGCCCCTGTCCCGAATCCGTGAGCCAGGCCCGCGACTTCGTCCTTCGCACCCTGGCAGCCTGGGACCTGGAGGGACGGGCCGATGACGTTCGCCTCTGTGTCTCCGAGCTGGCCACCAACGCCCTGGCACATGGCACACGCTGCGGCCAGGGCTTCCAGGTCACGGTGAACGCCGAGGACGGCACCGTCCATGTCGAGGTCCACGACTCCAGCCCTCGCCGGCCGCGGCCCCGTCGCCCCACCAACGACGACGTATCCGGCCGCGGCCTGCACATCGTCGCCGTGCTCTCCGATGACTGGGGGGTCGAAGATCGCGGAGTGACGGGCAAGTTCGTCTGGTCACGCTTCAAGACCACCCCGGCCATCCAGGAGGCACCATGCTGACCGCCTGCACCCCGCTGGCCGCCGCAGGCCCCGGCCTGCCGACCGCCCTGGGCGCCTGGACCTGGCTCGGCCTCGACCACAGGCAGGCCGTCATCGTGGTCGGCCTGGACCCGCTGCCGCGAAGCGCCGACCACACCCGCGTCGATGCCTACCTCGATGCCGGCCTCGTCTCCGGACGCCTCCTGCTCGGCCTCGCCCGCCCTGCCTGAACATCCCCAGCCACCCATGCACTGCCCTGACTCCCGACGAGAGGGAACGGCCATGGAAACTTTCGAACGTGCCCGATTGGACGCCTACTTCGCCAAGATTGCCGCGCAATTCGCCCCCACCGACCAGGTCACCTCGCTCCTGGTGACCCACTTACTTCCCGAGCGGCCCGGCTTCGTCCGCGCGGTCGCCACGCTGAGCCGGCTGCGGGCAGTACTGCCCAAACCGAAGTCCATCGCACCCGCCGCCCAGCGCGAGGTCGAACAAACCATCCCGGTCGATACGCTCTCCCGTGAGCTGTTCGCCGATCCCGACGCCGCGCTGGACTACTTCGAGTCCCGCGCCGCGGGCGAGCCCGTCGTGCTGCTGGACGTCGGCGGATACTTCGCTCCCGCCCTCGCCGAGCTGCACAGCCGCTTCTCCGGGCAGATCCTCGGAGTGATCGAGGACACCGAGAACGGCCACCGCCGCTACGAGGACCTCGACAAACTTCCCTGCCCGGTCATCTCAGTCGCCCGATCGCCGCTCAAGGACCCCGAGGACTTCCTGGTCGGCCAGTCCGTGGTCTTCTCCACCGAGGCCGTCATGCGCGGTCGCGGCGACATTCTCCACGGCCGCCCCGCCCTGGTGATCGGTTTCGGCAAACTCGGCAGCTCCATCGCCCGTCTCCTGCACGCCAAGGGAGTCCAGGTCACCGTCCACGACATCGACCCGGTCCGCCGCACCCAGGCCCTGTCCCAGGGCTTCACGGTCGCCCGCGACCGGGAGGACGCGCTGAAGGGCGCCGGCCTGGTGCTCTGCGCGACTGGCGCGATCTCGTTGCACGGCGAGGACTTCAGCCACCTGCGCAACGGCGCATACGTCGCCACCGTCACTTCCAGCGAGGACGAACTGGAGCTCAACAGCCTGCCGGACGTCTACACCCGCACCATGGTCGGCGACTACGTCACCCGCTACCAGACCACCGGCCACTACTTCTATCTGGCGAACCGCGGCAACGCCGTCAACTTCCTCCACGGCGCCGGCGTTGGACCGTTCATCTTCCTGGTCCAGGCCGAGATCCTCGCCGGGATCAGGATGCTCACCCGCACGGACCTCGCCCCCGGCATGCACGAGGCCAACGCGGATGACCGCGCCGCCATCGCGGCGACCTGGCTCTCCTACTTCAACAGGTGATCACTTGCCCATCACAGAAGCCCACATCCGCACCACCCTGACCGCCTACCTCGACGAGCGCCCCGGAGAGAAGCCCGACCTCGCCCCCGCGCTCAGCCTCCTGGACGCCGGAGCCAACCTCGCCTCCCGCAGCGAGTTCAGCGGCCACGCGACCGCCGGCGCGATCCTCGCCGGTCCTGACAGACGCATCCTGCACATCCACCACCTCGCCACCGGCAAGTGGCTGCTGCCAGGCGGCCACCTCGAACCGCAGGACAACACACTCCTGCAGGCCGCCGGCCGCGAGCTGACCGAGGAGACCGGCATCCCCGCCCACGTGATCACACCGCACGGCGAAGCCCCGCTCCACATCGACGTCCACCCCATCGACGCCAACCCCGCCAAGGACGAACCCGCCCACCAGCACTTCGATTTCCGCTTCCTCTTCGGCACCACCGCCGACATCGGAGAGCTCCAGACCGAAGAGGTGTCCGACGCCGCCTGGCGCGAGATCGACAGCATCAGCGACGAAAGCCTCCGCCGGCGGATCATCCAGGCTCTTCGCTGACGCCCCAAAGCGGCGCGTCGGCCGGGCTCTTCGCCCCGGTGATCAACACCGTGCCCTCGGCATCCCAG
>NZ_JBSHAW010000085.1:0-17186 GCF_053611685.1 Streptomyces sp. NPDC054786 | reverse complement strand
GGTCCGGACTGCTGCGCTTTACGTCCGGACACCCACCCGCTCCGGCCCGTCCCCTCCCGTTGAGGGGTGGGAAAAGGGCGGTGGGGGTGCCCGTATGTGATCACGCGCGGCCCCGTGGACCACATCGGAGGAACCGGACACGAAAGGTCCGCCCCCACCCGCCTCACCACCCACCCACGGGAGGCGCAACGGCGCGATGGGACGCGGTGGGACAGCCGACAACGTGGGAAAGCCTTGGGAAGGCCGTCAGAAGGCCGGCCGCTCCGGATCCAGCTCCGGCATGCCCTCGGTGGGCGAGGACGCCAGGGCGAAGTGGCGGCGCGGGATCCGGCCCGCGCGGTGCGCCAGCCGCCCGGCCGTGACCGCGTGCCGCATCGCCTGAGCCATCAGCTCCGGCTCCTGCGCGCGGGTCACCGCGGACGCCAGCATCACCGCCGCACAGCCCAGCTCCATGGCCAGGGAGACGTCCGATGCCGTTCCCGCGCCCGCGTCGAGGATGACCGGGACACCGGCCCGCTCGGTGATCAGCTGGAAGTTGTGCGGATTGCGGATGCCCAGGCCTGAGCCGATCGGCGAGCCCAGCGGCATGATCGCGGCGCAGCCCACGTCCTCCAGCTTGCGGGCCAGCACCGGATCGTCGTTCGTGTAGGGCAGCACGGTGAAACCATCGTCCACCAGGGTCTCGGCGGCATCCAGCAGCTCGATCGGGTCGGGCAGCAGGGTGCGCTCGTCGGCGACCACCTCGAGCTTGACCCAGTCCGTGCCGAGCGCTTCCCGGGCGAGCCGGGCGGTGAGCACCGCTTCGCCCGCGGTGAAGCAACCCGCCGTGTTCGGCAGCACCTTGATCTTGTGCCGCCCCAGTACGGACAGCACCGAGCCGTGCACGGTCGGATCCAGCCGCCGCATGGCGACCGTGGTCAGCTCCGTACCGGAGGCGAGCAGCGCCCGCTCCAGGACGTCGAGGCTGGGCGCGCCACCGGTCCCCATGATCAGACGGGACGCGAAGGTGGTGCCGGCGAGGGTGAGGGTGTCGGAGGTGACGGGGGTCGTCCCCGCGAGGGGTGCGGTGTCGGCCATGTCTGCGGATCAGCCTCCCTGGACCGCGGTGAGCACCTCGACGCGGTCGCCGTCGCCGAGCGGGGTGGTGGGCCACTGGGTGCGTGGCACCACGAGGTCATTGACCGCCGCGGCCACCCCGGCGGGCGCCGTGGACAGCGTCGCGACGAGCCGGTCGAGGGTGAGCCCGCCGGGGACCTCGCGGGCCTCGCCGTTGACGGACACCGAGACGGTAGGGGCAGGGGTGGCGGCGTTCATACGGACTGCTCCTGGGGGGCACGGGTGCGCTCGGGCCCCGAGGCCGGGGTGAAGCGCGCGGGGGAGAAGGGGCGGGCCTCTTCCGGGAGGAGCCCGGTGGCCAGCACCTCGGCCATCGCGTCACCGGTGACCGGCGTGAGCAGCACACCGTTGCGGAAGTGACCGGTGGCCAGATGGAAGCCGGGCAGTGCGGTCGGCCCGAGCATCGGGGCGTTGTCGGGGGAGCCGGGGCGCAGCCCGGCGCAGGTCTCGACGAGCGGCAGCTCGGTGATGCCGGGGACCAGCTCGTGCGCGTCCCGCAGCAGCTCGTAGACGCCGCCCGCGGTCACGGTGGTGTCCCAGCCCAGCTCCTCGCTGGTGGCGCCGACGACCAGTTCGCCGTTCTCCCGGGGGACCAGGTAGAGGGGGCCGCCGCGGACGACCGCCCGTACGGTGCGCGACAGGAAGGCGGGGCTGCCCACGGGCATGTCCGGCAGCCGCAGCCGCAGCACCTGGCCCTTGACCGGGCGTACCTGCGGCAGCACGTCGTCGGGCACGCCGGCGAGCTGACCGCTGTAGCTGCCCGCGGCCAGGACGACCTGACCGGCCGGCACCCGGGTGCCGTCGGCGAGTTCGGCGCCGGTGGCGCGGCCGCCGTCGACCGTCAGCCGCACGGCCCGGCTCCGGTGGAAGGCCACTCCGGAGCGCTCACAGGCGGCCAGCAGCGCGCTCGCCAGCCGGCGCGGATCGACCTGGTGGTCGCCGTCCACCCGCAGACCGCCGCGCACCCCGGGAGCCAGCAGCGGCTCCAGGCGGCGGCACTCGCGCCCCGTGAGCCACTGCGCGTCCAGCCCCGAGCGGATCTGCAGGGTGTGCAGTTCGCGCAGATGGGCACGGTCGTCGGCGTCCAGCGCGACGGCCAGGGTGCCGCACCGCCGGTAGCCGATGGGGTGGCCGGCGGCCTCCTCCAGCTCTTCCGCGAACCGGGGGTAGCGCCGCGCGGAGGCGAGATTGAGGCCCAGCAGGGTCTGCTCGCCGTAGTGGAGCTCGGTGACCGCGGCCAGCATCCCGGCCGCGACACGGGCCGCGCCGCCACCGGGCGCGGGGTCGGCCACCGCGGCACTCAGCCCGCGGACGGCCGCCCGCCAGGCGGTGACCAGGCCGATGATGCCGCCGCCGATGACGAGTACATCGGGGCTCTGCGGGGTGGGTTTCGTTCGTGTGGCAGATGCCTGCATGGGTGTCCAGCCCCTCCCTTCGCCGGCATGACCCGGATCAGGTTCGTACGGTCGGAGGCCGGCCAGCCTCCCTCTCAGCCCGGTGCGTCCGGGCTCCCGCGAGTGCGTGTATCCGTCACCCTAATACGGGGCCGCGACGCGCCGTAAGGCAACGTCCACGGCCGCCCACGGCCCCGCGCCCCGGGCCGGTCCGATGGTGACGCTGTGTCAGAGATCTCCTTGCGCGCTGCTGCGAGGCGCGTCACCCCCCGTCCTAGAGTGATCGGGTGAGCGAGCAGAGCAAGTCTTCCCAGGCCCCTGACCGCAGGCCGCATGTCGTGATCGCCGGCGCGGGAATCGCGGGTGTGCAGACCGCGGTCGCCCTGCGCGAACAGGGCTGGCGCGGCGCGATCACGCTCCTCGGCGACGAGCCTCACCAGCCCTACGACCGTCCGCCGCTGTCCAAGGCGGTGCTGCTGGGCAAGGCCGAGGGTTCCACCTTCGACGTCGACTTCGAAGGGCTCGGCATCGCCCTCCACCTCAGCCGCCCCGTCACCGCCCTGGTGCCGGATGCCCGTGTGATCGAGACGGCCGACGGCCCGTTCTCCTACGACTACGCGGTCCTGGCGACCGGCGCCGACCCGATCGTGCTGCCCGGCAGCGAGGGGCTGCCCGGCGTCCATCTGCTGCGCACCCTGGACGACGCCGAGCGGCTGCGGCCGGTGCTCGCCGCCCAGCACGAGATCGTGGTCGTCGGGGCCGGCTGGATCGGTGCCGAGTTCGCGACCGCGGCGCGCGAGGCGGGCTGCGCGGTCACCGTCGTCGAGGCCGCCGACCGCCCGCTGGCCGGTGCGCTGCCCGCCGAGGTCGCGGCCCATATGACCGGCTGGTACGCGGACGCGGGGGCCGAGCTGCGCACCAACGCCCGGGTCGCGTCCGTCACGGCGGGCGCGGTCACCCTCGCGGACGGCACGACGCTGCCCGCCGACGCGGTGGTCGTCGGGATCGGCGCCCGCCCCGCGACCGCCTGGCTGGCCGGCTCGGGCGTCGAGGTCTCGCCGCAGGACGGCTCCGTACTGGCCGACGAGCAGCTGCGCACCTCCGTCGCCGATGTCTACGCCGTCGGCGACTGCGCCTCGTTCCCGTCGGCCCGCTACGGCAGTCGTCTGCTGATCCACCACTGGGACAACGCCCTCCAGGGCCCCCGTACGGTCGGCGAGAACATCGCCCGCGGCGACGCGCAAGGGGTTGTCTACGACCCCGTCCCGTACTTCTGGTCGGAGCAGTTCGGCCGGTTCGTGCAGTACGCGGGCCACCACGGGGATGCCGACGAGCTGGTCTGGCGCGGTGACCCGGCCGGTGCCGCGTGGTCGGTGATCTGGCTGCGGGAGGGGAGGCTCGTCGCGCTGCTGGCCGTGGGGCGGCCGCGGGACCTCGCCCAGGGGCGCAAGCTGATCGAGCGGGGCGTGGCCATGGACCGGGAGCGGGCCGCGAACGCGGCGGTGCCGCTGAAGGCCGCGGCGCTGTAGCCGGGGTGCGGGGCACGTCGTGACCGGCGGTCGTCGCCCGGGCGCCTGCCGTCACCCTCCGGTGTGCAGGAAGCCCCTGATGGCGATGCCCGGCTACCGGCTGTCAGAGCGAGGTGGCAGGCTTGCCCTGTGACCGAGATTGACGCAAACATCGATGAACTCGTCCCCGCCTGGCTCACCCTCCCCGACATCGCCGAACAGTTCGGCGTCGAGGTGACGCGTGTGCGGCAGCTGGTCAAGGAGGGCCAGCTGATCGCGGTGCGCCGCGGCGAGAACAGGGCGCTGCATGTGCCCGCCGATTTCATCCAGGACGACAAGGTGGTCAAGGGCCTCGTCGGCACCCTCACCCTCCTCAAGGACGACGGCTTCACCGACAAGGAGATGCTGGAGTGGCTGTTCACCCCGGATGAGAGCCTGCCCGGCACGCCCGCCCAGGCGCTGCGCGAGAATCGCGGCACGGAGGTGAAGCGCCGGGCCCAGGCGCTCGCCGTCTGACGCCGTCGGCGCGGCCCGCTCCCAGCCGGCCACCGCACCAGTATCCGTAACCGCATCCGCGGGGCGTACGGACCGGAAGGACCGGCCCGTACGCCCCCGATCTTGGGGGGAAGCCGCCCGATGACCACCGCACGTCCGGCCTTGTCCGACGCCCGGCTCTACCTCTGCACGGACGCCCGCCGGCGCCAGGGCGATCTCCCGCAGTTCCTGGACGCGGTGCTCGCCTCGGGCGTGGACATCGTCCAGCTGCGTGACAAGGGCATGGAGGCCGGCGAGGAGCTCCGGCATCTGGAGGTCTTCGCGGACGCCTGCCGGCGGCACGGGAAGCTCCTCGCGGTCAACGACCGCGCGGATGTCGCCCATGCGGCGGGCAGCGACGTGCTGCATCTCGGGCAGGGCGATCTGCCGGTCCCCGCCGCCCGCGCCCTCCTCGGCCCGGACGTCCTCATAGGCCGCTCCACCCATGCCGAGGCCGAGGTGGACGCCGCGCTCACCGAACCCGGCGTCGACTACTTCTGCACCGGCCCGTGCTGGCCGACACCCACCAAGCCGGGCCGCCACGCCCCCGGCCTCGACCTGGTCCGCTACACCGCGGCCCGCGCCCCCGAGCGTCCCTGGTTCGCGATCGGCGGGATCGACGCCGGGAATCTCGACGAGGTGCTGCAGGCGGGCGCCCGCCGGGTCGTGGTGGTCCGCGCCCTCACGGAGGCGGACGATCCGGGAGCGGCGGCCGCCGCACTGGCCAAGCGCATCCGGACCTGGGACGCCCCGGACGGGTCCGCGCCGGCCCGCCCGGCCCGCGGAGACGGGTGACCTGCATCACTTCGCACGGTTTCGGCGCCGGGCGGTCACCTGACGTCCGGGCGACCGGAAAATGTCCACCCAGTGGACATCAACCCGACCAACCAGGCATTACGCCGGACGCGGTTGGTGTGTGCCCGGCCGGTGGTTAACCTGCCGGTATGGCCCTAGGTACAGCTTCCACCAGGACTGATCGCGCCCGGACCGTGCGCGAACTGCTTGCTTCCGGCAAGCAGTCCTATTCGTTCGAGTTCGCTGCCCCGAAGACCGAGAAGGGTGAGCGGACCCTGTGGAACGCCATTCGTCGGATCGAGGCCGTCTCCCCGACCTTTGTCTCCGTGACGTACGGCGCAGGCGGCACCTCCCGTGACGGCACGGTGCGCGCCACCGAGCGCATCGCCACCGACACCACCTTGACCCCGGTCGCCCATCTGACCGCGGTCAACCACTCCACGGCCGACCTGCGCAACATCATCGGCCAGTACGCCGACGCCGGGATCCGCAACATGCTCGCGCTGCGCGGCGACCCGCCCGGCGACCCGATGGGCGAGTGGGTCAAGCACCCCGACGGCATCGGCTACGCCGCCGACCTGGTCCAGCTGATCAAGGAGTCAGGCGACTTCTGCGTCGGCGTCGCGGCCTTCCCCGAGATGCATCCGCGCTCGACGGACTGGGACACGGACGTGGCGCACTTCGTCACCAAGTGCCAGGCCGGTGCGGACTTCGCCATCACGCAGATGTTCTTCTATCCCGAGGACTACTTCCGGCTGCGGGACCGGGTCACGGCGGCGGGTTGCTCGACACCGATCATTCCGGAGATCATGCCGGTCACGAACGTGCGCCAGATCGAGCGGTTCGCTCAGCTCAGCAACGCGGCCTTCCCGCCCGAGCTGGCCGAGCGCATCCTCGCCGTCAAGGACGACCCGGCGGCGGTACGCTCCATTGGTATCGAGTACGCAACGGAACTGTGCGCACGCTTGATGGCCGAGGATGTTCCCGGGTTGCACTTCATTACCCTGAACCACTCCACGGCGACCCTGGAAATCTACGAGAATCTGGGGCTGCACCAGCAGTCCTGATCACGGTTGCCGGCGAGCGGCGGAAGAGGGGCGTATATGGGCTGGACGGTCCTCTACATCGCGTTCGGCCTGGTTGCTCTCTGGCTGTTGGGTGAGGTCCTGCTCCAGAACAAGGCGCGGCTGCGCTGGCGCCTGCTGGCTTTCGCCGGTTTCCTCGGCGTGGTCGTCGGCGTCATCATCCCGTCAATAGTCGTGATCGGGCTGGGACTTGCTGCCTTCGCCATCGGGCAGACGAATGTGACGCTCTCCTTCCGCCGCGGCTTCACCACCGGCTGGGCCCTGGGCGGCAAGCCCGGCGAGAGCCGGCGCCGCCGGGCCCGCCCGTCCGGACCGCCCCCCGCCGAACCGACCCTGGAGGTCTCCGGCCTGGAGGCTGTCGCGGCCGCCGAGGGCACCGGCCGGATCGACGACGGGGGCCCGGACACCTTCGAGAGCACCGGCGGCTTCCAGAGCCTGGGCAGCTATCCCGGGCAGGCCGCGCAGGACAGCTATCCCGTGCAGGACACCTATGCCGGGCAGGGCTCGTACGGCGGGCCGGGCTCCTACGCGGGGCAGGACGGTTTCGCCGCGCAGGACAACCCCGCTGCGGGACAGGAAGCGTTCGCCGCCCAGGAGACCGTGGTCGGGCAGGGCTTCTACGACTACGGCTACAACGCCGACGACGGCTACGGCCAGGACCCGTACCAGGGGCAGCAGCAGGATCAAAGCCCCTACGCCACACAGGCTTTCGCCGTCCAGGACGACTATGCGCGGGCGGACACCACCGCCGTCTACGCCCCGCAGCCGATGCCCGACGAGACCGGCCAGTACGGCATCTACAGCCCCGACGCCCGTGTCCAGCAGCCCGGCTACGACGGCTACGACGGCTACGACGGCTACAACGGCGCCGCGGGCAACGGCACCGGCTATGCGTACGACGGCAACGGCAACGGCAACGGCAACGGCAACGGCTACGCGTACGACGGCAACGGCTATGCCTACGACGGCAACAGCAACGGCAACGGCTATGCGTACGACGGCAGTTACGGCCAGGCCGGAGCCGGCCAGGACGCCTACGCCGACCCCTACGCGGCGTACGGCGACGGCCTGGGCCAGCAGGCGCCCTACGCCGACCCGTACCTCGGCACCCAGCAGTACGCCGCGTCCTACGACCCCTACCAGCAGGCGGACCCCTACGCCTCCTCTCCTTATGCGGCGCAGCAGTACGACGCCCAGGGACAGCCGCTCGGCCAGAGCTATGGCGAGACCCCGCCCGGTGGCGTCTGGGTCCCCCAGCAGCGCGACGGCGAACTCCCGCCCGAGCAGCCTTACCCGCCCTACCAGCAGCCGGGCTACGACGGGCAGCAGTACCGCTACTGAGCCGACGGCCGGGACGCGGCCACGGCAGCGCATTCCGCGCCGGCCGGGCCCCGCGCCGCGGTGTCCCTCCTCCGCAGCGGCCCGCGCCGGCACGCCCTCGTCCGGCGCCCGCTACGCCCTCATGTGGAGCCGTGCCAGTCGTCGCCGTTCACGATCAGACCGGCGGCGATCGCGCCGGACATCCCGGCGTGCGCCGGTCCGCCGCCCGGGTGCGACCAGCCACCGACCGCGTAGAGCCCCGGTATCCGGGTGCGGTTGCCGGGCCGCAGAAAGCGGCCTTCCTGGCCTGCCAGCGCCGGGCCCGGCACCAGGGCGTCGTCCGCGGGCGGCAGAACCTCCCGCCACAGCACCCGCTCCCGCAGTCCGGGAACGGCAGCCTCGGCGATCGCGGTCATCCGCTCCGCATCGGCGGCCGCGGCCTCGCCGTCATGCCAGTCGACCGGGCCGTGCGGGGCCACCGTCGCGGTCAGGGTCACGGCCTCATGGGCGTCGTCCGGCCGGGAGGCGGGGTCGTCCGGACGCAGCACGGTCACCGTGGGCCGGTCACAGGGGGTCCGCAGCCCGTATCCGTCGCCGAACACGCCCGCCAGCTCGGCCGTGCGGTCCGGGGCATGGACCACCGTGCGGTGCACCGCGTCCTCGGGGCGCGCGCCGCGCAGCGCGAGGCAGACCGTGAGCCGCGCGGTGGCGCGGTCACCCGGCCCCAGGTCGGGGCGGACCTCGTCGGCACCCCACGGCTCCCGCCCCTTGCAGAGCTCCACGAGCCGCACCGGGTCGATGCCCGCGACCACGAACTCCGCCTCGGACACCCGCCCGTCGGCCAGCTCGACGCCCGCCGCCCGGCCGTCCTTCTCCACGATCCCGGTCACCGCGACGCCGAAACGGAACTCCACCTTGCGCGCCAGACAGCGCTCGTACAGCGCATCGGCCAGCGCCCGCATACCGCCGCGCGGATACCAACTCCCGAAGGTCTGCTCCATGTACGGCAGCACGACGGCGCTCGCCGGGGCGCTGCGCGGGTCGAAGCCGTACGCCAGCGCATAGCTCTCCAGCAGTGCGGTCAGCCGGGGGTCGGCCAGTTCGCGGCGGGCCACCTCGGCGAGGGTGGCGGTGGTGGGGCCCTTGCCCCGGCCGAACAGCCCACGCCTGCGCACCGCCGGATACGGATCGCGCCCCAGCACCCGCCAGTCCTGCCACAGCGGCTCCTCCAGGAGCGGCCGGCGGGTGGCGTCCCAGGCCTCGCGGGCGCGGCCCATCACCGCGCTCCAGCGTTCACCGGAGCCCGCGCCCAGCGCCTCGTCCAGGGCCGCCAGCACCCCGGCCCGTGAGGCGTTCGGCAGCGATACGGCCGTTCCGTCGGCGAAGACATGCCGGCCGGCGGGGTCGACCTGGGTCAGCTCGACGCAACTCTCCAGCGCTTCCCGGCCGGTCTTGAGGAACAGATCGCGGTAGACGGCCGGCAGATGCAGCAGGCCGGGACCCGTATCGAAGGCGAAGCCGTCCCGTTCCCACCGCTGCACCGCGCCGCCGTGCGTCGCGCCGCGCTCGAACACCGCCACCCGGTGGCCCGCGACGGCCAGCCGGGCAGCGGCTGCCATCGCGCCCATCCCGGCGCCGATCACCGCAATCCGTGCCATGCCTGCGACTTTATCCGGGCCCACTGACAACGCCCGCACCGCCGGGGACCGGCCCGGCAGCGGCAGTCCGCCGCCGGCGTCGGCCTGCCGTCAGACCGCCGGTGGCAGCGCCTCGCCCGCCGCGGCCGGCCGCTTCTCCTCGCGCCGCTGCCGACGGCGCCGCAGATACCGGCGGATCCGCGACCACAGGAACACCACCAGTGCGATACCCGCGGCCAGCAGTGTCGCCGCGATGACCGCCGCGGCCACCGGATGGAACACGGCGAAGGCGATGATCCCGGCGACGCCCAGATCCTCGGCGAGGCTCAGCACGATGTTGCTGGCCGGCTCCGGCGAGGTGTTGACCGCGATCCGGGTACCGGCCTTGACCAGATGGCTCAGCAGCGCCGTGGAACCGCCCACCGCGCCCGCGGCCAGCTCGGGCAGCGAACCGTTGTGGCCGGCCAGCAGCGCCGCCACGACCGCGCCGGCCACCGGCCGGATCACCGTGTGCACGGAATCCCAGACCGAGTCGACGTACGGGATCTTGTCGGCGACGGCCTCGCACAGGAAGAGCACCCCGGCCACGATCAGCACATCGGGGCGCTCCAACACCGCGGGCACCTCATCGGTGACGCCGGTCGCGCCGAGCAGGCCGAAGAGCAGGACGACGGCATAGGCGTTGATCCCGCTCGCCCAGCCACTGGTGAACACCAAGGGAAGTACGGACACGCCGCAAAGCGTAGGCCCCGGCTGGGGGCCGGTGCTCAGGTTTGAGTATCCGTACTCAGACGCCGAGATGAGTAGGTACGCGGATGGGCCGGCAGCCGCCCGGAAGGAAGAGTGGGGACCACGGAAGGGAAGCGGCGCCGCACCGCCGACACGGGGCGGCGGAGCGGCGCGGCTCCCGGACGTGACGGGGGAAGCACGGGGGAGTACGGGGGAAGCGCTGTCCTGGTCGGATCGATGGGGGAACGATCCGTGCCAGGGCAGCGCACTCTTTTGTGCGGGCCCCGGGGGAAGGAAAGCGGTGCGCGTCGTACCTGACCAATACGGCGCGCACCTGCCCCGGGGAGTGCCGGCCGGGGCTATGAGGGCCGGCCGCTGACCCGGCCCTGGAGCAGCCGCGACAGCGCCGCGTGCACCTCGTCGATCGACCGGTCCGGCTGGTAGGACTGCCAGTCCAGGGCGGCCACCAGAACCATCCCGAACAGCGCCGAGGCGGTCAGCGGGATGTCGATCTCCTCGCTCAGCTCCCCGCCCGCCACCGCCTCGCGCAGCACGTCCTCCACCACCGTGATGGCCCGCTCGCGCACCACCATCAGCGTCGACTGCCAGGCCCGGTTGGTGCGCCACAGCTCGGCGACGTAGAGCTGGGTGAGCGACGGGTAACGGGAGATGAAGTCCAGCCCGGCCCGGATCATCGCGTCCAGCGCGTCGATCCGGCCGCCGCCCCGGTCGGTGACCTCCTCGGCGGCCGCCTGCAAGGAGGTCGCCAGCATCTCGATGCCGTGCCGCAGCAGCTCTTCGAAGAGAACGTTCTTACTCGCGAAGTTGTAGTAGACGGTGCCCTTCGCGACGCCCGCCCGCTCGGCGATCTCGTCCACCGTGGTGGACGAGAAGCCCTGTTCGGCGATGAGCGTGACCGCGGCCTCGAAGAGCTTGCGCCGGGTGGCGTCGCGGCGTGTATTGGAGCTGTCCATGGGGGCGATTGTGCCGGTCCCCGCCGATCGATGCGCGGCGCGCAGCGGCTCCGGCAGGGCGGCGGTGGGCTGGGGGCACCTCCCAGCGGTAGCTGGGGGAGGGCCAGCGCTCACAGGCTCAGCTCCGGGTGAAGGTCCTTCATCCGCACCACCTGGCGGCCGCGCGCCGTCAGCGACGTCAGCGCGAGCGCTCCCGCGGTGAACGCCGGCAGCACCACGCTGCCCTGCCATACGGGCGCGAGCCCCCCGCCCGTGATGAGCCGGCGCAGCCCCTCCACGATGTAACTCATCGGCAGATAGGGGTGGATGGCGGCGAAGAAGCCCGGACTGGTCTGTACGGGGTAGGTGCCGCCCGCCGAGGTCAGCTGGAGCATCAGCAGCGCCAGCACCAGGATCCGGCCGGCCGGGCCGAACTGCGCGTTCAGCCATTGCACGATCGCCGAGAAACAGGCCGTGACCAGCACGAGGAAGCCGATCGTGCCGGCCGCCCGCACCATCTCCAGGCCGAGCGCGAAGTGCAGAACGGACATCAGGGCCGCGGTCTGCAGCACCCCCACACCGAACACCGGCAGCCACCCGGAGACCGCCACCCGCCAGGAGGACGCACCCATCGCCAGCGCCCGCCGGTTCAGCGGCTGGATCAGCATGTACGCCACCATCGCGCCGACCCACAGGGACAGCGGAATGAAGTACGGCGCGAACCCGGTGCCGTAGTTCGGCGCCTTGTGGGCGGCGTCCGAGGCCAGCTGTACCGGGTCGGACATGACCTGGGTGCGCGCGTCGCGGTCCTTCTTGCCGTAGTCGGGGATCTGCTTCGCCCCGTCGTGCAGCCCGCCGGCCAGCTTCTGCGAGCCGTCGGAGAGCTTGAACATGCCGCCGTTCAGCGTCTGCGCGCCGTCCTTGAGCTTGCCCACACCGGAGTCGAGGTCGCCCATACCGCCGGCGGCGCGGCCCGTACCGTCGTGCAGCTCCTGCGCGCCGTTGTTGACCTTGTCCGCGCCGGCGGCCAGCCGGGCATTGCCCGCGGCCAGCTTGCGCGCCCCCGCGGACACCTTGTGCGCACCGTCGTTGAGGTCATTGATCTTCTTGACGGCGGCGTCCATGTCGGCGCCCAGGGTCGGCCCGTGCTGCGCCAGCTCACCCGCCAGGGAGTGCAGTGTGTCCAGGTCCCGGCCCAGCTGGTCGAGGTTCTTCTGGTCGTGGACGTATCCGCTGACCTGCTCGGCCTTGTCCGCCGCGGTGGCCGCCTGCTCCTTGAGCTGCTTCAGCTCCGTGCAGGAGGTGTCGAGCCGCACCGCGCTCTCGCAGCGCAGCCGGTAGTAGGCGGACAGATGGCCGGAGATCCCCCGGGAGAGCTTCGCCCCGGTGGACGCCGCGGCGGGGAGCTTGTCGAGGTGGTCTCGGACCGCCTGCGAACCGTCGGCGACGAGCTGCGCCGCCTCACCGATCTCCTTGCCGTGCGCCCGGACGAAGGGCCCCACCTTGCCGACGACTCCGTTGACCGTGTCGGCCAGCTGCTGGGTTCCCTGCGCCACCTGCCCGGAGCCGTCGGCCAGTTGGCGCGAGCCGTGGGCGGCCGTCCCGGCTCCCCGGGCGAGGTCCGAGCTGCCCCGGGAGAGCCGCCCCGCGCCCGCGTCGAGGTCACCCAGGCCCGTGACCAGCCTGCCGCTGCCGTTCTTCGCGGTGCCCAGGCCGTCGGCCAGTTTGCCCGCACCGTGCCGGGCCTGCCCGATACCGTCGTTGAGCTGGTCGGCGCCGTCGGCGGCCTGCTCGGTCTTGCCGTGCAGCGTCGAGAACGAGACGAAGATCTTGTCGAGGAAGGTGCGCGACGACTTCGCGGAGGCCGCGGAGCGCACCTCGGAGAACACCGTCCGGGAGATCTGCCCGACGATGTAGTTGTTCGCGTCGTTCGTCCGCACCTTGAGGGCGCCGGTCTCCGGGTGGTCCCCGGAGCTGGAGGCGATCCGCCGGCTGAAGTCCTTCGGGATGGTCAGCGACAGGTAGTACGAGCCGTCCTCGACGCCCTTGGCGGCCCCGTTGGCGTCCACGGGGCGCCAGTCGAAGGTGTGGCTGTCGCGCAGCCCCGAGACGATGCTGTCGCCGGCCGAGAGGTGCTTTCCGTCGACGGCCGCTCCCTTGTCCTCGTTGACCAGCGCGACCGGAATCTTAATCCAGCCGCCCGTACGGGTCCCAGAAGGACCACAGGTACAGCGCGCCGTACAGGAGCGGCAGCAGCAGAAGAGCGGCCAGCGCGGCACGCGGCAGCTTCCCCCTCCCGAACCGCTTCAGCTCAAGAGCGGCCAGCTTCGGCGAGCGCATCGGCCGCCCCCTCCTCGTCGTCGGGCCCGTCGTGCTCTTCGCCCTTGCTGTCCTGGCTGTCCGTGGCGTCCTCGCGGTCCTGGCCGTTCGCGGTGTCCGTGGCGTTCTTGCGGTCCTGGTGGTCCGTGGTGTCCGTGGTGGCGGGGGAACCGCCGGGCGTGCCCGCCGGGGACTCCCGCTCCGGGCGGCCGCCCGTATGCACCAGCACCACGCCCTCGGCATCCTCCGGAGGCTCGCTGCACACCGCGAGCACGGTGGTACCGGCCGCCGCCAGTCCGCGCAGCAACGCCCAGGCCGCGGCGCGCTCGGCGTCGGACAGCTTCAGATCGGTGTCGTCGACGGCCAGCAGCCGCGGGCCCCCGATCAGCGCGAGCGCCACGGAGAGCCGCAGCGCCTCCAGCCGCTCCAGGTCGCGGACGGACGTACGGATCCCCTTGGGCAGCGACTCCGGATCGAGGCCGGCCGCCGCGAGCGCGGTGTCCACAAGGGCGCGAGCCTCGGCTCGGCGCTCGTGCCGCGGCCGCAGCAGCGCACGCAGCGAACCGCCGAACCGGCCCTGCAGCAGAGCGCGTTCCCGCAGATGTTCGCCCACGGTGAGCGCCGGATCGAGCTCGGCGACCCCGGGTACATGGGCGAGCGCGGTGACGGACCGGACGGCGGACCTTTTCCTCGGCAGCGGCAGTCCGCCTACCTCGGCGGTGCCGGCGGCGGACTTCATCCGGCCGGTGAGCGCGAGCAGCAGACACGTACGGCCCGAGCCCGAAGGGCCCTGTACGGCGATCAGTGAGCCGGGTCCGGCGGTGAGGCCGATGTCCCGGAATGCCCATCCGCGGGGGCCCTTGACCCCGAATCCCGCGGCCGTGACCGCCGCCCCGTGCGGGGTGCTGTCCACGATCCCTCCTTGAACTGACTGGTCAGTTCAAAAAGTATGCGGCATCCCACCCCGGGTTCCGCAAGGGGGTGTTGGGAACCGATCCCGGGAACTTGCCTCCGAGTGCGTCCCCTTTTCGACGAAAGTGCAGGTCAGTGCCGATTGTCAGTGGTGTACGTCACGATGGGTTCATACGGTCCCGAATCAGCATTCGGTCCCGAACCGGCATGCGACGACAGGAGGTTCGTCATGGCAGCTCGTCCCGGTGGGGGCAGCTCCGCTGCGTACGGTCCCCCGAGCGATGTCCACCCCGTCCTGCGGAGGGCGACCGCGCCACCCGCCGCCCTCGACCTGCTCGCCCAGGCGCAGCAGGGCCTCGACGAAGCACAGACCCTTCCGACCCCCAACGAGCAGTTCGCCACGGCCCATCTGGCCGCGCTGCGCACCGCCGCCGCCGTCCTCGCCGTCCGCGGCCGGCCGGAGACCACCGTGCGCGGTAGGCAGCGTATCCGCAGCGCCTGGGAGGTCCTCCCCGAGGTCGCGCCCGAACTCGCCGAGTGGAGCGCCCTCTTCGCCGCCGGCGCCGCCCGCCGGGCAAAGGCCGAGGCCGGTATAGCCGGCGCGGCCGGGCGTCGGGACGCCGACGATCTGCTGCGCGACGCCGCCATGTTCCTGCGCCTGGTGGAGCGAATGCTGTTCCTCCAGTCGTCGTTGCCGCCACAGCGGGCGGGATAGGGAACGGCGGAGGGCGGGGGAGGCGAGGAGTGGGGTGGGGTGGGTGGGGGCGGGGGCCCCGGGGGAGGAGGGGGAAGGGGGACCAGGGGAAGAAGCGGCGCCCTCGCCCGCCCCGCGAAACCGCCCACCCGTCACCCATGCCCGCCACGTACCTCTCGGTGGGCTACCCGCTACCGGCTACCCCGCCTCCTCACGGCACCCCGTCCCGTCTGTCCCGCCGTCCTGCCGCCCCGTGGCGCCCCGTCCCGCCCCGCCCCGTAGCGTCCGCCGCCCGGCCCCGCGCCACCGGGTGCTCGGTTGGCTCCGCAGACGGTGGAGGGCGCGGGACGGAATAGGGTGGTGGACGCCTAGACGTTCATGCCCCCGCCGAGGAGCCACCCGCCGTGTCTGACCCGCTGCGCCCCCGCGCCTCCCTTCGTACCGCCGTGGTCTGGGAGGTCCTCAAGGACGCCCTGGAGCGCCGGGTCAAGGCCGCCGGGCGCGACGCCCTGGACGTCCTCGACACCGGCGGCGGCACCGGCAACTTCGCCGTGCCGGTCGCCCGCCTCGGCCACCACGTCACGGTCGTCGACCCCAGCCCCAACGCCCTCTTCGCCCTGGAGCGCCGCGCCGCGGAGGCGGGCGTCGCCGAACGGGTACGTGCGGTGCAGGGCGACGCCCACGGTCTGTTCGACGTCGTCGAGCGCGGCGGCTATGACACCGTGCTCTGCCACGGCGTGCTGGAGTACGTCGACGACCCGGCCGAGGGCGTCCGCAACGCCGTCGAGGCGCTGCGCCCGGCCGGCACCCTCAGCCTCCTCGCGGCCGGTTTGGGCGGCGCGGTCCTCGCACGCGCCCTCGCGGGCCACTTCACCGAGGCCCACCACGCCCTCACCGACCCGGCCGGACGCTGGGGCGAGGGCGACCCGGTGCCGCGCCGGTTCACCGCCGACCAGCTCACCGAGCTGGTGTCCGCCACGGGTCTGCAGGTCGGCGCGGTGCACGGCGTGCGGGTCTTCGCCGACCTCGTCCCCGGGGTGCTGGTCGACACCGAGCCGGGCGCCGTGGACGCCCTGCTGAAGCTCGAGGCGGCCGCCGCAGAACAGCCCGCCTTCCACTCCGTGGCCACTCAGCTGCACGTCCTCGCCGAGCGCGACTGACCCACGCGGCACAGCCGACTACCGCGTGCAGTCGGCCACAGACCACCCGATCGGCCCCCTCGCCCCGTATGATCGGGGTACGACGTTCCGGCATGGCGGACAGGCGGGTGGGGAATGCAGCCAGCATCATCACCGGTCGCCGCGGCGGCCCGGGCAGTGAATTGGCGTCGAGGGGCGGGTTTCACGGGGACGATTCCCTGCCTATCCTGAAAGGGTCGCACCCCGGTCGCCCCCCGCGACCGACGAGTAGGAGGACTCCGTGCCGCTCTCGGAGCACGAGCAGCGCATGCTCGAGCAAATGGAGCGAGCGCTGTACGCCGAAGATCCCAAGTTCGCGACAGCGCTTGAGGGAAGCGGGCTGCGTACGTACACCCGGCGACGGGTCTACCAAGCGGTCGCGGGCTTCCTGGTGGGTATCGCCCTGCTCATGGCCGGCATGGTCGCGCAGCAGATCTGGATCAGCGTGGTGGGTTTTCTCGTCATGCTCGGCTGCGCAGTGCTGGCGGTCACGGGCTGGCGCAAGGCTCCCAAGCCCGGTGAGCAGCAGTCCGGCACGGGTTCCGGAGGTGGTGCACCGGCACGCCGACAGGCCAGGCAGCGACGCTCGATGATGAACCGCATCGAGGACCGCTGGCAGCGGCGCAGGGACGAACAGGGCCACTGAGCCGACGGAGCGACCAAGCCCGCGGGACTGCCTCCACCGGGCCTACCGAGCCCCCGCTCGAGCACGCCCCCGCAGCAGTTAATCCGGCCTTTTCGTTTCCTCATTCATCCCTTTCTCCCGCTGTTTTTCCGGCAATTCTCAGAGCGGTTTGCTCACCGCTCCATGCGCCGCTCTTTCCCGCCAAGTCTTGTCAGCTCGCCGACCGGTGAGCTGTTCACTTCTCGGCTGATCCCGGCGCCTGGGCACCTACCGGCCTGCGCCGTGTGCACCGGGATTGTTCGTGTGGTGGCCGCCCCGCAGGGTCGGGCGGCCCCCACACCTTTTACCTGCGCCAATCCGCAGGGGACACCCGCAGCAGGCCGGGCC
>NZ_JBSHAW010000084.1:0-17239 GCF_053611685.1 Streptomyces sp. NPDC054786 | reverse complement strand
GGTGTCCTCGACGACGGCGTGATCGCCTCCCTGACCCCCGACCGTCTTGACGCCGTGCTGCGGCCGAAGGTGGATGCCGCGCTCAACCTCCACCATCTGACCGTCGAGCGCCCCGACGTGACCGCCTTCGTCACCTTCTCCTCTGCCGCGGGCACCCTGGGGGCGCCCGGCCAGGGGAACTACGCGGCGGCGAACGCGTTCCTGGACGCGCTGGCCACCCATCGGCGCGCTCACGGTCTGCCGGCGCAGTCCCTGGCCTGGGGCCTGTGGGCGGACGAGGCCGCAGGCATGGCGGGCGACCTGAGCGAGGCCGACCTCCAGCGCATGGCCCGCACCGGCGTCACAGCACTCAGTTCGAAGCAGGGCCTGGCCCTCTTCGACACCGCTGCCACCGTTCCCAGCGCGGCGCTGGTCCCCATCCACCTCGACATAAAGGCCCTGGCGTCTGCAACCAGCGGCGCGGGCGAACTCCCCGCCCTCTACCGTGGGCTGATCCAGCGCCCGGCTCGCCGCACCGCCTCCGCGTCCGCCTCCGGCTCCTCGCCCGCAGCAGTGGATCTCCTCCGCCGTCTGGACGCCTTGGGCACCGACGCGGAGCGCGAAGAAGCCCTGCTCGCCATCGTCGTCGAACGGGCCGCGACCGTCCTCGGGCACAGCAGCGCAGACGCGATCAATCCCGAGCGTGATTTCTTGGAGGCGGGGTTCGATTCCCTCTCCTCGATGGAGCTGCGCAGCGCGTTGCAGTCCGCCACCGGCCTGTCCGTGCCGCCGATGGTGGTCTTCGACAGCAAGCACCCGATAGGCCTCGCCCGTACCCTCCTGGAGGCGTACGCGGCACAGTCGGCCGCCGGCACCCCGTCCCGCGTGCACGGAGATGGGACGATTGGGGCGGCCACCAGTGCCGGAGACGCCACCGACACCGTCACCGGACTGTTCCGGGACGCGGTTCGCGCGAGCCGGCCCACCCAGGCGTTCGGTCTCCTGCGGGCTGTGGCCGAGCTGCGGCCGAGGTTCGGATCGGCGGCCGAGCTGGACCGTATCCCGGCACCGGTCACACTCGCGGACGGCCCTGGCCGGACTCGGATCATCTGCCTCAGTTCGCCGATGGCCACGGGCGGCACGCATCAGCATGCGCGCTTCGCGGCGCACTTCAGGGAACTGCGCCGGGTGTCGACCCTGCCGATCCCGGGCTTCACGCCCCATGACAGCCTTCCCGCCTCCGTCGACGCGCTCGTGGAGGTCCTCGCACGGAGCGTGCTGGAGGCGTCCGAGGGAGAGCCGTTCGTGCTACTCGGCTACTCGTCGGGTGGCGTACTCGCGCACGCTACGGCCTTGCGGCTGGAACAGGAAGCACGGGAGTGGGGAGGGCGGAAGCCCGACGGGGTGGTGCTCGTCGACACGTACCGCGTGACCGGTGAAGCGGGTGGCGGTATGCAGGCGCAGGTCTTCGAGCAGATGGCGGAGGCCCTGGTCGACCGCGATGAGGAGTTCGGGCTGTTCACCAGCGCCGGGCTGTCGGCGATGAGCGCATACTTCGACCTGCTGCCGCGGTTCGATCTCGCTGAGCTGGAGACCCCGGTGCTGTTCGTCGGCGCCGATGAACCATTTCTGGCGGCGGAGCAGGCGGCCGAGGCCGGCCACGCCTGGCGGGCCGCGCCCTGGTTCACTCCGCACACTCACCGGCTTGTGCCCGCCACCCACTTCACCATCGTGGAGGAGGAGGCGGAGTGCACCGCTCGCGTGGTTGAGGCGTGGGTGGCCGGGCTGTGATGTGAGAGCACCGACTCCGAGTCGCAGAACAGGGGGGTGGTAGGGGGCTCGCGCCGGGCCCCCTACGCCCACCGTCAAGAACAACTGCGGGGTGTTACAAGGTGGTTGACGTGGCGGTGGCTCCCAGCCATAAGGGAACCGTACGGTTCGGGTCCGTCGCACCGTTCCGGCCGGCCGCCGTGCGGTGCTCGGGAGCGTGATGGATCGGCTACTCGGCCGGGCCGCCCCAGGTGAGCCGGCACGGGATCTCCATGGTGACCATCGTGGGACCGCCGGTCGGGCTACTGACTGCGAACACCCCGTCGAAGGCGCCGAGCCGCCGCTCGATCCCCGCGAGGCCAGAACCCTGCCCGATGCTCGCGCCGCCCTGGCCGTCGTCGCAGACGCTGATCCGCAGCATGCCGTCACGATGGTGGATGTCGACCGATACCTGCTGGGCGTTCGAGTGCTTCGCCGCGTTGGTCAGCGCCTCGCTGATCGCGAAGTACGCTGCCGACTCCACCGGCTCGTCGGCCCGACCTGGCACATCGATGTCGACCTTGACGGTCATCGGCATCCGCAGCGCCAGAGCCCGTACCGCATCGCCCAGACCGCGCTCGGCCAGCACCGGCGGGTGGATACCCCGCACCAGGCCCCGCAGCTCGGTGAGCGCCTCGGCGGAGGTCTCGCGGGCCTGCGCCAGCAGCGCCTTCGCGTGCGCGGGGTCCTTGTCCATCAGCGCCTCGATCGTCCCGAAATTCATGCCCATGGCGACCAGCCGGGCCTGCGCGCCGTCGTGCAGGTCCCGTTCGATACGGCGCAGTTCGGCGGCGGACGCGTCCAGGGCCTCATGCCGGGTCTCGGTGAGCTGGTCGATCCGCTCGTTCAGCGCCACCTCCCGGGGCGGCGCCAACTGGTTGCGGCTGAGCAGAAAGTGGACGCGCAGCAGTTGAGGGTTGAGGCCGCTGGACGCGGCGAGCAGGCCCGCGCCGACCAGTGCGGCGAGGAAGGCGGTGCCCCAACCGGTGACGGGGATGAAGGTGTACCAGTTCTCGCCGTCGCCGTTGGCGAGCGGCTGCCACAGGCCGAACAGCAGGAGGATGCCGTGGACACCGTAGACGGTCAGTGCGGGGGGCAACACAGCGGTGGTGAAGCCTGCGGTCATGTCGATGACGAGCCACCGCAGGTCGCGCCAGGTCGCCGGGTCCTTCACCATCAGGCTGCAGCGCTCCATGATCCCGACGATGCCCGTGCGCATGTCGGAGGGGAACGGGCGGTACGGGACGGGGACCCGCATACCGCCCCAGTCGGCGGTGAGCTGCCGGCGCAGATTGGCGTGTGCGCGCACCGCCGACAGTACGAGCGGCGTCGTGAAGGCGCCGATGCCGATGGGGATCAGGGCGATGGACACGATCGACAGCACGACCAGCACGACCCCTCCCACCAGTGAGGCGATGGCCAGCGCAAGCCCCTGTGCGGCCGTGAGCAAGGCGCCCAGAGCCCTTGTCTTGTTCACCCGTTTCTCCTCCGTCGGAACCGATTCCTCTAGTGCGTCTCCAGTCTCGACTGCCCGGGCGTTCCTCGCACTGGGGTAGGGACCCGGATAGGGGGGTGTATCTGACGCCACCTTCGGTGGGCGCCTTTTGCTTCCCGACGCGTACATGAACAGCCGCGCCTTGAAACAGTCGGATCATCGGACGTGTGCCAGCGGCGGCGCGGTACTTTCAGTGGCGTACTGGGCCGTCGGCAGTTCCGCGGGCGGCCTCACCGCAGCCATCATGGAGTTGCCTTGCGCGTTGTCGTCGCCGAAGATCTCTTCCTGCTGCGGGATGGCCTGGTGCGGATGCTGGAAGCGCACGACTTCGAGGTCGTCGCAGCCGTTGAGACCGGGCCCGAACTCACCCGTGCCTTCGCAGAGGTCGAGATGGACGTCGCGGTGGTCGATGTCAGGCTTCCGCCGTCCCAGACGGACGAGGGCCTGCAGTGCGCCCTCGCCGCCCGCCGGGAGCGGCCCGGGCTGCCGGTGCTGGTCCTCTCGCAGCACGTGGAGCACCTGTACGCCCGTGAGTTGATGGCCGACGGAAGCGGCGGCATCGGTTATCTCCTCAAGGACCGGGTCTTCCACGCCGATCAGTTCATCGACGCGGTACGGCGGGTCGCGGCCGGTGGCGCGGCGATGGACCCGCAGGTCATCTCGCAGCTGATGTCATTGCGTTCGACCGAGAGCTCGGTGAAGGGGCTGTCGCCGCGCGAACTGGAGGTGCTGGAGCTGATGGCGGGCGGACGGTCCAATGCCGCCATCGCCGCGCAACTCTTCATCACCGAGCGGTCGGTAGCCAAACACACGTCGAACATCTTCGGAAAACTGGGCCTGCCGCCGTCGGACGACGACAACCGCCGAGTCCTCGCGGTCCTCAAGTACCTGGACCGCGACCGGTGATGGAGATGGCCACGCCAATGCCGGCAGGGTCTGGGGGCGCATCGGGCCCGGGAAGGCGGCATGGGGCGACCCCGAGAACAGTGTCCGTCGTACATCCTCCGACGGGGATTGCCGGACCGTCCGTTGACAAACGCGGGCTCCGGTCGGCAGCGCTGCGCTGCCGACCGGAGCCGCAGGTCGTGCCCGGTTAGCTCCGCGGGAGGCCGAGCGCGCGCTCGAAGCCGTCAGGGATGACGAGGTCGCTCCTGCCCAACTCCCCTACGGAGGTGCGGCCCAGCCCGAGCAACGCCGAGTCGATGCCGTTGCGCAGGATGTCGAGGACGTTCTCCACGCCGGCTTGGCCGTTGGCGGCAAGGCCCCAGAGGTAGGCGCGACCGATCATGACGGCTCGGGCGCCGAGGGCGAGAGCCTTGACGACGTCGCTGCCGCGCCGTACGCCACCGTCGAGCAGGACCTCAACATGGTCGCCAACGGCTTCGGCGACGGCGGGGAGGGTGCGGATGGTGGCGGGGGTGCCGTCGAGGTTGTTGCCGCCGTGGTTCGACACCGAGATCGCGGTCACTCCGCAGTCCACTGCGCGCAGCGCGTCGTCGACGCGCGTCACGCCCTTGAGCATGAACGGCCCGCCCCACTGCTCGCGCAGCCACCGCACATCTTCCCAACTGGGGGGCGGCGTCTGCATCCACTGGCCGTAAGCGCCGAAGAACGTGGGGGCCTCGCCGCCGCGCTCGGTCATGTTCGGCACGGTGAGGTCGGGCACGTGGCCCGCCCTGGCGAACGACAGAAGCCATCCGGGGTGGGTGAGGCCTTGCGGAGCGAAGCGGAGGGCCTCCTTCAGAGTCAGCCGCTCTGGTATGTGTGGACTGCCCCAGTCGCGGGCGTGCGAGAACGACCAGTCGAGGGTGGCGATCAGCCCGGCCGCGCCGGCGGACCTGGCACGCTCCATGCGGGCCAGGATCTCTTCCCGCGTCCCGCTCCAGTAGATCTGGAAGAACGTCGCAGGGTTCGCCTCGACGACCTCCTCAACCGGCTTGCTGCCGAAGGAGCTCAGGCCGATCGCGGTGCCGCGGGTGGCGGCCGCGCGGGCGACGGCGACCTCGCCCTCGGGGTGCACCGCCTGCACCCCGGCTGGGGAGATCAGCACGGGGAGGGCGAGTGTCCGGCCCATCACGGTCGTGGTCAGGTCCCGCTCGCTGCTGTGGCCCGCGGTGTGCGGGGCGAAGCCCAGCTCGTCGAAGGCCGCGACGTTGTTCCGCAACGTGAGCCCTCTTTCGGAACCGGCCACGATGGCTTTGTGGACCGAGGGGGGCAGCCGCCTCTTGGCGCGGCGCTGTGCCTCGGCAACCGTTTCGAACCAGGCGTTGACCATGGTGGTGAAACCTCTTGTCTCGGGTGCCTCAGGGAGTGGGCGTGCTTCGTGTCCGCGGCGCGGTTCCGGGGCGCGTGGGCCGCCGGAGGAGCCGCGGGCGGAGGGGCAGGGTGGTGCGCTCGGTGATGCAGCCCGCCCATACGCCGAGCCCGTAGGCGATGTCGTCCATGATCCCGCCGAGGGCGAAGCGGACCGGGTCGAGGCCCGAGCGGCGTACCGCCCAGGCCGCCAGTGGGGGCCCGAGCAGCAGCGATCCCCATGCGGCGCGGCGGGCCCGGCGCCGGGCCGGGGTGCGGCCGCCCGGCGCCGCCGCGAGAGCGAGCAGCACGGGAGCGGCGAACTGGGTGCCGTACCTCCCGACGGCCACCCAGGTGTGCCCCGTAGCGGCGAGCGTTCCGGGAACGGCCCCCCGGGCCGGCAGGCCGGCCGCATGCAGGGTGCGGGCCATGGCGCCGGCCGAACCGCAGAAGGCCGCCGCAGCCAAGCCGGGCCATCCGGCGAGCAGGGCTGAGACCACCGCTGCATGCCCGCCCCGGAGCACGAGCGGGGGCACGTGCTCCGGGTGGCGTCGGGAGAGCGGTGCGGCCGAGGTGCCGTACCGGAAGTGCCTGGCGAGCAGTCGGCGCCACGTCGCGGGCTCGGCGTGACCGATGCGGACGCCGGGGTCGTAGCGGATCCGCCAGCCCCCGGCGTGCAGCCGCCAGACGAGATCGACGTCCTCGCCGAAGCGCAGCGCCGGGTCGAAGACCCGGCCGTCGCGGGCGACGTCGAGCAGAGCTGCGCGGCGGGCGACCAGAGTGGCGGTCGGCACGTAGCCGACCCGGGTGCCGGGGACCACGCGGGCCGGCTGGTCGCCCAGATCGAGGCTTCCGTTGGCGGTCGTGTAGCGGCCCGCCCACGTGCGCGGTGCCACGCCGACGATACGGGGTGCCACGGCGGCGACCATCGGGTCGGCGAAGTGGGCGGCGAGACGTCGGAGCCAGCCCGGGGCCGGCAGGCAATCGCTGTCGACGAAGGCCACGAGATCCGTCGTGATGTGGGGGAGAGCGGTGTCGCGGGCGGGTCCCGGGCCGCCGTTGACCGCCCGCCGCAACAAGGTGGCGCCGTGCCGTGCGGCTGTCTCGGCCACGGCCTGCGCGTCCTGGGAGGCATCGTCCACCACGATGACGGAGTGCTCGTGTCCGAGAGCCGTCAGGCAGCGGTCGAGCACGGGGGCGCGGTCCCGGACGGGGATGACCACCGTGACGTTCAGCGCGCCGGTCGGTTCCGGGGGGCAGGGGTGGGCCAGGCCGGCGTCGGTGAACCGCCGGGCGAGTTCGCCTGCGGCCCGGGTGACGACGGGTCCCCCGCTCACTTCCCGCCACGCGGCTCGGCCGGCGGTGGTCAGCCGGAGGGCGCGGGTGGGCGAGCCGCCGGTCCACAGCTGTGCGGTGTGTCGGCGGGTGGCAGGGTCCAGGACGATCCGGAAGCCGGGCGGCAGCGGTTCGGTCACAGGGCGAGCCCTCCGTCGACGGGAATGACGGCGCCGGTCATGCCGCTGCTCGACGGGCTTGCCAGGAACGTCAGGACGGCGGCGACCTCGGCGGGGTCGAGCAGCCGCCGTTGCGGCTGCTGGACGGCGAAGTCCTGTGCTGCGCGGAGGCCGTAGAGGCGTGCGCTCTCATCGAGGATCGGGGTCGCGGTCGAGCCGGGGCTGACGGCGTTGGCGGTCACGCCGGTGTCGGCCAGCTCGGCGCCGAGGGCGCGGATCAGGCCGGTCACACCGGCCTTCGCGGCGCAGTATGCCGCGAGCATGGGCAGCCCTCGCGTGGCGGCGGCGGAGGCCACCGCGAGAAAGCGCCCCTGCCGGGGTGCTGGGCGGCGTAGCAGGGCGGGAAGAGCCGCGCGAGCGAGGGCGACGACGCCGCCGAGATCGACGTCGAGCACGGCCTGTTCCTGGTCGGCGGGGACCTCCCAGAGCGGCACGCCGCCCGCGATCACACCGGCGGCGGCAACCGCCGCGTCGAGGCCGCCCCAGCGGTCCTCGGCCTCCGCGACGGCCGCCGCGAGTGCGGTGCGGTCCCGCACGTCGGCGATGTGCGCACGAACCTGTCCGGGCGAGCCTGCTTCCCGGACGACATCGGCGAGTTGGTCCGCCGTGCCCATTGGGTACGGGAGCGCAGGGTCGTCGGCGGCCCGGTCGAGGGCGAGGACGGACCAGCCCTGCTCGGCGAGCGCCCGTACCGTCGCCGCGCCGATGCCCCGGGCGGCGCCGGTGACCAGGGCGACCCTGGCGGTGCCGGTCATGTCGAGTCCTTCCTGCGCCAGGATTCGACGTCGCGGATCAGTGCGGCGGTGAGAGAGTCGAGCAGCGAACGGCCTTCGGGCGCGCTGGCGCCGGTGGGGTCGCCCAGCACGCCGGTGGCGGTGACGGCCCGCAGGCCTCCTGTGCGCAGCATCGGCATCAGTTCGCCCAGCGGACGGGTGTCGCCGGGGACGGCCAGGTGCGGCCGGACGACTGTCGGCCGCACCTCCATGAGCAGGGAGGTCTCGGGGCGGCCTGCGTGCGGGTCGCCACGCCAGCTCGGCATGTGCAGGGCGATATCGCGGGACTCGGCCCGCAGACGTTCGACGGCCCGCTGCACCGGCTCGGCGTTTCCGCCGTGCGCGGAGACGAACACCACATGCCGGAAGGTCTCGGTGGCGGAGCGCCCCAGTTCGAGGACGAGCAGCTCGGTGGCCTGCTGTCCGATCGAGAGGGTGCCGGCGAAGCCGGCATGTTCCCCGCTGGAGCCGTAGCCGAGCGGCGGCGCGATCAGAATGTCGGAGCGCGCGGCGGCGAGGCCCTCGCACAGTGCGACGGCGATGTCGGTGTCGCAGGACAGGGGGAGGTGCGGACCGTGCTGCTCGGTGGCTCCGAGCGGCACGGCGAGAACAGCGCCCTCCTGCGCGAGCTCTCCGATCTCTGGCCAGGCCAGGTCGGCCAGCCAGGGGCTGCGGCGGGCCGGGCGGGGGGATCGTGTGGGGACCATGTCAGTCGCCCGCGGCGGTGAATCCGGCCAGTGGGTCCTCGTCACAGGCACGGTCCGGCGGTCGACGGAGCCCGAGGGGCACCGGAACGGGACCGCGGGGGCGGGTCAAGTGTGAGTGGTCGGCCGACGGCCGGGGGGCGCTGCCGGGAGCCACGGCGGCGAGGGCCGCGCCGCCGTGGCCCTTGACGCACTCGGGGTCAGGCCCGTCGAGGGGCAGGCCGGTGAAGAACTTGGCGGCCATGCAGCCGCCGCGGCAGGCGTCGAAGGCGGAGCAGGAGGTGCAGGCGCCCCCGGTCTGCGGGCGCCTGATGTCGGCGAAGAGCGCGGACTCCCGCCACACCCGGGTGAATCCGCCCTCGTCGCGGACGTTTCCCGCGCGGAAGTCGTCGTGGATGGCGAACGGGCAGGCGTAGACATCGCCCACGGGGTCGACGAGGCAGACGACCCGGCCCGCACCGCACAGATTGAGACCGGGCAACTGCCGGCCATAGGCGGCGAGGTGGAAGAAGGAGTCGCCCGTGAGGACCTGCTCTCCGTGCTCCACGAGCCAGTCGTAGAGCGCACGCTGCTGTTCGGGGGTGGGGTGCAGCCGGTGCCAGGTGTCGGCGCCGCGGCCGGACGGCCGTAGCCTGGTAAGCCGCAGCTGGGCGCCGAACCGATCGGCGAGGGCCTTGAACGCGTCGAGCTGCCCGGCATTTTCCCGGGTCACCACTGTCGACAGCTTGAAGCCGGCGAAGCTGGCTGCGGCGAGGTTCTCCATGGCACGCAGCGCGGTGCGGTACGAACCAGCCCCGCGCACCGCGTCGTTGACGGCCTCGGTGGCGCCGTCCAGGGAGATCTGCACATCCACGTAGTCACGGGCGGCGAGGCGCTGAGCCACGTCGGGCGTGATGCGGACGCCGTTGGTCGAGAACTTGACGCCCACGTGGTGGCCGGTGGCGTAGTCGACGAGGTCCCAGAAGTCGGGCCGGATGGTCGGTTCGCCGCCCCCGATGTTCACGTAGAAGACCTGCATGCGCTCGAACTCGTCGATGAGTGCGGTGCATTCAGCCGTGGTCAGCTCACGTGGGTCGCGCCGCCCGGAGCTGGACAGACAGTGCACGCAGGAGAGGTTGCAGCCGTAGGTCAGCTCCCAGGTGAGGCAGATCGGTGCATCGAGGCCGTACTGGAACTGCTCGGTCAGTGGCAGCGGTGCGACGGTCATGCCGCGCTCCTCTCACAGATCATGCGTGATGCGGCGAGCGCGGCCAGCGCGGCGCCGAATCGCGGCAGCTCTCCGGCGGGGATGCCTGCCCGCGTGCACGCCTCGCGGGCACTGGGGCGCTCGGTGAGGGTGCGGACCACCGTGAGCAGCAGGGGATCCTTCACGAAGGACAACCGCCGGGTGCCGAAGTGGTAGAGCAGTGCGCCGAACCGTTCGGGGCGGACCGACACCTGCGGGTGCACCTGCCACGCGGCATCGAGGTCGAACGGGGCGGCGGGGGAGTCAGTAGACACCGCACATGCCGTCGATCGAGACCTCTTCGACCAGGACGTCCTCGACCAGGAGGTCCCCGGGCCGGCCCTCCTCGAGCCGTGCCCCCTTGGACAGGGTGCTGTCGACGCCCAATTCGTCGGACGGTCCGGTAACCGCCGCGGGATTCTCGCTCATCGTGCTCCCTCGGTTGCTTCGCGCTTCCGACGAGCCTATGGATGCCCTGGTGGGTCACAACCCCTAGACGGAGCTGGGGGTACCCCTAACCGGCTGCGACCCGGTGAGCCGGTAACGGGCTGCTGCGGGCTAGGGGTTGGAAGGCCGTAGGGCGGGATGAAAACCTGCGTCGAAGGCGCCACACAGCCGAGTGCAAGGGATGCATGGACGTGAGCAATAAGGTTCAGGGCACGACGGATTGGGTCCGCCGCTTTCACCCGGCCCCGGATGCCGACAGCCGGCTGGTCTGCTTTCCGCACGCCGGTGGTGCGGCCAGCTACTACCACGGCGTCTCCGCATCACTCTCTCCCGACGTCGACGTTCTGGCCATGCAGTATCCGGGCCGCCAGGACCGCCGCACCGAGCCCTGCCTGCGCACCATCGACGAGCTGGCGGCGCAGTCGGTGCAGGCGCTGGCGCCGTGGACGGACCGGCCTTTGACCCTGTTCGGGCACAGCATGGGTGCGATGGTGGCCTTCGAGGTGGCGCGTAGGCTCGTGGCCGAGGGTACGGTGCCCCTGTCGCTGATCGTCTCCGGCCGCAGAGCGCCGTCGCGGACCCGGCAGGAGAACGTGCACCTGCAGGACGATGCCGGAGTCCTGGCCGAGATGCAGCGGCTGGACGGCACCGAGTCCCGGCTGTTGGACGACGAGGAACTCCGGGCGCTCTTCCTGCCCGTGATCCGTAGCGACTACCAGGCCGTGGAGACATACCGCTACGTTCCCGGTGCCCCGTTGCCGTGCCCGGTCCTCACGCTGACCGGAGACGCCGACCCGGTCACCGACATCGACGAGGCGAACGCCTGGGGCGAGCACACCGTGGCCGGCTTCGAGCTGCGTGTCTTCCCCGGCGGTCACTTCTTCTTGAACCGGCACGCCGCCACCGTGACCGACCTGATCCGGAGCCGCATCGCGCCTTCGGCCGTCTGAACACCGCCGTCGAAACGCCTTCCCCCACCGACAGGCAGGCCCCGGCGAGCCGTCTATACAGCCGCGTGAGACAAACGTATGAATCCTCGGGTAGTGTGAAGCAATGGGACACCGCAACGATCTGCTCGTCGGCGCGAAGCAGTGCCTGATCGAGAAGGGCTACGCACGGACGACCGCCCGTGACATCGTGGCCGCCTCGGGTGCCAATCTCGCGTCCATCGGGTATCACTACGGCTCCAAGGAAGCGCTCCTCAACGAAGCCCTCATCCAGGCCAACGCCGAATGGGGCGAGGCGCTGGAGAAGGCCATGGCCTCCGGCCACGACACTCAGGCGTCGCCGTTCGAGGAATTCGAGGCCATTTGGACCCGGGTGATCGAACTGTTCGCCACCCACCGTCAGCTGTGGGCGGCGAACTTCGAGGCTTTCACGCAGATCGAGCATGTGCCGGAGGTGCGCCAGGCCTTGGCGAGGGGCCTGGAGGAAGCCCGCGTCGGTATAGGCGAGACCTTCGCGCCGGGCGAGAGCCAGACCGACGAACGCAGTGTCCGCGCGGTCGGCTCCTTCTACCAGGCCCTGCTCACCGGCGTGATGGCCCAGTGGCTCATCGACCCGGAGAACGCCCCCACCGGTGAGGACCTCTCGCGGGCTCTGCGCACCATCGTCACCGGGTTGCAGGCGACCACTTCGGCCGACCACTGACCCGCTCCTCCTCCGCCAGTTCCAACGCCCGATTCGCCAGGGCGAGCCGGTCCACCTTGCGGTTGAAGTTCAGCGGCAGTTCCGCGACATGCTCGTAGTGCCGGGGCAGCATCCCTTGCGGCAGAACCTGCCTCAGCGCCTTGGCCAGTTCAGCCGGCCGCACCGCCTCGCCCGTGTAGAACACCACGAGTTCGGTGTTCCCGTCGACCACCCGGGGCACCGTGACGGCCTCGTCGATGCCCGGGCACTCTCGCAGCGCGTGCTCGACCTCGGCGAGCTCCACCCGCCAGCCCTGCACCTGCACTTGGGCATCCAGCCGGCCGAGGTAGATCAGCTCACCGTGGTCCAGCCTGCGCACCCGGTCGCCCGTGCGGTACCAGGTGCGGCCGTTGTGCTCCGTGAACCGGCCCGCGTTGTAGGCCGGGTCGAGATAGCCGGGTGTGCGCTGGGGGCCGGTGATGCACAACTCCCCCTCGGTGGCGGACAGTCCACCGTCCTCGGTGAGCAGGATCGCCTCGTGCCCCTCGTGCAGCGTACCGATCGGCACCTGGCCGTTGACGCCCAGCACCGGGGAGATCTGGGGATCCCAGCGGTGCGCGGTCACGGTGACGGTGAGTTCCGTGGGCCCGTAGAGGTTCTCCACCGCCGACGCGGGTGCGGCTGCCTGCCAGTCGGCCGCGTCCTCACAGCGCAGCGCCTCGCCGGCGAAGAAGCTCCAGCGCAGACCGGGCATCGCGCCGGGAGTGAGCCCGCCCATCCTCCGGACCAACGGGATCGCGCTCGGCGTGGAGAACCAGACCGTGACCCCGTGCTCCGCGATGAAGGCCGGCATGTCCCGGTATGCCTGCGCCGGCGGGGGCACGACGCAGGCCGCCGCTCCCCAGGCGCAGAACACGTCGAACATCGCACAGTCGAAGTTGAGGTCGAAGGTCTGCGTGAAGACGTCGTGCGGCGTGAAGTCGTAGCGCTCGTCGATGAGCCGGAAGTAGTGCGCGGTGTTGCCGTGCGTGAGGGGAACGCCCTTGGGCGTGCCGGTCGATCCCGACGTGAACAGCATGTACGCAACGTCGGAGGGGGCGACGGGGCGCGGTGCCTCAAGCGCGTACGCGGCGTTTGCCGGGATCAGGGGCACGGTCGCCTGGGCGGTGAAGTCGCGGGTCGCGAGCACCGCGACGTTCGTACCGGCGCCGAGCGTTTCGGGCAGCACCGCCATGCCGGACTCGTCGACGATCAGTGCGGTCACCCCCGCGAGCTCCAGCATCCGACGGGTCCGGGCCGCGGGGAATCCGGGGTGCAGCGGCACTACGGTGGCCCCGGCGCAGAGCCCGGCGAGAATGCCGACGTAAGCCTCGGTGCTTTTGCCTGCCAGCACACCGACCACATCCGCCGGCCGCTCGGCAGCCCGCAGGGCGCCGGCCCACAGCAGGGCCTGTTCATGAGCCGCCCGATAGGTGATGACGGACTCGCCGAGCCGGACGGCCGGACGGTCCGGCGACTGCTGCAAACCACGCAGAAATCGTTCGTACAATGCATGCCCGCCAGCCCGGGAATTGTTCACGTTCACGGTTCTCCTCAATTGATGACGAAAACTGTTGCCTATTCCAGCCCGCCCGCCATAACATCGAGTTCGCAACTTGCGACACCACATACCTTGAAGGGTGGGCCTATGATGTGGGACGGGCAGTTCGAGGAAATTCTGCGTAGTTATCTGCCGTTTCTCGCCGGCGATGAAAGACTCACTGAGGAAACGGACCTCCGCGATCTGGGACTTGATTCTCTCGGCGTGGTGGACCTGCTGGCCCGGCTGGAGCAGCACTACGACGTCCGGTTCGTGGACGACGCGCTGACGATGGACAACTTCGCGACGCCGGGCCGGCTGTGGGGCGTACTGCAGAAGGTGTCCGACAAAGCGGCCTGAACGAGGTCGGCGGGCGCACCCGGCGGGCGAGCCGGGGCGCCCGGTGGACTTCACACCACGGCGGGGCGACGTGGCGGGCGCATGGCGAGCCGGGCATCGACCGGGGTGACGCGGAAGGCCGAGGTGGTGCAGGCGACGCGGCCGAACAGGGCGTCCTGTCCGCAGACGTACACCGTTTCCACGTTCCGCTCCCTGAGCGCGGCGACCACCTGCGGCCACTGGACCGGACGGACGAAGCCGTCCAGCAGCATCCGGCGGACGCCGTCGGCGGTGTCCCGCACGCTGCCGTCCTGGTCGGCCACCACGGGGATGGCTGGATCGATGAACTCCAGGCGATCCAGCACCTCGTCGGCCGCCTTGCGGGCGAGTCCGTCGAAGACGGAGCAGTGCATGGGCGGGGCCATGGTGTACAGCGGCATACCACCCGCGGCGCGCAACTGCTGCCGGAGCCAGTCGATACGGCTGCTGCTCAGAGTCAGCATGGCGAGGTCGTCGTCCACCCGGCACGACATCTCGTGCCATACCCCCTGCTGATCGAGCTCGCCCGTAATCTCCGCCAGCCGCTCCGGCGGGATCCGGGCGAAGGACAGTGTCACCACGTCGGTGTGCTCCACCGCGAAGTACTCGTCCAGACACCGCGCGAACTCGGCCGTCAGCCACACTCCGTCTGCGAAGTCCAGGGCCCCCGAGAACACGGCTGCGGCCTTGCCTCCGAAGCTCGGTCCGGTGCAGAACTCCGGGTCCACGCCAAGCTCGTCCACAGCCCATCGGGCGAGCGCCACGGAATTCACGAAGAATGCGATCTGCGCACCGTGACTGTAGTCGCCCTCGGCCTCTCGGTAGCGGTCGAGCAATGAATATCCGAGCCGTTCATCCGCGGCAGCGACCAGCTTCCGAGCCACCGGATTCACCACCATGAATTTCGCGACGTCGGTGAAACGCGTCGGACCCATGCCCGGGAATACGACGGCACTTCCAGCGCGCATATTATTCGGCATGGGCCTCAGTATTGGGGGGTGCCGCGCGGGACGACACCCCTACCAGTCCCCTATCCCTCTCCCACTACCGGTCCAGGCCCTTCAGGTATTCGACCATCACCCCGATGAACGCCTCCGGCTCCTCCAGGTGGGGCAGATGGCTGGATTCCTCGAAGATCTCCCAGCGCGCGTCCGGGATGAGTTCCGCGTAGGGCCGCACCGTCTTCGGGGTGGCTTCGTCATGGCGGCCCGAGAGCACCAGCGTGGGAACTGCGATGTCCGGCAGGCAGTCCTCGACCCCCCAGCCCTTCAGGGAACCGATGACGTGGAACTCGCTGGGCCCGTTCATCGCGAAGTACACCGTGGGGTCATTGGAGATCTCGTAGAAGGACGCCTGGTAGTCCCGCGGCCAGGGCTTGAGACGGCACACGTGCTTCTCGTAGAAGACCCGCATCGCCTCGTGGTACTCATCGCTGTCCGTGGTGCCGGCGGCTTCATGGTGCAGCAGCACGTCGTTCACACCATCCGGCAACTGCGCGCGGAGCACGGCCATTTCCGCCAGCCAGAGCGGGTAGGAGGCCGGGGCGTTGGCGATGACCAGCCCGCGCAGCCCAGCTGGCCGGGCGGCCGCGTGCCGGGCGACGAGCAGCCCGCCCCAGGACTGACCGAACAGCACGTAGTTGTCGGCGATGCCCAGCTTGTCGAGCAGGTTGTCCAGCTCATCCAGGAAGAGCTGGGGCGTGAAGAAATCAGCTCCTTCGTCCGGTAGGTGGGTCGAACCGCCGTTGCCGATCTGGTCGTAGTGGACCACAGGCCACCCGACGGCTCCGAACACCGCGAGATTGCGGAGGTAGTCGTGGGTGCTTCCCGGGCCGCCGTGCACGACGACGAGGGCGGGCCGGTCGGAGTTCAGGTCGCCGGTGACCTGGTACCAGGTCCGGTGGTCGCCGAACGGCACGGTCCCCTTGGCGCTGGGGGCGAGGGACATCTCAAACACCTCGTACGGTAGGTCGGATCGGGGACAGGGTGTCGAGCCACTCCTCGACCAGGGCCGCTGTCGGCTCGGCGTCGTCCTCGATGATGGTGAAGTGGGTGGCGGGCACGGTCCGGAGGGTGTGCTCCGGATGCCAGGGGGTTGCCCGCCATTCGTCGTCCCCCGTCGCCTCGCCGGCCGGCATGAAGGACCGGTCCGCGGCAAGGAAGAGGACGGGTGCCTCGACGGGGTCCAGGGAGAACGTCGGCAGCAGGTCGAAGTAGCGGGTCATGGCGGACAGTCCGGTGCTGTCGAAGAGCCCGAACTCCGCGTCCTGTTCAACGAGCGCGACGGCCATCTGATGGAAGAATCCGGCGCTGACGCCGGAACCCGAGACCCGGTAGGTGTCCACGAGCACGACTCCCGCGGGACCGGCGCCCAGCCGCTCGAGATGCGCGGCAGTCGCGTACGCGAGGAGACCGCCCGAGGAGTAGCCGAACAGGACGTAGGGATCACCTTGGGCCGCGGCCAGCACACCCTCTGCGAGCACTGCCACGAGCGCATCGACCGAACCGGGCAGGCTGTCACCCCGGGTGAAACCCGGCGTCGGCAGGGTGCTGACCGGGCGTACGCCGCGGAAGTGCGCTGCAAGCCGGGCGTGCTGGTGCATGCCCCCGGTCGCCATGGGGGTGCTGAGGCAGATCAGGCGCAGGGCATTCGGGCCGTCCGCGATCCTGACCGGTGCCGGCGCCGCACCGAGTTCCGCGGCGGACGCGAAGCGTGGTCGGAGATCAGCGACCGCCCGCAGCAGGGCGAATCCGCTGGTGGAGTCACCGGTCCGCACTGCGTCGCGGAACAGCTCGCTGACTGTGTCGGCGCCTTCCGTACCGGACGGCGGAAGTCCGGCCGGCTGGGTGGTGACTTCCTCGGACAGCCGCCGGGCCAGGGCCTCGGGACTGCCGCTGTCGAAGACGGCCATCGGCGACAGGGGAACGGCGAGGTCGGTCTGTAGCCCGTTGCGGAGTTCTACGGCGCTGAGCGAGTCGAAGCCCGCTTCGAGGAAGGTCTGCTGGGTGTCGACCGCCTCCGGGCTGCTGTGCCCCAAAAGCGCCGCTGCGCGCCGCAGGACGAGGGCGAGCAGCTCCCGCTCCCGTTCGGCCGCGTCGAGCCCGGTGAGCCGGTGCCGCAGGGCAGCTGGGGCGCTGCCGGAGGAGGTGACGGCCCGATGCGGTGCGCGCCGGACCAGCCCCCGGAAGAGCGGAGGCACCTCGTCCGCCGAGGACAGAGCTCTGAGGTCCAGATGGATGGGGACCACAGCGTGCAGGCCGGAGGCGGATGCGGCATCGAGGAGAGAAAGTCCGTCGGTCGTGCTCATCTCACGTACGCCGGAGCGGTCCAGGCGTCGGCGGTCGGCGTCGGCGAGGTCACCGGCCATGCCGGAGCTGGTGTCCCACAGGCCCCAGGCCAGTGACAGAGCCGGCAG
>NZ_JBSHAW010000083.1:0-17853 GCF_053611685.1 Streptomyces sp. NPDC054786 | reverse complement strand
TGAAGCTGGGTTGCTCGGTGGGATAATAACCCTTTGGTCGATGTTTAAAATCGTGTCCCCGCTACTTAAACCGCGCTGCTGGCCGGGTCCCCAGGCACCGGGCCTGCTGCGCTGTGCACTCCCGGGCACACCGCCGCGAGCGGCGGGGGCCGTAGGAGGCCACCCCGGGGAAGTCCGCGAACAACCCTCAAAAGGAACAGGACCGGTCGACGGGCCGCTCGAATCACTCGCCATCGGCCATAAGGCGTCGATAAGCGCTTACTTGCGTTCAGCTGGCCGGTCCGGACCAACGGATTCTCAACACTCTTCCTGTGAGGATGCCTTCCGGACCCCCTGCAGAACCCCCCGAAGAGCTGACCTCCCCGCTCGCGTACGAAGGTGTCTGGCGGTTCACCGCCCCGGCACTGGAGGCTTCGGTGCCGCAGGCACGTCACGCGGTCCGGGATCTGCTCGACGAACAGCGTGTGCCCGTGGCCGCCGAGATCATGGACGGCCTGTTGCTCATCGTCTCCGAACTCGTCACCAACGCAGTCCGGCACGCCGCCCTGCTCTCGCCCCAGATCGCCGTCCAGGTCACCATCGGGGCGAACTGGCTACGGGTCGCGGTCGAGGACAACCACCCCTACCGCCCCAAGGCACTGGAGGCGGAACAGGGTGATGTCGGCGGCCGCGGCCTGTGGCTCGTCAAGACGCTCACCGCGGAGGCGGGCGGCAAGTGCGACGTCGAGAACACGAGGAACGGCGGCAAGGCCATCTGGGCCGAGCTGCCGCTCATCCCGCTCGCTACCAGCCCGCCGACCCTCCGGTGAGCTCGCGCACCGCCGGACGCGCCGCGTCCAGCACGGTCATGAACCATGCGGAGAACGGCGCCTCCGCATGCCGCTCGGCCAGCTCCTCCGGCGTCACGAACGCGATCTCGCCGATCTCCTCGGGGTCCGGCGCCGGCTCGGCCCGCACCAGCCCGACGAACAGGTGGTTGTACTCCTGCTCCACGAGGCCGGAGGCCGGGTCGGGGTGGTTGTAACGCACCGTGCCCGCCTCGGCCAGCAGGGCGGGCGCCAGGCCCAGCTCCTCCGAGGTCCGCCGGGCCGCTGCCACGAACGGTGCCTCGCCGGGATACGGGTGGCCGCAGCAGGTGTTGGACCACACACCGGGGGAGTGGTACTTCCCCAGCGCCCGGCGCTGCAGCAGCAGCCGCCCCTTCTCGTCGAAGAGGAACACGGAGAACGCCCGGTGCAGCTGCCCGGGGGGCTGGTGGGCCGCGAGCTTCTCTTCGGTGCCGATCGTCGTACCGTCCTCGTCGACCAGCTCCAGCATGATCGGTTCGGCGGTGCCGCCCGGTGTGCTCACCGCCGGGTCCCCGGCGGTCTGTCCGTTGGCAGGTGTGATCGGCATGCCCATCCTTGTCGTCGGTCTTCGACGCCAAGTCTGCCCTAGCCGGGTCCGCATCACCGGCAGACCGGGTGCGCGGCGCCACATGCCGGGCGCACCGCTCCCGCAGTGCGCCCGGCCGTGAGATGGTCCACACCCGCTGCCGCGTCCGTCGCCCCCGACGCGGAGGGTGCCGCGCGCCCCGGTGACGTCACCGGCGGACGGTGACCGCCCGCCCGGACCTGGGATGGCTCTCGCCACACCTGCCCCGGCACAACCCGCCCGCGCCGTGACCAGCCCTCTCATAACCGGCACCGGTCGGGGGACCGGGTCCGCAGGCCAGTTGTTCATGCGCCACCCGATCCACCATGATGATCGCGGCAGGCGCAGCCGTCGGTCACTCGATCGTGCGGTGAATGCGCGGTGAACGGCCGCATCCGGCGATCCGATAGCCTCTGCCGACGTGCCACCCCAGCCTTCCGGGCGCCAGGTGTGCCACGCCCGCTGCCCGGGTAGTTCGTATCGAATGCGGAACCGACTGCGAACCGGCCCGTGCTGCCTTGTCAGCATCCAAGGAGTGAGTTCGTCTGTCGACCGCCATCCTCACCGGTACGCCGGTCGCCGGGTCGCCGCTCGAAGCGGATCTGCGCACGCTGGGCTTTGACGTCCGTACGGCGAACGATCCCGCCTCCGCGGCCGAGCTGCTCGCCGCGGTGCCCGCACAGGAGCGGGTCGCCGTTGTCGACCCCCGTTTCGTCGGCCATCTGCACGCCCTGCGGCTCGCGCTGACCGACCCCCGCTTCCCCGCCGTGGCCGTGCCGGGCGCGCTCACCGCGCAGCCCGAGGCGCGCGCCGCGCTGGCCCGTGCGGTCGGCAGGATCCCGGTCGGCGCCGGCACCGCCCACCTCACGGACGTGCTGACCGAGACCCTCACCGAGTCCCTGGACTACGACGACATCGGTCTGCACCGCGTCGAGCTCGGCAGCCTCGTCGCCACCGTCGCGCTCACCCCGGCACAGCGCGAGGACGCGCGGGAGGCCGTCGCCGCCGTCGACGACGAGGCCGTACGGCTGCGCACCGCCGTGAAGTCCCGCGACGGGTTCTTCACGACGTACTGCATCAGCCCGTACTCCCGCTACCTCGCCCGCTGGTGCGCGCGCCGCGGGCTCACCCCTAACCAGGTCACCACCGCGTCCCTGCTCACCGCGCTGATCGCGGCCGGCTGCGCGGCCACCGGAACCCGCGGCGGCTTCGTCGCGGCCGGCCTCCTGCTGCTGTTCTCCTTCGTCCTGGACTGCACCGACGGGCAGCTCGCCCGCTACTCCCTGCAGTACTCGACGATGGGCGCCTGGCTCGATGCCACCTTCGACCGGGCCAAGGAGTACGCGTACTACGCGGGCCTGGCCCTGGGCGCGGCACGCGGCGGAGACGACGTATGGGCGCTGGCGCTGGGCGCGATGGTGCTGCAGACCTGCCGCCATGTCGTCGACTTCTCCTTCAACGAGGCGAATCACGATGCCGGGGGTGCAGGCGGCAACACCAGCCCCACCGCGGCGCTCTCCGACCGGCTCGACAGCGTCGGCTGGACGGTCTGGGTGCGCCGCATGATCGTGCTGCCCATCGGCGAGCGCTGGGCCATGATCGCGGTGCTCACCGCCTTCACCACCCCGCGCATCGTCTTCTACGCCCTGCTCATCGGCTGCGCACTGGCCGCCTGCTACACCACGGCAGGCCGGGTGCTGCGCTCGCTGACCCGCCGGGCCCGCCGCACCGACCGCGCCGCCCGGGCGCTGGCCGACCTCGCCGACTCCGGGCCGCTCGCCGAACTGATCGCCGGCAGTGCCCGCGGCCGCGGCCGTACCGGTTCCTTCCTGGCGCCCGTCATGGCGTTTCTCTCAGCCGCCGTGCTGCTGGTCTGGGTGATTTTCCAGGACGACCCCGCGTCCTGGCTCACCGTCGGCGTCGCTGTCTGCTCCGCCCTGCTGGCCGGCGCGGCGGTGGCACGGCCCCTCAAGGGAGCCCTTGACTGGCTGGTGCCGCCCTTCTTCCGGGCCGGCGAGTACACCACTGTTCTGGTCCTGGCGGCCCGGTCGGATGTGCCCGGAGCGCTGCCCGCGGCGTTCGGGCTGGTCGCGGCCGTCGCCTACCATCACTACGACACGGTCTACCGCATCCGCGGTGGCACCGGAGCCCCTCCGCGGTGGCTGGTCCGGGCGACCGGCGGACATGAGGGACGGATCATCGTGGTCACCGTCCTCGCCGCCCTGTTGTCCCCCACAGATTTCACAATCGCGCTGACGGCCCTTGCTGTGGTCCTGGCGCTGCTGGTGCTCATCGAGAGCATCCGCTTCTGGGTGTCCTCCCAAGCACCCGCCGTACACGATGAAGGAGAACCTGCATGATCGGCCTCGTGCTGGCTGCCGGCGCCGGACGGCGTCTGCGCCCCTACACCGACACCCTGCCCAAGGCACTGGTGCCGGTCGATGGGGACACGACCATCCTCGACCTGACCCTCGGCAACTTCGCCGAGATCGGCCTGACCGAGGTCGCGATCATCGTCGGCTACCGGAAGGAAGCCGTCTACGAGCGCAAGGAGGCCCTGGAGCAGAAGTACGGCCTCAAGCTCACCCTCATCGACAACGACAAGGCCGAGGAGTGGAACAACGCCTACTCCCTGTGGTGCGGTCGTGACGCCATCAAGCACGATGTGATCCTCGCCAACGGCGACACCGTGCACCCGGTCTCCGTCGAGAAGACCCTGCTCGCCGCCCGCGGCAACGGCCAGAAGATCATCCTCGCGCTGGACACCGTCAAGCAGCTCGCCGACGAGGAGATGAAGGTCATCGTGGACCCCGCCAAGGGCGTCCAGAAGATCACCAAGCTGATGGACCCGGCCGAGGCGACCGGTGAGTACATCGGCCTCACCCTCATCGAGGGCTCGGCCGCCGAGGAGCTGGCCGACGCCCTGAAGACCACCTTCGAGCGGGACCCCGACCTCTACTACGAGGACGGCTACCAGGAGCTCGTCAACCGCGGCTTCAAGGTGGACGTGGCCCCGATCGGCGACGTCAAGTGGGTCGAGATCGACAACCACGACGACCTGGCGAAGGGCCGTGACATCGCATGCCAGTACTGACCCGCCTCATTCCGTCCCCGGTCGTCGTTGACATCAACGCCGGCGCCCTGGACGACCTGGCGGGTCTGCTGGCCGATCAGCGCATCTCCGCGTCCGGCAAGCTCGCCATCGCGATCAGCGGCGGCTCAGGGGCGCGGCTGCGCGAGCGGCTGTCGCCCGCACTGCCCGGCGCCGACTGGTACGAGGTCGGCGGCGGCACCCTGGACGAAGCGATCAAGCTCGGCGACGCCATGAAGAAGGGGCACTACGACGCGGTCGTGGGCCTCGGCGGCGGCAAGATCATCGATTGTGCGAAGTACGCCGCCGCGCGGATCGGTCTGCCGCTGGTCGCCGTGGCGACGAACCTGTCGCACGACGGCCTGTGCTCGCCGGTCGCCACCCTCGACAACGACGCGGGCCGTGGCTCCTACGGTGTCCCGAACCCGATCGCCGTGGTGATCGACCTCGACATCATCCGTGAGGCCCCGGTCCGGTTCGTCCGCTCCGGCATCGGTGACGCGATCTCCAACATCTCCGCGGTCGCGGACTGGGAGCTCTCGCACCGGGAGACCGGCGAGGCGATCGACGGGCTGGCCGCCGCCATGGCACGCCAGGCCGGCGAGGCCGTGCTGCGGCACCCCGGCGGGGTCGGCGACGACGCTTTCCTCCAGGTGCTGGCCGAGGGCCTGGTCCTGACCGGCATCTCGATGTCGGTGGCCGGTGACAGCCGTCCGGCGTCCGGTGCCTGCCACGAGATCAACCACGCGCTCGACATCCTCTACCCCAAGCGCGCCGCGAGCCACGGCGAACAGTGCGGTCTCGCCGCCGCCTTCGCCACGCATCTGCGCGGGGACAAGGAGACCCGTGACCTGATGGTCGAGGTGCTGCGCAGGCACGGCCTGCCGGTCACGCCGGACGAGATCGGCTTCACCGACGAGGAATTCGTCCAGGCCGTCGAGTACGCACCCAAGACCCGCCCCGGGCGCTACACCATCCTGGAGCACCTCGACCTGTCCACCGACCAGATCAGGGACGCTTACGCCGACTATGCACAAGCCGTCAGTAGCTGAACTCCGCCCGGTCGTGCACCCCGCGGGTGTCAAGGACCGGCGCAGCGGTGAGCACTGGGCAGGTCGCCTCTACATGCGGGAAATCTCGCTGCGCTGCGACAGGTACCTGGTGAACACCAGGATCACGCCCAACCAGCTCACCTATCTGATGACCGTCGCGGGCGTCCTGGCCGCCCCGGCCCTGCTGGTGCCGGGGATCTGGGGCGCCGTCCTCGGCGTGGTCATGGTCCAGCTCTACCTGCTGCTGGACTGCGTCGACGGCGAGATCGCCCGCTGGCGGAAGCAGTTCTCGCTCGGCGGCGTGTACCTGGACCGCGTCGGCGCCTACCTGTGCGACGCCGCGGTCCTGCTGGGCTTCGGTCTGCGGGCCGCCGACCTGTGGGGCTCCGGGCGCATCGACTGGCTGTGGGCCTTCCTCGGTACTCTCGCCGCCCTCGGTGCCATCCTGATCAAGGCCGAGACCGACCTCGTCGGCGTCGCCCGTCACCAGGGCGGGCTGCCGCCGGTCAAGGAGGCGGCGTCCGAGCCGCGCTCGTCCGGTATGGCGCTGGCCCGCAAGGCCGCCGCGGCGCTGCAGTTCCACCGGCTCGTCCTCGGGGTCGAGGCCTCCCTGCTCATCCTGGTCCTGGCGATCCTCGACCAGGTCAGGGGCGACCTGTTCTTCACGCGTCTCGGCGTGGCCGTGCTCGCCGGCATCGCGATCGTCCAGACGCTGCTCCACCTCGTGTCCATCCTCGCCTCCAGCAGGCTCAAGTGACGGGGGCCGATGTGGGTAGGAGCATGCGGCTCGGTGCGGTTGTCCTGACCATGGGCAACCGCCCCGAGGAGCTGCGCGCGCTGCTGGACTCGGTCGCCAAGCAGGAGGGCGACCCGATCGACATCGCGGTCGTCGGCAACGGTTCGCCGCTGCCCGAGCTCCCCGAGGGCGTCCGGACCGTCGAGCTGCCGGAGAACGTCGGCATCCCGGCCGGCCGCAATGTCGGCATCGAGGCGTTCGGACCCGGCGGCAGCGAGGTCGATGTGCTGCTCTTCCTCGATGACGACGGGCTGCTGGCCAGGGAGGACACCGCGGAGCTGTGCCGGCAGGCCTTCGCCGCCGACTCCGAGCTCGGCATCATCAGCTTCCGGATCGCCGACCCGGATACGGGCGAGACCCAGCGCCGTCATGTGCCGCGGCTGCGGGCCTCGGACCCCCTGCGCTCGTCGCGGGTCACCACCTTCCTCGGTGGTGCGAACGCGGTCCGTACGCATGTGTTCGAGGAGGTCGGCGGGCTGCCCGACGACTTCTTCTACGCCCACGAGGAGACCGATCTGGCCTGGCGGGCGCTGGACGCCGGCTGGCAGATCGACTACCGCTCGGACATGGTGCTCTTCCATCCGACGACGGCGCCGGCCCGGCATGCGGTCTACCACCGGATGGTGGCCCGTAACCGTGTGTGGCTGGCCCGGCGCAATCTCCCCGCCCTGCTGGTTCCGGTCTATCTCGGTGTCTGGCTCCTGCTCACCCTCGCCCGCCGGCCGTCGCGACCGGCGCTGCGGGCCTGGCTGGGCGGCTTCAAGGAGGGCTGGGTGACCCCGTGCGGTCCCAGGCGTCCCATGAAGTGGGCTACCGTTTGGCGACTGACCCGACTGGGCCGCCCTCCCGTCATCTGACAAGCTCGTATCTGAGAGCATCAGGCGCGAACCGGGGCGTGGCCCCGGCAGCGCACCTTGAGGACGAAAGTGTCAACTGTGAGCGAGACCACGCACGACAGTGCGGTCGCCATGAGTGCCCCGCCATCTTCCGATGAGGGGCTCACTCCTGCCCAGCGGGCCCAGAAGTACGGGCTCTCGCAGAGCGGGGCCCGCCCCGGCCTCCCCGAGTACGTCCGGGAGCTGTGGGACCGGCGGCATTTCATCTCCGCGTTCGCCAGCGCCAAGCTGACGGCGCAGTACAGCCAGGCCAAGCTGGGACAGGTCTGGCAGGTGGCGACGCCGCTGCTGAACGCGCTCGTGTACTACTTGATCTTCGGTCTCCTGATCGGCACGAGGAAGGGCGTACCCGACTTCGTCCCGTTCCTGGTGACCGGCGTCTTCATCTTCACCTTCACCCAGAGCTCGGTGATGGCCGGTACGCGGGCGATCTCCGGCAATCTTGGCCTGGTGCGGGCGCTGCACTTCCCGCGGGCTTGCCTGCCGATCTCGTTCTGCCTGATGCAGCTCCAGCAGCTCTTGTTCTCCATGGGCGTGCTGGTGATCATCCTGCTCGGCTTCGGGCAGGTCCCGACCTGGTCGTGGCTGCTGGTCTTCCCGGCGCTGACGCTGCAGTTCATCTTCAACACGGGCCTGGCGATGGCCATGGCGCGGCTGGGGTCGAAGACCCCGGACCTGGCGCAGCTGATGCCCTTCATCATGCGGACGTGGATGTATGCGTCCGGCGTGATGTTCAGCATCGATCTGATCCTCAAGGGCAAGCACGTCCCCGCCTTCGTGGAGGTGCTGCTCAACGCCAACCCGGCCGCCGTGTACATCGACCTGATGCGCTTCGCGCTGATCGACAGCTTCACCGCCGCCAAACTGCCGCCCCATGTGTGGGCGTTCGCCGGCGGCTGGGCGCTGCTGATGGGCGTGGTCGGCTTTGTGTACTTCTGGAAGGCTGAGGAGCGGTACGGACGTGGCTGAGCAGAGCAACGGCATCGAGCCGGCGAAGGCCGCCGAGGCCCGCATCCCGACGGTGATCGCGGACGATCTGCACATCGTCTACCGGGTCTACGGCACCGGCGCGGGCCGGGGCAGCGCCACCGCGGCCCTGAACCGCATCGTGCGCCGCAAGCCCTCCACGGGCGTGCGCGAGGTGCATGCGGTCAAGGGCGTCTCGTTCACCGCCTACCGCGGTGAGTCGATCGGCCTGATCGGCTCCAACGGTTCGGGCAAGTCGACGCTGCTCAAGGCCGTCGCCGGCCTGCTGCCCGCCGAGCGCGGCAAGGTCTACACCCACGGCCAGCCCTCGCTGCTGGGCGTGAACGCGGCGCTGATGAACGACCTGACCGGCGAGAAGAACGTCGTCCTCGGCGGCCTGGCCATGGGCATGAGCCGTGAGCAGGTCCGGGAGCGCTACGACGGCATCGTCGACTTCTCCGGCATCAACGAGAAGGGCGACTTCATCTCACTGCCGATGCGCACCTACTCCTCCGGCATGGCGGCCCGGCTGCGGTTCTCCATCGCCGCGGCCAAGGACCACGACGTGCTGATGATCGACGAGGCGCTGGCCACCGGCGACCGCAGCTTCCAGAAGCGCTCCGAGGCCCGCATCCGTGAGCTGCGCAAGGAAGCCGGCACGGTCTTCCTCGTCAGCCACAACAACAAGTCGATCCGCGACACCTGCGACCGGACCCTGTGGCTGGAGCGCGGCGAGCTGCTGATGGACGGCCCGACGGACGAAGTGATCAAGGCGTACGAAAAGGAGACGGGCAAATAGTCCGTCCCGCACCCGAAGGCCTCCGTGAGTCCGCCTCGCGGGGGCTTTCGGCGTGACGCGAGGGTCAACTGCGTTGGCTCCGGGAATAGTTCGGATCTAAAGGACCTTCACCGGATTGTTGCCTCGGGCTTCGGTACCCCCTCGGACGCGGACGAGATGTACGGCGTAAGCTGTACGGGTGCCGAACAGCACAAGTGGTATATGTCGGGCAATGCTCACCCAAGCGGGGGATAAGGGCTCGATCGGGCGCGTCGACCGCTGCGGCGTGTCCGAAATAGGATGTTTTAGCTTGGCGGTGTAGAACGGGAGACGTGACGGCAATGGCTACTGGTTCGCTCCGGCACCGAAATGCGCCGGGCAGCCCCCGGTGAGCCGAGACAACGAGCAGGCGCGTCGCGCCTTCCTCCGAAGGGGGGCGGCGGGTGACGTGCGGGAGCAGACGCGCACCGTGCTCGAACAGGCCGCACACGAGAACTTCCCCGTCGCGCCGTTCTTTCTGCCCCGCGCCTGGCGGACCGATCTGATGGCCGTCTACGGCTTCGCCCGGCTCGTCGACGACATCGGCGACGGCGATCTCGCGCCCGGCGGCGGCGATGCCGTACTCCTCGGGCTCGACCGCGCACAGTACGACGACCGGCCCGCGCTGCTGGACGCACTCGAAGCGGACCTGCACCGCGTTTTCGGCGACCGCGCCCCCGGCCCCGGACATCCGCTGCTGCGCCGCCTCGGCCCGACCGTCCGCCGTTGTGCGCTGACCCCCGAGCCGTTCCTCGATCTCATCGAGGCCAACCGGCAGGACCAGCGGGTGAGCCGCTACGGCACCTACGACGACCTGGCCGCCTACTGCGAGCTGTCCGCCAACCCCGTCGGCCGGCTCGTCCTCGCCATCACCGGCACCGCGAGCCCCGAGCGCCTCCGCCACTCCGACGCGGTCTGTACCGCCCTCCAGATCGTCGAACACGTCCAGGACGTGGCCGAGGACCTGGGGCGCGACCGTATCTACCTCCCGGCCGAGGACATGAAACGTTTTGGGGTCAACGAGGCGGATCTGGCCGCGCCGAGCGGGGGCGCATCGGTGCGCGCGCTGATCGCCTACGAGGCCGAACGCGCCCGTGAGCTGCTGAATGAAGGCGCCCCGCTGGTGGGTAGCGTCCACGGAAGACTCAAGCTGCTGCTGGCCGGTTTCGTGGCCGGCGGACGCGCTGCACTCCAGGCGGTCGCGGCCGCCGATTACGACGTACTCCCTGGACCGCCCAAGCCGACCAAGCTCAGCCTGCTGCGCGAGGTGGGGGCGACATTGCGAAGAGAGGGGTGAGTCGGACCGTGGAGGCAACTGCACACGCGTCCGCGCCGGTGCTCGCTGCGTACCGCTACTGCGAGGCCATCACCGGGCAGCAGGCACGAAACTTCGCCTACGGCATCCGGCTGCTGCCGACCGACAAGCGGCAGGCCATGTCGGCGCTCTACGCCTTCTCCCGCCGGGTCGACGACATCGGCGACGGCACCCTGGAGCCCGCCGCCAAACAAGGGCGGCTGGAGGACACCCGGGCGCTGCTGGCGCGCATCAAGGACGGCCGGATCGACGAGGACGACACCGACCCGGTGGCCGTCGCGCTGTCCGACGCCGCCCGACGCTTCCCGCTGCCGCTGGACGGTCTCGACGAGCTGATCGACGGCGTGCTGATGGATGTGCGTGGCGAGACCTACGAGACCTGGGACGAGCTGAGGGGCTACTGCCGCTGTGTCGCCGGCGCCATCGGCCGGCTCTCGCTGGGCGTGTTCGGCACCGTACCGGGCGCGCAGGACGCCGAGCGCGCCTCCGAGTACGCCGACACCCTCGGCCTGGCCCTGCAACTGACCAACATTCTCAGGGACGTTCGCGAGGACGCCGGGAACAGCCGGACGTACCTCCCCGCCGAGGACCTCGCCAAGTTCGGCTGCGCGGCCGGCTTCGAGCAGCCCGTGCCGCCGCCCGGCTCCGACTTCACCGGCCTGGTGCACTTCGAGGTGAAACGTGCCCGCGAGTTGTTCGCCGAGGGCTTCCGGCTGCTGCCGATGCTCGACCGGCGCAGCGGCGCCTGCGTGGCCGCGATGGCCGGCATCTACCACCGGCTGCTGACCCGGATCGCCGCCGACCCCGAGGCGGTGCTGCGCGGCCGGGTCTCGCTGCCCGGCCGGGAGAAGGCCTTCGTCGCGGTGCGCGGGCTGTCCGGGCTCGACGCGCGGGCGATCGGCCGCCGGGAGTCCGTCCGGAGGCGCGGATGATGCACCGGGCGGCGCACGACAGCGGTGACCCCGCGTCAGCGCGGCGGGCAACCCTCCCGGGGGTGGCTGCGTCCCTGACAGCAGTACGGGGGGAGAGCACATGACATCGGGAGCCATGCGGCCCGAACGGCAGCACGACCTGCCGTCCGGCCGCCCTGCAGGGGCGGCCGCGGTGGTTATCGGCGGCGGTCTCGCGGGCACCACCGCGGCGCTCGCACTGGCCGACGCGGGGCTGCGGGTCACCCTTGTCGAGAGCAGGCCCCGTCTCGGTGGGCTGGTCTTCTCCTTCCGCCGTGAATCCGACATCGGCGAGCTGTCCGTCGACAACGGCCAGCATGTCTATCTGCGCTGCTGCACCGCCTACAGCCGGCTGCTGGAGCGGCTCGACGCCGCGCATCTGGTGCCCCTCCAGGACCGTATGGACGTGCCCGTACTCGACGCCGACCGGATGCGGCTCGGCCGGCTGCGCCGCACCGCGCTCCCCGTACCGCTGCACCTCGCCCGGAGCCTGGCCGGCTACCCGCACCTCTCGCCCGTCGAGCGGGCCGGGGTCGTCCGCGCCACCCTCGCGCTCAAGGGTCTCGACCCGGCCGACCCCGCACTGGACGGGCTGGACTTCGGCAGCTGGCTGCGCCGCTACGGCCAGTCCGCCCGCGCCGTCGAGGCGCTGTGGGACCTGGTCGGCATCGCCACCCTCAACGCCCGCGCCGATGACGCCTCGACGGGCCTGGCCGCCAAGGTCTTCAAGACCGGACTGCTGTCCGCGCCCGGCGCCGCGGACATCGGCTGGTCCCGTGTCCCGCTCGGCGACGTCCACGACGACCGTGCCCGCACGGCCCTGGAGAAGGCCGGGGTACGCATCGCCCTGCGCACCCGCGCCGGGGCGATCACGCGCGGCGACGACGGCTGGCAGGTCACGGTGGAGAACGGCCCGCACGGCAGTGAGCGGCTGGCGGCGGACACCGTCGTCCTCGCCGTACCGCAGCGCGAGGCCCACACCCTGCTGCCCGACGGGACGCTCGACGGCAAGGACCGGCTGCTGGACATCGGCACGGCCCCGATCCTCAACCTCCATGTCGTCTACGACCGCAAGGTGCTGCGCCGCCCCTTCTTCGCCGCGGTCGGCTCCCCGGTCCAGTGGGTCTTCGACCGCACCGACGCCTCGGGGCTGACGCGCATCGCCGGCCAGGAGCGCAGCCAGTATCTGGCGGTCTCGCAGTCCGCCGCCCAGGAGGAGATCGACCAGCCCGTCGCCAAGCTCCGCGCCCGCTATCTGCCCGAGCTGGAGCGGCTGCTGCCGGCCGCCCGGGGCGCCAGGATCCACGACTTCTTCGTCACCCGCGAGCGCACCGCGACCTTTGCGCCCGCCCCGGGCGTCGGCAGGCTCCGCCCCGCCGCCCGCACTCAAGCCCCCGGCCTGTTCCTGGCCGGTGCGTGGACCGCCACCGGGTGGCCCGCGACCATGGAAAGCGCTGTTCGCAGCGGCACTGCCGCCGCTCGCGAGGCACTCACCGAACTCGGCTTCCCCCAGGGCCAGTTGCCTCAGGAGGCGGCATGACTACGAGTACGAGCGCTCGCACGAGCACGAGCATCGGAAACAGAGGAGAAACCGTGAATCCGGCTTCCCCAGCTATCGACACCGAGAGCGTCACCGCGCTGCTGGAGCGCGGACGGACACTCGCCACTCCCGTGCTGCGTGCCGCCGTGGACCGGCTCGCTCCTCCCATGGACACCGTCGCCGCTTACCACTTCGGCTGGATCGACGCCGAGGGCCGCCCCACCACGGGCGACAGCGGCAAGGCCGTACGCCCCGCGCTCGCCCTGCTGTCGGCCGAGGCCGCCGGCGCGGCCCCCGAGGTCGGGATCCCCGGCGCGGTCGCCGTCGAGCTGGTGCACAACTTCTCGCTGTTGCACGACGACCTCATGGACGGTGACGAGCAGCGCAGGCACCGCGACACCGTCTGGAAGGTGCACGGCCCCGCGCAGGCCATCCTCGTCGGCGACGCGCTGTTCGCCCTCGCCAACGAAATACTGCTGGAGCTGGGCACGGTCGACGCCGGCCGTGCCACCCGCCGGCTCACCCTGGCCTCCCGCAAACTGATCGACGGTCAGGCCCAGGACATCTCCTACGAGCACCGCGAGCGGGTCACCGTCGAGGAGTGCCTGGAGATGGAGGGCAACAAGACCGGCGCGCTGCTGGCCTGCGCCGTCTCCATCGGTGCGGTCCTCGGCGGCGCCGACGACCACACCGCGGACACGCTCGAACGGTACGGCTACCACCTCGGCCTCGCCTTCCAGGCCGTCGACGATCTGCTCGGCATCTGGGGCGACCCGGACGCCACCGGCAAGCGGCCCTGGAGCGACCTGCGCCAGCGCAAGAAGTCGCTGCCGGTCGTCGCCGCGCTGGCCGCCGGCGGCCCGGCCTCCGAGCGTCTCGCCCAGATCCTGGCGGCCGACGCGAAGAAGACCGAGACCGAGATTGCCGACTTCACCGAGGAGGAGTTCGCCTCCCGCGCGGCCCTCATCGAGGAGGCCGGCGGCCGCGAGTGGACCTCCCAGGAGGCCCGCCGCCAGCACGCCACCGCCATTTCCGCGCTGGATGAGATCGACATGCCGGAAAAGGTCCGCGCCCAGCTCGTCGCACTCGCGGACTTTGTCGTTGTACGAGAGAGATGATCGCCATCGACACCGAATAGATCGCAGTCGCCGGCCGGTGCCATCCGGGCACCGGCCGACGGAATCCCTGAGCACGCTTTTCACAGTTCACTGCAGAAGGGGAAGCCATGACAGCGACGACCGACGGAAGCACCGGAGCGCTGCCGCCCCGGGCCCCCTCGGCCAGCGATGCCACCGCTGAGACAACCGGAAAAGCGCCACCCACGCGTACCGCCGTACGGCAGGACACGGCGGACGCCGCCCGGCGCGCGACCGCACGCGCCACGGACCATCTGCTCTCCGTCCAGGACCCGGCCGGATGGTGGAAGGGCGACCTCGAGACCAACGTCACGATGGACGCCGAAGATCTGCTGCTCCGTCAATTCCTGGGCATCCAGGACCCGAAGCTCACCGAGGCCGCGGCCCGCCACATCCGCGGCGAGCAGTGCGCGGACGGCACCTGGGCCACCTTCCACGGCGGGCCCGGCGAACTCTCCGCCACCATCGAGGCCTATGTCGCCCTGCGTCTGGCCGGGGACGAGCCGGACGCACCCCATATGGCCAGAGCCTCCGCATGGGTGCGCGAGCAGGGCGGGGTCGCCGCGGCCCGGGTCTTCACCCGCATCTGGCTGGCCCTCTTCGGCTGGTGGAAGTGGGACGACCTGCCCGAACTACCCCCGGAGCTCCTTTACTTCCCCAAGTGGTTCCCGCTCAACATCTATGACTTCGGATGCTGGGCGCGGCAGACCATCGTGCCGCTGACCATCGTCTCGGCGAAACGTCCGGTGCGCCCGGCGCCGTTCGGCCTCGACGAGCTGCACATCGATCCGCGCCGCCCCAACCCGCCGCGGCCGCTCGCCCCCGCCGCCAGCTGGGACGGTCTCTTCCAGCGCCTCGACAAGGCGCTGCACTTCTACCACAAGGTTGCCCTCGGCAAGTTGCGCGGCGCCGCGATGCGCTCCGCCGCCCGCTGGATCATCGAGCGGCAGGAGAACGACGGCTGCTGGGGCGGCATCCAGCCCCCCGCCGTCTACTCCATCATCGCCCTGCACCTCCTCGGCTACGACCTCGACCACCCCGTGCTGCGCACCGGCCTGGCCTCCCTCGACCGCTTCGCCGTCTGGCGCGAGGACGGTGCCCGCATGATCGAGGCCTGCCAGTCCCCGGTCTGGGACACCTGTCTGGCTACCATCGCGCTCGCCGACGCCGGACTGCCCGCCGACCACCCGCAGTTGGTCAAGGCCGTCGACTGGATGCTCGCCGAGCAGATCGACCGGCCCGGCGACTGGAGTGTGAAGCGGCCTCAACTCCCCTCCGGGGGCTGGTCGTTCGAGTTCGACAACGACAACTACCCGGACATCGACGACACCGCCGAGGTGGTGCTCGCCCTGCGCCGCGTCAAGCACCCCGATCCACAGCGGGTCGAAGCCGCGGTGGGCCGCGCGGTGCGCTGGAACTTCGGTATGCAGTCCAAGAACGGGGCCTGGGGCGCCTTCGACGTCGACAACACCAGCCCGTTCCCCAACCGCCTGCCGTTCTGTGACTTCGGGGAGGTCATCGACCCGCCGTCGGCCGATGTCACCGCCCATGTCGTCGAGATGCTCGCCGACGTCGGCCGCACCCACGACCCGCGCACCCGCCGCGGCATCGCCTGGCTGCTGGCGGAACAGGAGCCCAGCGGTGCCTGGTTCGGCCGCTGGGGCACCAACTACCTCTACGGCACGGGCTCGGTGCTTCCGGCGCTCGCCGCCGCCGGAATCCCCGCCTCGCACCCAGCGGTGCGCCGGGCGGTCCTCTGGCTGGAGCGGGTGCAGAACGACGACGGCGGCTGGGGCGAGGACCAGCGCTCCTACCAGGACAAGGAGCGGTGGGCGGGGCGCGGCGCCTCGACCGCCTCCCAGACCGCGTGGGCGCTGATGGCACTGCTCGCGGCCGGTGAACGGGACAGCGAGGCGGTACGCCGCGGAGTGCGCTGGCTGACCGGGACCCAGCGCGAGGACGGGTCCTGGGACGAGCCGTACTTCACCGGCACGGGCTTCCCGTGGGACTTCTCCATCAACTACCACCTCTACCGACAGGTCTTCCCGCTGACCGCCCTCGGCCGCTACCTCAACGGGGGACCGGTCGCCGCGCCGGTGGGGTCCTGATGCCGGCGCGGCCCCCCACGGACGCGGACCCGCCCCTGCTGGTCGCCTGCGCGCTCGGCATCGAGCGGTTCGCGCTGCGCGGTGGTGGCCGCGGGGGAGCGGCGGCAGGAGCCGGTCCGCGGCTGGTCACGCTCCGTACCGGCATGGGTCCCCAGGCGGCCGAACGCGCCCTCACCAAAGCGCTGAGTGAGGGCTCGGTCACCGAACGTTCCCCCGTCGTCGCCAGTGGCTTCTGCGCCGGCCTCGCCCCCGGGATGCGCCCCGGGGACGTGGTCGTCGCCGAGGCCACCCGCGATCACCACGCGGACGCACCGGAGACGCTCTGCCGCGACAACGGCCCGCTGCTACGGGCCCTGCGGCAGCGTGGTCTGACCGTGCACAGCGGGCTGCTGTGCGGCTCCGACCACGTCGTACGCGGCGCGGAGCGGGCCGAGCTGCATGCCGCCGGCGCGGTCGCGGTGGACATGGAATCCGCCGCGACACTCCGCGCGGCCCGGCACGCCGGCAGCCGTCCGGTTGCGGCCGTCCGGGTGGTCGTGGACGCTCCAGAACATGAACTCGTACGCATCGGCACGGTGCGCGGTGGAATATCAGCCTTCCGAGTACTGCGCTCCGTACTTCCTGTTTTCTACGAATGGCACCGTTCTTTGCTGCTCCCCTGGAGGTGAGCCAGATGGCTATGCCGCTCCGTCAGTCCATCCGGGTCGGGACCTATCTTTTTGAACAGAAGATGATCCGCCGACGTGAGAAGTTCCCGCTCATCGTCGAGCTGGAACCGCTCTTTGCGTGCAACCTGAAATGCGAGGGCTGCGGGAAGATCCAGCATCCGGCGGGTGTGCTCAAGCAGCGCATGCCGGTGGCGCAGGCGGTAGGTGCGGTCCTGGAGTCCGGCGCCCCGATGGTTTCCATCGCCGGTGGCGAGCCCTTGATGCACCCGCAGATCGACGAGATCGTGCGGCAGTTGGTGGCCAAGCGGAAGTATGTCTTCCTGTGCACCAACGCGATGTTGCTGCGCAAGACCATCGACAAATTCACGCCCTCGTCGTATTTCGCGTTCGCGGTGCACATCGACGGCATGCGGGAACGGCACGACGAATCCGTCGCGAAGGAAGGCGTGTTCGACGAGGCGGTGGCGGCGATCAAGGAGGCCAAGCGGCGCGGTTTCCGGGTCACCACCAACTCCACGTTCTTCAACACCGACACCCCGCAGACCATCATCGAGGTCCTCGACTTCCTCAATGACGATCTGCAGGTCGACGAAATGATGCTGTCGCCCGCCTATGCCTACGAGAAGGCCCCCGACCAGGAGCACTTCCTCGGTGTGGAGCAGACCAGGGAGCTGTTCAAGAAGGCCTTCGCCGGCGGCAACCGGCGCCGCTGGCGGCTCAACCACAGCCCGCTCTTCCTGGACTTCCTGGAGGGCAAGGTGGACTTCCCGTGCACGGCGTGGGCGATCCCCAACTACTCGCTGTTCGGCTGGCAGCGCCCCTGCTACCTCATGAGCGACGGGTACGTCCCGACGTACCGGGAGCTCATCGAGGACACCGACTGGGACAAGTACGGCCGTGGCAAGGACCCGCGCTGCGCCAACTGCATGGCGCACTGCGGCTACGAGCCGACCGCCGTCCTCGCCACCATGGGGTCGCTGAAGGAGTCCCTCCGGGCGGCCAAGGAGACCGTCGCAGGCAACCGCGGGTGACCGTTGACGCCGGTGAGCCCGCGGTACCGGGGCTCACCGGCGTCCCGGTCCGGCCCGGCTCATGCGCCGTACAC
>NZ_JBSHAW010000082.1:0-18525 GCF_053611685.1 Streptomyces sp. NPDC054786 | reverse complement strand
GACGGCCGCCACCACGTCTCCCTCGACAAGGTCATCAAGACCATGAAGGACACCGGCGCCGACATGAGCGTCAAATACAAGGAAACCGCACGCGGCGGCCTCGCCGTCAACATCATCGAGTGCTGAGGCAGGGACGGCGGACGAGGTCCGGGGCGGCGCCCTCCGTCCGCCGAGGGCGACCGCCGAGGTGATCCGCCGGTCCGCGGACCCTCGCGCCCGGCGGGTCGGCTATCGGCCGATCTCCCATGCGAAGGGCGGGAGTTCACGGGCCCGGGAGTAGATGTCCAGGGCCTGGTTCGCGGGGACGAAGGGGTGGACGCGGGCGCCTTCGAGGCCGGCCAGCAGGCGGGCGCAGTGGTGGACGCAGCCGGCGGCCTCCCTGCCCTGGCGGTCGACGATGGTGGCGGCGTCCTGCGGGCCCTCGCACGGGGTGGGGTCCTTGGCGGCGGCGGCCGGGCAGCGGCCATGGGGGGCGGCGGACGCGGCGGTCCCCCCGGCTGACGGGCGCGGCGGCGAGGCGTCGAGTGGCTCGTTCATCGGTGTGTCCCCCTGGTGCCGCGGTGGTACGTGCCGTGAGGGCGCCGTGGCGGCATCGCTTCCGCCGTCCCGGCACCCAGGACAGTGCTGCTCGGCGTGGGACGCGTCCATGCCGCCTTGGGGAAGATCTGGTCCGATCGTCAGCTATTCATGGGAATGCGCGCTTTGGGGGCTCGCGCCGGCCGGGGCCGGGCGGTCCCGGCCGGGGAGGGCGAACGGCTCCAGGAGCAGCGCGAGGGCGAGCAGGGTGGCCGCCAGCAGCCAGCCGCCGAGGACGTCGCCCGGCCAGTGGACGCTCAGGTAGACGCGGGTGAGGCCGACCCCGACGGCCCAGAGGGCGAGCACCACGCACCAGGTGCGGGCCACGGCGGGGCGGGCGCGCCAGGCGATGCCCCAGGCCAGGATCCCGGCCGCCAGCGCCGAGGTGGTGGCATGGCCGGAGGGGAACGCATGGCCGGAGGCGTGCCCGGCCCAGTCGGCGGCCGGCGGGCGGGGGCGGGCGATCAGCTCCATCAGGCCGTAACGGATCGCCTGGCCTACGGCGAGTACGGCGACGGCGCAGATCACCGCGCGCAGCCGGCCCGCCGCACTCCGGCCGGCCAACAGGCCGGCGAGCACCGCCAGCAGATAGGGAACCGGGCCGCTGCCGGTGGCGGTCAGCGCGCGGGCCATGGAGCGCAGCGGCTCTCCGTGGTGTGCCGTGGACCAGTGGAGGGCGGCCTGTTCGGGGGCCAGCGGGGCTCCGTGCCGTACGGACACGGTGACCAGCACGGCGGTGAAGAGCGCGGCGCAGACCGCGGCGAACGTGAGGAGAGGGACGGCAGCGGGACGTCGCCACGTCCCGGGGCGCGGGACCGGCTCCGGGTCCGGCCGTGGCCGCTGTGGTCCCGGCTCGGGCGCCGTCACCGCGCGGCCACCAGGGGTCGCAGCCGGGTGTCCCGGATCCGGTCGACGGCGGGGGCCGCGCGGCGGGCGAGCGGGGTGAGCCCCCGGGCCACGACGGCGCCGGCGATCAGGCCGACGGCGACGTCGTGCGGGTAGTGCGCACCGACCCAGACGCGTGAGGCCGCCATGAGGAGCGCGGCCGGTACGGCGATCCGGCCCAGTTGCCGGTCGCACAGCAGCAGGGCGACCGCGGCCGCCGCGGCGATGGCGGAGTGGTTGCTGGGGAAGGACCAGTCGCCGGGCCCGGGACAGGCCTCGACGGTGACGGTGTGGAGCGTCTGGCAGGGCCGCTGTTCGTCGAAGAACGTCTTGACGAGGTCGTTGACGAGGAAGGCGGCGACCACGACGACGGGGGTGGCCAGCGCCGTCGCCATGGCGCCGGAGGTGCCGTTCCGCGCCCGCCACCAGCCGATCAGCATCAGGGCGGCGAAGAGGGCGAGGCCGTAATCGGTCCAGTAGGAGAGGAGGGTGTTCAGGTCGTGCGGGGCGCGCCGGGCGAGCGCGGTGATCCGGGTGTACAGGCCGCCGTCGATCGAGGCTCCCCCGAAGGCGAGGTGGTTCACAGGGTTCTCCTTGGCGGCTCGGGGCTCGACGGCCGGCGGTTTGGTGCGGTGGTGGCGGAGGGGGCGGACGGCCGGGGTGGTTCAGGCGCCGGGCGGCGGTGTGGGGCCGGGCGTCGTTTCCGGGCGCCTGCGGGAGCGGAGCAGTTCGACGGCGAGCGGGGCCAGCGACACCAGCACCACCAGGGCGACCAGCGGCAGCAGATAGCGGTCGACGTTCGGTACGGACGCCCCCAGGCCGTATCCGGCGAGGGTGAGGCCGAGCGTCCAGAGCAGGCCGCCGGTGATCTGCCAGAGGGCGAAGGTGCGGGCGGGCACGCCGAGGGCGCCGGCCAGCGGGTTCAGTACGGTGCGGACGACGGGGACGAAGCGGGCGAGGACGATGGCCTTGCCGTGGCCGTAGCGGGTGAGGAACTCCTCGGCGCGGGCGGCTCCCTCGTGCAGCCGGCGGGCGCCACTACGGGCCAGCAGGGCACGGCCGCCGCGCCGGCCGATCCAGTAGCCGGTCTGGGATCCGGCGAGCGCACCGACGGCGGCGGCCGTGAGCACCTGCGGCAGCGCGAGGTGTACGGCGCCGCCGGTGCCCGGGGCGCACAGCAGCCCGGCGGTGAACAGCAGCGAGTCGCCGGGCAGGAAGAAGCCGACGAGCAGCCCGGTCTCGGCGAACAGCACGACGGCGACGCCCAGCGCGCCGAACGCGGCCAGCAGGGATCCGGCGTCGAGTACGTTCACGGCCTGGGTGACCGCTGTCACCTGCGGAAATGCGGCGGCTACAGACATGTCGGCGGCCCCTCCCATAATGGGTTGCGGGCCTGCCCTCCGGTCGGCCCGGCCGACTACAGTTACGTAGACGGTCTACGGAACTGTAGACGACGGAAAAGGTGAAGGGGCGTTCCATGTCGGAGACCTCACCCGTGCAGCGGCGCCCCGCCGGCGAGCTGGAGGCGAGCGTGCTCGCGGCGCTCTGGGCGGCCGAGGGGGCACTGAGCCCCATCGAGGTGCAGAGCGCACTGGGCGGCCGGCTCGCGCGGACCACCGTCACCACGATCCTCACTCGCCTGCACGACAAGGGGGCGGTCTCCCGCTCCCGGGCCGGCCGCGGTTTCGTGTACTCCCCCATACAGGACTCCGCGGGGCTGACCGCCCGGCGGATGCGCAGCGAACTCGACAAGCAGGACGACCGCGGTACCGCGCTCGCCCGCTTCGTCTCGCAGCTGACCAACGAGGACGAGCAGTTGCTGCGGTCCCTTCTGGAGGGGGCGGACGACGCCCCCGAGGGGCCGGAAGCCGGCGCGCAGCCCGGTCCCGGGGCCGCACCATGATCTTCGCCGTATGGATTCCCCTGCTGATGCCGCTGTTCGCGGTGCCGGCCGCCCGCCGCCTGGCGGAGTCGCTGCCGCCGCGCGCCGCGGCCTGGCTGCTGACCGGCTGCGCGGTCGCGCTGGCCGCCTGTACGACCGCGGCGCTGGGCCTGCTGCTGACCGCCGGGGCGCTGCAGTTGCCTCCGGTCGCCGCCCTGGGCCATCTCTCCCTGCCGCTGCTCGGCGACGATCCGGCCGTGTCGCTCCCCGCTGCCGCTGCCGCCGCCGGTCTGCTCACCGCCGGTGCCCTCGCCGTCGTCCACCGCGCCCGCCGCCACCACACCGAAATCCGCACCGCCCGGCTCACCTCCGATGCCCACCCCACCTCCGGCGATCTGTGCGTCCTGCCGGACTCCGCGCCCGATGCGTACGCCCTGCCGGGCCGGCCGGGCCGGGTGGTGGTCACGGCCGGGATGCTGCGGGCCCTGCCCCCGGACGAGCGGGAGGCGCTGTTCGCCCATGAGCGCGCCCATCTCGCGGGCCGGCACCATCTCTTCCTGCTCACGGTCGCGCTGGCCGCGGTCTGCCATCCGCTGCTCCGGTCCCTGCGCGCACCGCTGGCGTACGCCCTGGAGCGCTGGGCCGACGAATCCGCCGCGTCCCGGGTGGGCGACCGCCGTGTGACGGCCCGCGCCATCGGCCGCGCCGCGCTGGCCGCCCGCCCCGCTGCCCCGGCGTCGCACCGCCCCGGCACCGTCCTCGCCGCGACGACCGGCCCGGTACCCCGCCGGGTCGCCGCCCTGCTGGCCCCCGAGCGGTCCTCGGGCCATCCTCCGCCACACACCGGCGTGCACGGCCGCCGGCTGATCGCCGCGGCCCTGCTCGCCTGTGTCACCTTCTCCGCGGCCGCCGCCCTGGACGCCGCGGCCGATCTGCACGAGACGGTGGAAGTGGCCCAGGGGGAGACCGCGCACTGACCGGCCGGAACCGGGAAGGGGCAAGTCCGCCCGGTAGGCGGCTGGGCGCCGGGCGGGCGGTCATCGCGGAAGGGCCGGGAGAGCAGGCATCCCGCGGGCGGTGCGCATCGCGGGAGGACCGGGAGAGCAAGCGCCCCGCGGGCGGTACGCCGCGAAGCACTGGAGACCGAACACCCCGCCGCCGGTGCACCCCAAGCCCCGGGAGGCCCGGAAGCGCAGGCCGTTAAGTCCCCTAAATCCCCTAAGCCCCCGACCCCGACCCCGTATGTGCCCCGGCCCCCCTGCCGCCGTCCTTTCCCGTGCCGACCGTGAAGCCCAGGGTGGCGCCGCCGCCGGGGCGGCGGGTGGCGAAGGCATGGCCGCCGTGGGCGGTGGCGATCTCGCGGACGATGGCGAGGCCGAGGCCGGAGCCGGGCAGGCCACGGGCGGCCGCGGCCCGGTAGAAGCGGTCGAAGACCCGGGTCAGGTCGGCGTCCGCGATACCGGGGCCGCGGTCGAGGACCTCGATGCGGGCACCGGTGACGACGACCTCGATCGGCGCCGTCCCGCCCGCGTCGAATTTTGCCGCGTTCTCCAGCAGATTGGTCAGCGCACGGTGCAGTGCGGCGGAGCGGCCCTCGACCACCGCCGGGCGAACGGTCCGTACGGTGATCTCCCGGCCGGTGCGGCGGCGGGCCGAGGCGGTCGCCTTCTCCGCGACCTCGGCCAGGTTCACCTCGGAGAGCGGGTCGTCGTCGCGCTGCCCGGCCGCCAGATCCACCAGCTCATTGACCAGGTCGCTGAGTTCACGGGCCTCGCCCGCCAGATCGGCCAACAGCTCGTCGCGGGCGTCCGGCGGCAGTTCCTCGAACCGCTTCAGCAGCGAGATGTTCGTCCGGAGCGAGGTCAGCGGGGTGCGCAGCTCATGGCCGGCGTCCTGGACGAGGCGCTGCTGGTCCTGGACGGCGCTGGCCAGCCGGCCGAGCATGTCGTCGAAGGCCCGCCCCAGCCGGGCGACCTCGTCCCGCCCCACCACCGGGACCGGGACGTCCAGCCGTCCGTGCTCCGCCACGTTCTCGGCGACCGAGGTCAGCCGCACCAGCCGGCCGGTGATCCGGCGCGCCAGCCACCAGCCGCCCGCACCGGACAGCGCGATGACCGCGGCGGCCAGCAGGGCGGTGCGCTTCTGGAGCGCGGAGAGCAGATCCTCGGTCTCGCTGAACTTCTGCGCGACCTGCACGGCACCGCGGCCACCGCCGAGCGCCACGGTCGCGACGTGGTACTCCTCGTCGCCGACGTCCGCCTCCCGCTCGGCGAGGTGGCCGGCACGCGCGTCGGCGGCCACCCGGCGTTCCTCCGTACCGGCCGGGAGGGCCGGGCGCCCCAGCTCCACGACCCGGCCGCCGGCGCCCAGGATCTGCACATCGGTACGGGTGGGCCGGGTGAGCTCGTCGCGCGGCCCGTCGTGGTCGGGGTCGGAGCTCGCGTAATCGGCGGGCAGGAACGGCTTTTCCTGCACCTGGGTGCGCAGATCCCGTACGACCTGCGAGAACACCGACTTCTCGTCGACCCGTACCAGCCGGGCCGCCGCGTCGTAGCTGAGGAACCCGACGAGGACGGTCACCGCGGCCGCCCCCGTGGCGAACGCCACCGCGAAAGCGGTACGCAGGCTGGCGGGCCTACGGGTGCGCAGCCAGGCGGCGGACCCGCCGCTGCGCCAGGAGCCCGACCAGGCCCGCAGCCGGGCGCGCAGCCGACGGCCGGGCCGGGTGCGCGGCCCGGTCCCGGCGCGGTCACGGGGCCTGGGCATCTCAGTCCTCCCGCAGTACGTAACCGACGCCACGCACCGTGTGGATCAGCGGGCGGCTGCCCGGGACATCGACCTTGCGCCGCAGATAGCCCACGTACACCGCGAGGTTCTTCGAGCCCGGCCCGAAGTCGTACCCCCAGATCCGGTCATAGATCGTCGAATGGTCCAGGACGATCCCGGCGTTGCGGGCCAGCAGCTCCAGCAGCTCGAATTCGGTCCGGGTCAGCTCCAGTTCCCGCTCTCCGCGCCAGGCGCGGCGCGAGGGCCCGTCGATCCGCAGATCCGCCGCCTCGACGACGCCGCTGTCCGCCGCTCGGGCGTCGTACGCCCACTCGGCCCCGTCGGCCTCGTCCGTCACACCGGGACCGGCGCCCGCACCGCCCTCTTCCGACGCCGCCGCCTCCGACGTCGTCCGCCGCAGCAGCGCCCGCAGCCGGGCGAAGACCTCCTCGACCTCGAACGGCTTGACCACATAGTCGTCCGCACCGGCGTCCAGACCGGCGATCCGGTCCGCCGTCTCGACCCGGGCGGTGAGCATCAGGATCGGGGTGCGGTCCTGCTCGGCCCGCAGCACCTGGCACACCTGCAGCCCGTCGATCCCCGGCATCATCACGTCCAGCAGGATCACATCGGGCCGCTCGCGGTGCGCGGCGGCGAGCGCCTGGATACCGTCGGCGACCGCGGTGACCTGGTACCCCTCCAGGGTCAGGGCACGCTCCAGCGCGGTGCGGATGGGACGGTCGTCCTCGGCGAGCAGTACGGAATGGGTCACCCGGCAAGTCTGCCAAGGGTCCGGAGGTGCTCCGGCGGGCGGCCGGTCCTGCGGTGGCTTTCTTACCCGGATCTCACCCGTGGTTCTTACCGGGCTCTCACCCTCGCCACGCCATCGGCTTACCCCTTACCGCCACGGTGGCCCGGTGCCGGACGGGCCGGTCGCGGTGACCGGACCGCGAGCGTACCGGCCGGTCGGAACGACTCGGCACATCTCGGGGAAGAGCACGACACCGTATGAAGATCACCCTCCTGCTGCACAACGCCTACGCCATCGGCGGCACCATCCGCACCACCTTCAACCTCGCCGCCGCGCTCGCCGACCGGCATGACGTCGAGATCGTCTCGATGCTGCGGCACCGCGAGGTCCCACGGTTCACGGTGGACCCCCGGGTGCGGCTGGTGCCGCTGGTGGACACCCGCGTCGGCAGCGAGGACATGGCCGATCCGCTGTTCGGTGAGCCCGCGCAGGACTTCCCGCTCGCCGAGAAGCGGCACCACCAGTACAGCCGGCTGGTCGACGTCCGTGTCGCGGAGTTTCTGCGCACCACCGACGCGGATGTGCTGATCGGCACCCGGCCCGGCATCAATGTCTACCTGGCGCGGTTCGGCCCCCGCCGGGCGCTGCGGATCGCCCAGGAACACCTCCGGCACGACGCCCACAGCAAGCGGCTGCGGGCCGAACTCGCCCGCCATTACCGGACGCTGGACGCCCTGGTCACGACCACCGAGGCGGATGCGTCCGTCTACCGCGCGCGGATGCCGCTGCCCGGCGTACGGGTCCTGGCGGTGCCCAACATCGTGCCCGCACCGGCCGGGCCGCCGTCCCAGGGCACCGCGAAGGTGATCGCGGCGGCCGGCCGGCTGGTCCGCGGCAAGCGCTTCGACCTGCTGATCGAGGCGTTCTCCGCGGTCTCCGCCAAGCACCCCGACTGGCGGCTGCGGATACACGGCGGCGGCACCGAGCGCGCCCAGCTCCAGGGGCTGATCGACGGGCTCGGGCTGAACGAGCGGGCGGAGCTGACCGGGCCGCGCTCCCCGATAGAGGCGGAGTTCGCCAAGGCGTCGATCGTCGCCTCGGCCTCGGACGCCGAGTCCTTCGGCATGACCCTCGTCGAGGCGATGCGCTGCGGCGTTCCCGTCGTCAGCACCGACTGCCCGCTGGGCCCGGCCGAGATCATTCACCACGGTACGGACGGGCTGCTGGTGCCGCGCGGCGACGGCCGGGCGCTGGCCAGCGCTCTCCTGCGGCTCATCGAGGACCCGCAGCGCCGCCGCAAGATGGCCGAGACCGCGCTGGAGAGCTCGCACCGCTACGACCCGGAGCCGATCGCCGAACGCTATGAACTCCTCTTCCAGGAGCTCCGGTCGACGCGCACCGGCCGGGCCTTGCGCCGCGTCCTCGGCCGCGCCCGTGCCCGCGCGCGGCGGCTGGTGCGACGGGCCCGGCGGCGCTGAAGCCGACGCTCCCGGCCGGCGGGGCCGGTCCGGTCCGCGATAGCGGCCCCGCCTCAACTTGACCGCGGTACAAGGAACTTCCCCACCACGATCTGGCGTCCCCGGTAGCAAACATGCTGAACTGCTGGAACGAGACTGCCTCGCACGCGGGAACGCGGGCTCGCAGGGACACCCGATCACCGCAACGCAGGAAACGCAGGAACGCCCGGAACCTCTGCAACGCAGTTGACGCTTCGAGCAGTTGACGCTTCGAATCCGCAGGTCCGATCGGCAGGAGGCCGTTCATGCTGCATGGTGTCGATGTCAGCTCCTACAACACCTCGTATTCCGCCGAGGGGCTGGACTTCGTTTTCGTCAAGGCCACCGAAGGCCGCTCCTACATCAATCCGCACCAGTCCGCGCAGGCGTCAAAGGCCCGTAAAGCGGGTTGTGTCGTCGGTTTCTACCACTTTCTGTGGCCGGGAAATATCGCCGCCCAGGCGAAATACTTCGTCGAGAAATGCGCATCGGTCCAGGGCGACCTCCTCGCCTGCGACTGGGAGCGCACCGGCGAGGGGACGTATGCGAGCAATGCGCAGAAGGACCAGTTCCTGGTCGAGGTGAAGAAGCTGCGCCCCACCCACCGGGTGATGCTCTACTGCAACCGCGATTTCTGGCTCAACCACGACACCACGTCCTACGCGGCCGACGGCCTGTGGATCGCCGATTACGTCTCCGCCGGGCATCCGCGGATCAAGGCGAAGTGGCGCATCCATCAGTACACCGACCGGCCTCTGGACAAGGACGTCGCGGACTTCTCGACCAAGGCCGCCCTCAAGAAGTGGGCGCACCCGGCATAAGGTTTCCTACCGGCGCGTCTTTCCGCGCCCCGAGAAACCGCGCCTACGCGGAGAAGAAGCACGCCACGTAGGCGTCACAGAGCAATGCGTCACCACCAGCACCGCGCGACGCGGCACGAGAACAACGAGGAGCAGCCGTGACCGACCCGGCGTCCAAGGCCCTGCAGCAGGAGATCGCCCGGGATCTCCAGGTGACCGCGTCCTTCGACGCCGAGCAGGAGATCGAGCGCCGGGTGGCCTTCCTCACGAACCGGCTGACCTCCACGGGCCTGCGCTCGCTGGTCCTGGGGATCAGCGGCGGCGTCGACTCCACGACCACGGGCCGGCTCTGCCAGCTCGCCGTGGAGCGGGCCCGCGCCGCCGGGCACGAGACGACGTTCTACGCGATGCGGCTGCCGTACGGCGTCCAGGCGGACGAGAAGGACGCCCGGCGGGCGCTGGAGTTCATCCGCCCGGACCGGGAGCTGACCGTCGACATCCGCCCGGCGAGCGATGCGGCGCTGCAGGCGGCGGTGGACGGCGGGCTCACCTTCCGCGACGCCCACCACCAGGATTTCGTCCAGGGCAACATCAAGGCGCGCCAGCGCATGATCGCGCAGTACGCGGTCGCCGGCGCCCATGACGGCCTGGTCGTGGGTACCGACCACGCGGCCGAGGCGGTCTCCGGCTTCTTCACGAAGTTCGGTGACGGCGCGGCCGATGTGGTGCCGCTGACGGGGCTGACCAAGCGCCGGGTGCGCGCGGTGTCGGCGGCGCTGGGCGCCCCGGAGGAACTGGTGCACAAGGTGCCGACGGCCGACCTGGAGACGCTCGACCCGGGCAAGCCGGACGAGGACGCGCTCGGTGTGAGCTACGACCAGATCGACGACTACCTGGAAGGCAAGCCGGTCGACGCCGCGGCCGCCCACGCCATCGTCCGCCGCTACCGCCTCACCGACCACAAGCGGGCACTGCCGATCGCTCCCTGAGGGGAGGGGCGGCTTCGGGGGGGCGCAGGCGGGAAGCGTCGGGAAGAACGGGCGCTCGCCGGGAGCTGCCGTGGCTGTGAATGCTGCCGCGGCGGCCCGGCAGATCGGCGGCGGTCCTAGAGGGAGACTGCTCGCGCCGGCTGCCCCATCGCCCGCCCCCACCCCCTCCCGTCATGGACCGGCCAGGCGGCCGTCACCATCCCGGTGCTAAATCGTGGGCGGGAGCGGGCATGCATCCGGCCATGGGAAGCCGCGAAGTGCGATCGGAAGATCAACTGTCAGTGGGGCCGCCTACGCTCCGAGGCATGGGCTACGCAAACCTGCGCGAACTCCAGACCGCGCTGACCACCGCCTCCGACCTTGCCTCCGCCCTGCAGTCCGCGCCGACCCGGCGCGATGCAGACCAGCTCGTCGACGTCCTCCGGCAGGCGCTGACCGCTGCCGGCTCACTGGGCGCGGAGACCGGCCCGACCGGCTGCGCCCTACATCCCCACGGCGCGGTCGACCCGTTGTACGGCGACCCGGAAGATCCCCTTCCGCCGGGCTACGGAAAGTGCCTGCTCTGCAACGACCGCCGGCGCCGGGCGGACGCCCACCCCGCGCATGCGCGCCCGCACGCCCGTCCGCATCCGCGCTGGCGGCGTCGGCTGAACGCCTAGCGGGCGAGACCTGCCCACCGGCCGGACCCCGGCAGGCGGGGCGGACTACCATCCGCGCATGCGACCTGCCACATACAGCGATGAGGACCTAGAGCAGCACTCCCTCCGGCGCCGGGTGCCCGACGACGGGCAGCGGTCCGGCTTCGAGCATGACGTCGACCGGATTCTGTATTCGACCCAGTGGCGGGCACTGGCCGGCAAGAGCCAGGTGGTGGCGAGCGCCGAGCTGGGCGCCTACCACACCCGGCTGACCCACTCGATGAAGGTGGCTCAGCTCGGCCGGCGGATGGCGGAGCGGCTGGAGCGCCGGTACGGCGGGCCGAATCCGGCGCTTGTCGAGGCGGCGTGCATGGCCCACGACATCGGCCATCCGCCCTTCGGGCACGCGGGTGAGCTGGCGCTGCGCGCCACGATGGACGAGCTGCACTTCGCGGACGGCGTGCTGGACAGCTTCGAGGGCAACGCACAGACCCTGCGGGTGCTGACCTTTCTCGCCGCCCACAAATACCCGGGCCATCGCGGACTGCATCTGACCCGCGCCTGTCTGGACGCCGCCACCAAATACCCGTGGGAGCGGGCGCCCGTCGACCAGGACCCGGCGCGGCATGTGAAGTGGGGGGTGTACGTCGCCGACCGGGAGGCGTTCTCCTGGGTGCGGGCCGGCCGTACGGACACCGCCGTACCGGTCGAGGAGCAGGTCATGGACTGGGCGGACGATGTCACCTACGCCTGCCATGACGTCGAGGACTTCTACCGTACGGGCCTGATTCCGCTGGCCGCGCTGTTCCCGCCGGACGGTGCCGCCGGCGCCGACACCGAGCGGGAGATCGCCCGCTTCCTGGACTACGTCCAGGCCAAGCGGGCGCGGGAGGGCGAGACCTTCGACCGTGCGGCGGCGCTGGTGATGATGGCGGACATCGGCAAGCGGCTGGCGGTGCCCGCCCCGTACAGCGGCAGCCATGAGGACGCGGTCGCGGTCAATCGCCGCACCGCCGATCTGATCTCGTACTTCACCCGTGGGATCGAGCTGGAGGTGAGCGGCGAGGCGGCGATCCGCTACGGCGCGCAGCTGGTGATCCCGGCGGAGCGGCGGGCCGCCTGCGATCTGCTCAAGGAGCTGGTGTGGTGCTACGTCATCGACCGCCCCGCGCTGGCCACCCAGCAGCACGGCAAGCGGCGGGTGGTGAGCGAGTTGCTGCGCTGGACCCATGACGCACCCGAGCTGCTGCCGCCGGACCGCGCCGAGGAGCTCACGCTGCACGGCGACCGGCTGCGCGCCGCCGCGGACCATGTCGCCTCGCTGACCGAGGACCAGGCGCTGGCCCTGCACCGGCGGCTGTCCGGCACCGGGCTGGGGTCGGTCAACGACAACGTGTGGCTGTGAGCCCGGGGGGCGGGAGCCCGGTGCCGTCCATCGACGGCCCGGCCCCGCCCCCCGGCGGCCACTCACTCCCACCCCGCGGCTCTTCGGCGCCACCCCACGGCGACGTGCCTCCGCTCCGCCGCTATTCGGGCCCGCCCCGCCGTTGATCGGCACCTTCCCGCGGCCCTGTTGTCCCGCCCGACGACGGACCGGCCCCGTCCCGCGGCTTCTTCTCCGGCCGCAGCGCGATACGGCCGAGCACCGCCGCGACGATCAGCGCGGCCACCGCGATCAGGGCAGGGTCGGGTACGGCGTTCCCGATCCGCTTCGCCCATTCCTCGGCCCGGAATTCGCCGTCGGCGTCGAGAATTCCGGGCAGTGCGCTGGTCCCGTTGAAGCGCAGGAAAAGCACGCCGATGCCGATGAAGAACACCCCGGACAGCACCGAGGTGGTGTGCAGCCGCAGCCTTCCGAGGGCGAATTCCCGGCCCCGCAGCAAGCCCCGGGTGCCGAGCCGGAAGCGCTCCCACAGCAGCGCCAGCACGAACAGCGGCAGCGCCATGCCCAGCGCGTAGACGGCGAGCATCGAGGCGCCGTACACCGGTGAACCGCTGACCGCTGTCACCGTCAGCACCGCGCCGAGGATCGGGCCCGCGCAGAAGCCGGCGAGCCCGTAGACACAGCCGAGCAGAAAGGTGGAGACGGCCGACCGCGGGGTGATCCTCGCGGCGGCGGCCTGGGCACGCCGGGAGGCGAAGCCCAGACCGAGGATCTGGGCGAGGCCCATCGCGATGACGACCCAGCCGCCGACGGCGATCAGCAGATCGCGGTGGCCGTTGAACAGCCGGCTGGCCGCCGTACTGGCCGCGCCGAGCGGCACCAGCGTCGTGGCCAGCCCCAGATAGAACACCCCGGTACGGGCCACCAGCCGGCCGGGCGTCGAGAGGGAGTACGCGAAGAACGCCGGCAGCAGCAGCGCGCTGCACGGGCTGAGCAGCGCCAGCGCACCGCCCAGGAAGGCCGCGAGGTAGCCGATGTCGTTCATTCCCCGGCCCCCTTGGCCGCCGGCCCGTTCTTGGCCGCCCGCGCCGCGGCTTCCTGGATGGCCTGTGCGAAGACCTCGGCGGGCTGGGCCCCGGCGACCGGCCGGCCGTTGATGAGGAAGGACGGCGTGGACTGCACCCCGAGCTGGAACCCCTCGTCCTGATCCTTCTTCAGCGCCCGCTCGGCGCCCGCGCTCTTCATGTCCGCACGGAACTTCTCGATATCGGCCACCCCGCTCGTGCGGGCCAGCTCGACGAGCTTGTCCTCGGCAAGCGCCCGGCCCTTGCGGGTCTTGGCGTACAGCGCGTCGTGGAGCTGCCAGAACTTGCCCTGCTGTCCGGCGGCCCAGGAGGCGCGGGCGGCCCGCTCGGAGTCGGCGCCGAAGACGGTGAAGTTGCGGAATTCGACGCGCAGGGTGCCCGCGTCGACGAACTTCTTGATCAGTGCGGGCTGGGTCTCGCGGGTGAAGCGGCCGCAGAACGAGCACTGGTAGTCGGCGTATTCGACCAGGACCACCGGGGCGTCCTTCCTGCCGACGGCCAGCGGGTCGCCGTCCTGGCGCCGGCTGGTCCGCTGGGCGAGGTCGTCGAACATCTTCTGCTGTGCGGGGTCCTCTTCGGGCTCGACGGAGGCGGCGGCCTCGGGATCGCCGGTGCGGCCGGTGCCGCGGTCGCCCTCGACGGACGTGCCGACGGCGACCCCGATGGCGATGACGGCCACGACGAGGGCGATGACCGCGCCGATCGCGGCCAGTTTGCGGGTGGGAGAGGCGGATTTGGGCATGCGGAAGCTCCAGACGTACCAAGGGGAATTTCAGGCCGTGTGCGTCGGGGCAGCGGCCTATATCCGCAGTACGGGCAGGAGCGCGGTGCGGTCGTGGGCGGGCGCGCTGTCGGTCGGCGGCCGGGCGAGCGCGAACTGCGCGGGGAGGTCAGCGGCGAGCGGCCCCGGGCCGGTGGTGGCGGGGGCGAGGGGCTCACCGCGGTGCGGTGAGGGCAGCGGGGCGGACTCGGCGGGCCCCGGGGCATGCCGGTCCGAGCACCTCTTGGGCGCGTGGGCAACGGCGATCGGGGCGTCGCGATCGAGCCGCGGGCCGCTGCCGGCGGCGGCCGGCCGGGCCGGTGTGTCCCCGTCCGCCGGGCTCGCGGCATCCGGGGTGGCCGCCGAAGCGCCGTCGGCCCGCCATGCCGCCGCGGCCGTCGCCGCCCGGCCTGCCGGCCAGGCCTGGTCGCCGCCGACGCGGCACAGCAGCGGCCCGAAGGTGACGGCGAGGAGGAGCAGCAGCGTCAGCGTGGCCGACCGGCGCACGTGGTGCATGTCCCCTCCTCTCCGTACCTGCGCGAGCATGAACAACCCATCCTACGGATCGTCACCGCGCGAGCGGAGCACCGACCGGGCCTCAGGAACGTCGGGGCACACCGGGCCGGGCCGGGGCAGGAAACCGGCCCTCAGCGGTCGGCGATCCGCATCTCGAACCAGGTCGTCTTGCCGCGGGGCAGCAGATCCACGCCCCAGCGGTCGGAGAGCTTGTCGACGAGGAAGAGGCCGCGGCCGCTGGTGTCCATCTCCTGGACCGGCATGAGACAGGGCAGGCCGCGGGACGGGTCGCGCACCTCGATACGGATCCAGCCACGACGGCGGAGCATCCGCAGCCCGAACGTGCGGGCGCCGGTGTGCCGTACGGCGTTGCCGACGAGCTCGGAGACCAGCAGCACGGCGTGCTCGGCGAGCTGGGGCGTCAGGGACCACTGCTTGAGGAGTACGGCGGCGGTCAGCCGGCGGGCGATGCCGGCGGACTGGGGGCGCGAGGGCAGCCGGACCTCGCCGAGGGTCGGATCGCCGACCAGATCGAGTGCCGCGGAGACCGGTGCGCGGGGTGCCGGTGCGGTGTCTGCGTCCGGACCGGGGATGCCCCATCGTGCGGCGGCCGGATCGCTCCGCGGCCGCGGCTGCTCCATTCCTTCGAGGCCCGCCATGTCTCCCATCATGGCGGCTGCGTGGCGTCCACGGGGGCGGAACCGACGGAATCGATTGTCCGGAATCGTCGGTTCCAGGCCCCTGGTGAGACATATGCCAACGGCAGTTAAGGGTCCGGTGCACCTCGGCTGACCTGCGACGACGCCAGGCCTACTGGGGAGGCTGCCGGGCAGGTCGACAAGGTTGCCTTAAGGCGCAATTAAGCCTTCCCTCGTTCGCCCACACGAGGCATTGCACCCGGGCCAAACCTCAGTTTCCCCGTCAACACCAGCTGTTTCAGCGGAACTTGGCCTTACCCGGCCCTTCCTCGACGAAGCTGCGCATGCCGGTCTCCCGGTCCTCGGTCGCGAACAGCCCCGCGAACCAGTTGCGTTCAATCGTCAGGCCGGTGTCGATGTCGGTCTCCAGGCCCGCGTCGACGGACTCCTTGGCGGCCCGCAGCGCCAGCGCGGGACCGGCCGCCAGCCGTGCCGCCCAGGCGTGCGCCTGCTCGTAGACCTCGGCGGCCGGCACCACCCGGTCGACCAGGCCGAGGGCGAGCGCCTCGTCAGCCTTCACCTGACGGCCGGTGAAGATCAGGTCCTTGGCCTTGGACGGGCCCACCAGCCGCGCCAGCCGCTGGGTGCCGCCGGCCCCCGGGATGAGGCCCAGCAGGATCTCCGGCTGGCCGAGCTTGGCGTTGTCGGCCGCGATCCGGAAGTCGGCACAGAGCGCCAACTCGCAGCCCCCGCCCAGCGCGTAGCCGGTGACCGCGGCGACCACGGGCTTGGGGATGCGGGCCACGGCGGTGAAGGAGTCCTGCAGGGCCTTGGAGCGCACCACCATGGCCGGGTGGTCCATGGCCTGCATCTCCTTGATGTCCGCGCCGGCCGCGAACACCTTCTCGCCGCCCCAGATGACGACGGCACGCACCTCGTCGCGGCGGGTGACCTCCTCGGCCAGCTCGCGCAGCCGGTCCTGGGTGGCGATGTCCAGTGCGTTCATCGGCGGACGGTCCAGGCGGATGGTGCCGACGCCGTCGGCGACCTCGAGATTCACAGTCATGCGGGAAGGTTAGTACGCGTTAACGGCATCGGACCCGGTGCACTCCGTCACAGTGCGCCGGGCCCGTTCGCCTTCCGGCCGCTCTACCGGTCGGCCTTCCACTTCTCCCAGGAGAGGTTCCAGTCGCTGAAACCGTTGTCAGGCTGGATCGTTTCGTCATGCGAGTTCTTGACGATGACCACATCGCCCACGACGGAGTTGCGGAAGAACCACGCCGCCGGGGTGGAGCTGTCGCCGCCACCGCGCTGGTCGAAGAGGCCCACACAGCCGTGGCTGGCGTTGCGGGTGCCGAACGTCGGACGGCCGGACCAGTAGTTGCCGTGGATGAACGTGCCGGAGTTGCTCAGCCGCATCGCATGCGGGACGTCCTTGATGTCGTACTCCCCGCCGAAGCCGACGGTGTCGCCGTTCATCCGCGTCACGAGATGCTTCTCGCTGATCACCATCTTGCCGTTGTACGTCTCGGTGCCCGGCGCGCCCGAGGTGATCGGGATGGTCTTGATCTTCTTGCCGTCGCGGACCACGGTCATCTTCTTCGAGTCGGCGTCGACCGTGCTGACCTGGCTGCGGCCGACGGTGAACGAGACCTCCTTGGCCTGGGTGCCGTAGACACCGGGCCGGCCCTCGACACCGTTGAGGTCGAGCTTGAGGGTGACCTTGGTGCCGGCCGCCCAGTACTTCTCGGGGCGGAAGTCGAGCCGGTCGTTGCCGAACCAGTGGCCCTCGACCGGGACCGACGGCTTCGCGCTGACCTTGATGGCGTCCTCGACGGCCTTGGGGTCGGTGATGCCGCGGGTGAAGTGGATCGAGACCGGCATCCCGACGCCGACCTGCTGGCCGTTCTCGGGGCTGTACTGGCCGATGAAGGTGTTCTTGGGGACGAGTGTGGTGAAGCTGGAGTGCTCGGCAGCCTCCCGGCCCTGGCTGTCCACCGCTATCGCGTCGACGGTGTACTCCGTCGAGGCGCCCAGGTGGCCGCTCGGCTGCCACAGGGCGCCGCTGCCCGCTGTCTTCCCGTCGACCTCGTTGCCCTTGCCGTCCTTGACCTTGACGGACTTGAGCTTGCCCTTCTGGGCGGTGACCTTCAGCGCGCCGCTGGTGGCGACGTCGTGCGCGCCGTCCTTGGGCGCTATCGTCACGGCCGCCCGCGAGGCGTCCTTGTCCCCGCCGGCCTTGCCGGCCGGTTTGTCGCCATCGCCGTCACCGCCGCACGCGGTCACCAGCAGCAGCATCGCACCGAGCAACAGGGCGAGCGGGCCCCCGCCCTTGTGCGGCCACCGACGCCGGCGAGCCGGCACCCCCGAATTCGGCTGGACGTTCACGACTGGCCCCTTTTCCCCTCGCACGGCCCGCGGTCCCCCGCGCGCGGAAACACGGACAGCCGCGCGCTTGCCGTTAGATAACCACACCGCGGTGACAGTGAACTCCCCGTGAACGTCACCGTTTAGTCCCAAGTGCGGGGGTGGTGCGGAGGCAGGGGCGGACGGCCGCCGGGCCGGCTCCCGGTCAGCCCAGCGCGGACCCGGCCCGCCACAGCTCCCACGGCATGTTCCAGCCGCCGAGACCGTTGTCCGGCGCGACCGTGCGCTCCGGGGAGTGGTCCACCACGACGGTGTCGCCGACGATCGAGCGGTCGAAGAACCAGCCGGCCGGGGTGTGGGGGCCGCCGCCCTTGATGTCCTTCAGCCCGACGCAGCCATGACTGGTGTTGAGGCCGCCGAAAACCTCGGGCGGCGCCCAGTAGTTGCCGTGCAGGAAGGTCCCCGATCTGGTGAGACGCATGGCGTGCGGCACGTCGGGGATGTCGTATTCGCGGCCGAAGCCGACGGTGTCGCCGTCCATCCGCGTCACCGAATGCCGCTCCAGGATCACCATCTTGCCGTTGTAGGTGGGGTTCTCGTCGTCGCCCGCGGTGACCGGCAGCACCGCCACCACCCGGCCGGCCTGGCGCACCGTCATGGTGTGCCGGGCGGCATCGATGGTGCTGACCTGGTCCCGGCCCACCCGGTAGTGGACGGTCCTGCGCTGCGTCCCGTAGGCGCCCGGTCCGGCCTTCACCCCGCGCAGCCGCAGATCCACGGTGATCTCGGTGCCCGGCCGCCAGCGCTCACGGGGCCGGAAGTCCAGCCGGCGGTGGCCGAACCAGTGGGCGGCGATCTCGACGGCGGGGCGGGCGCTGACCTTGACGGCGCGTTCGACGGCCGCGCGGTCGGCGATCGGCCGGTTGAAGGCCAGCGAGAAGATCAGGCCGGTGCCGACCGTGGCATCGCCCTGCGGCGAGAAGTGGCCGGTG
>NZ_JBSHAW010000081.1:0-18601 GCF_053611685.1 Streptomyces sp. NPDC054786 | reverse complement strand
TGCAGGGGGGACCCTGTGGGAGAGTAGGACGCCGCCGAACAATCATTCAGCTCCGGTCCCTGAACCCTTGTGGTTCAGGGACCGGAGCTTTTTTGTTCTGATTTTCGGGTGGTGGGTGTAACTCGACGTTCATCTCACCTGACGAGGATCCGTTGCATGCGGACAGTGGGAGCGCTCAAGTCGGCCGGTGTCAGTGCTGGTGATGAGGTCGTGGTGCCGGCGTACGGCAACGCCGAGGTGGCCCGGGCCGTGCTGGAGTTGGGCGCGGTGCCGGTGTTCGCCGATGTGGACGGCGACAGTTACTGCCTGGACCCGGCTGCGGTGTCGGATGTGGTGACCAGCCAGACGGCCGCCGTCGTGGCGATTCACCGGTTCGGTCGGCAGGCGGACGCCGGCTGGATCCGTGAAGTGGGTCAGCGGCACGGTCTGTTGGTCCTCGTGGAGGATGAACCCGGGGCGGACCCGGAGGGCGCGGAGCTGCGGCGCGCGCATGCGTCGTACCTGGACGGCAGGCTCAGCGGCGTCTGGACGCCGACGCCGGCGGCGGGGCACACGTACGAGCAGTATGTGGTGCGGGTGCCGGGTAACGGGCGGCCGGACCGGGATGCGTTCGCGCGGGCGCTGCGGGCCAAGGGTGTGGCGTGCAAGGTGCCCGTACTGGCTCCGGTGTACCGGATGCCGGGGCTGCGGCGGGACGTCTTTCTGCCGCAGACCGAGCGGGCCGTGGACGAGACACTGGCGTTGCCCGTGCATGCGGGGATGTCGCGGCGGGAGCTTCACAAGATGGTCGGTGCGTGCAATGCGCTCGGCGGATTGCTGCAGCCGGCCTTTTGAGCGAGTAGCGGTGGACGGTTCGAAGCTGCCGCGGAGTTGGGGTAATATCTATTCCGCTGCCGCGCCCCAATAGCTCAGTCGGTAGAGCGTCTCCATGGTAAGGAGAAGGTCTACGGTTCGATTCCGTATTGGGGCTCCAGAGGACAAAGGCCCCCGCCAATTGGCGGGGGCCTTTGTCGTATGCGGACTCGGTGATGGTGTGTGTGTTTTGTAGGGGGCCATGGGCCGCGTCGTGGGCGGCTGTTGGGGACGACTCCCGTGCAGGGCGGTCAGGGGGCCGTGCACCGCACGGAAGGTGTTGGAGGTGGCGGGGGAGCGGCCGGCGCGTGGTGAGCCGGTTCAGGGCGGCCGCTTCCCCCCCAGGTGTCAGCCCGTCGGGAGCTGGGGGACGCGCATGGCGAGGATGGCCATGTCGTCGGAGGCGGGTTCGGCGGCGAAGCGTTCCACGGCGCGCAGCACGCGGGCGGCTACGGCGCCGGCCGTCAGGCCCGTACAGGTCGTCAGCACGTCGGTGAGACCGTCGTCGCCGAGCATGCGGGTGCCCTCGCGGCGTTCGGTGACGCCGTCGGTGACGCACAGCAGGACGTCGCCGGGGTCGAGGGTGACGGTCTGTTCGTAGAGCTCCAGATCGTCCATCACGCCGAGGAGCGGCTGGGGTTCGGCGGCCGGCTCGACCGTGCCGTCCTGGCGCAGGCGGAGCGGAAGGGGATGGCCCGCGCAGACGACCTTGAGGATGGCGCTGCCGTCCTCCTGTGGCCAGAGCTCGCCGTAAAGGAGCGTCAGGAAGCGGCTGCGGGCGCCCTCGTCGAGGATGGCGGCGTTGAGCCGCTCCAGGACGGCGGGGCCGCCGAAGCCCTCACGGGCCAGCAGCCGCAGCGCGTGCCGGGCCAGACCCGTGACGGCGGCGGCTTCCGGGCCCGTACCGCAGACGTCGCCGATGGCGAAGCCGTATGCGCCGTCGCGGATCGGGAAGAGGTCGTAGAAGTCGCCGCCGACCTCGTTGCCCTCGCCGGCCGCGCGGTAGATGACCTCGACCTCCACGCCGGGGATCTCGGGCAGCTCCGGGGGCAGCAGGCTGCGCTGGAGGGACTGGCTGATGGCCGTGCGCTCGGAGTAGAGGCGGGCGTTGTCCAGGGCGAGAGCGGCCCGGCGGGAGAGGTCCTCGGCGAGTTCGAGGATCTCCTGGCGGAAGTGTTCCTCGGTGGGCTTGCCGAGGGTGAGCATGCCGATGACGCGGTTACGGGCGACGAGGGGGAGCACGACGGTCTCGCCGCCGACGGCGGAGGCGGTGGCGAGGGTGGCGCCGGGGCCCGTGGAGGGCCGGGCGGAGTTGCCCAGGCCCAGGCTGCGCATGGAGGTGCGCAGGGCGGCGTCGTGCGCCGCGTCGCTGGGGGCGGTCCAGACGCGGGCTCCGGGGGTGGGGACCGGCTCGGGCGGGTCGACCTTCATCAGCAGCGTCTTGAGGCCGTCGATGCGGTCCTCGTCCTCGTGCAGGACGTAGGACAGCTCGGGCTCGGAGGTCTGGTCGGCGACGGTGTAGACGGCGCACCACGTGGCGAGGGTGGGGACCGTCATTTGGGCCATCAGGGCCAGGGTCTGGTCGCGGTCGAGGGTGCCGGCCAGCAGGTCGGAGGCCTCGACGAGGAAGGAGAGGGAGCCGCGGCGCAGTTTCTCCAGCTCGGTGAGGCGGGCGCGTTCGACGGCGAGGGCGATGCGGTCGGCGGCGAACTGGAGCCGCAGCGCCTCCTCGTTCGTATAGCGGCCGGCGCCCTCCGCGGCGACGCCGAGCGAGCCGGTCAGCCGGCCCTCGACCTTGAGGGGGACGGTGACGACCGAGCGCATGCCCGTGCCGCTGAGGAGAGGTACGGCGCCGGGGACGGCGGTGAGGTCCTCGTGGACGGCGGGCATCCGGGCGGAGCCGTAGCGTCCGGATCCGGCCTCGACGGGGACGCGGGCGAACCGCTGGCGGGCGGAGGGCAGGCCCGTGGAGGCGCGGACCTCCAGCTCGGTCTCGTCGTCGGTGGCCAGCAGGAGGTAGGCCGCGTCGCCGTCGAGCATGTCGCGGGCACGTTCGACGGTGCGCTGGAGCAGGCCGTCGAGGTCATCGGGGGCCGGTGAGCCGATGAAGACCTCGAACGGGTCGGAGGGGCGGCCCTCGGGCTGTGAGGCGGCGTCCGGGGCGGGGGTGCGCTGGGGGCTCTGCAGGATCGCGCGCTCGTGGTCGCGCACCAGGAGGCAGACCGTGGAGGCCTCGCCGTCGGCGTCGCGGACGCGCAGGTGGGAGGCGTATACGGGGACGACCCGGCCGTCGGAGCCCCGGATGCCGTAGGAGCCCTCCCAGCGGGAGAGCTGGAGTGCCTCGGCGATGCCGGTGCCGGTTCCGGGGGTGTGCGGCCAGGCGGCGAAGTCGGTGAGGGGTTTGCCGATGACCTGCTCGGGGTCGTAGGCGAAGAGGTCCTGGGCGTCATCGTTCCAGAAGCTGATGCAGCCGCCGCGGTCGATCTGGATCACTGCGACCCGGACGCGGGTGTCGGTGACCGGGAGGGCGTCCACCGGCAGGGCGGGGCCCGCGGAGCGGGTGCCTGCCGGTCGCTCGGGGAGGTCGAGCTGGAACCATACGTGTTTTTGTGCGGCGGTGTACTCGACGCCCCAGCGGGAGGCCAGTGCGCCGCACAGCAGCAGTCCGCGGCCGCCCTCGCGGTCCGGGTGGACGACGACCTGGCCGGCGTTCTGGAGCGGAATCTCACGTTCGGGGTAGCGGTCGGCGACGGAAATCCGTACGCCGTCCTCGCTGCGCAGACACAGCACATCGGCGGCGGTGCCGGCGTGCACCACGGCGTTGGTGACCAGCTCGCTGGTCAGCACGACGGCGTCGTCGACGATGTCGACGCAGCCCCAGCCCTGGAGGGTGTCGCGGACGAATGCACGGGCAGTGGCGACCGAACGCCCGACCGGCTCGAATGTTGCGGCGGCCCGCGCGGTGATCACTGGTCTCCTCATGCGTGTGTCGGTGATCTGCTCCCCCATGGTCGCGGCGCCCTCCGAATAAACCTGTTGTGCTCGCACCACCGCCCGTGCTCGATGGCTGGGGCGGGTGGACAGCCGTATGCCAGGTTACTTACCTTCGCCGGACCCGAGGATGCCGGTCACGTGTGTTTCCGCCCCAATCGTGCACCGGGACGGTGTGCGATGCTGCCGAACTGTTATGGCCTGGTTGGGCCATGGTGAAACACTGGGCAAGTATCAAGAGAAAGCCCGGGTAGAACGGTCGACCCTGCGGGAGGGACACGGTGGAGTCTGGCGCAGCGGCGCGGGGCGTAAGTACGCGCGCGAAAGGCGGACGATCCCGGAACAACGGGACGACCGAGGTGGATACGGCTGCGCTGAATCGGCTGTTGGTCGCACTGGTCGCCATGCGGGACGGGAACTTCCGCAAGCGGCTCACGGTTTCCGGCGATGGCGTCATGTCGGAGATCGCGGCGGTCTTCAACGAGGTTGCGGATCGCAATCTGCATCTCACGGGCGAGCTGGCGCGGGTGCGCCGGGTCGTCGGACGTGAGGGAAAACTCACGGAACGGCTGGAGGTCGGTGCCGCCGAGGGCTCCTGGGCCGCGGCCATCGACGCCTCGAATGCCCTGGTGGACGACCTCGTACGGCCCGTCTCCGAAGTGGGACGGGTGCTGTCGGCGGTGTCCGAGGGCGACCTCGAGCAGCGGATGGATCTGCGGTCGCGCAGTTCGGACAGTTCTTCGGAGCACCCCCTGCGGGGTGAATTCCTGAAGGTCGGCCGGACGGTCAACGGGCTGGTGGATCAGCTCTCCGCGTTCACCGACGAGGTCACGAGAGTGGCCAGCGAGGTCGGTACGGAGGGCAAGCTCGGCGGTCAGGCGCGGGTGCGCGGAATGTCGGGTTCGTGGAAGGACCTGACGGAATCCGTCAACACCATGGCGTCCCGGCTGACGGCGCAGGTGCGTGACATCGCTCTCGTCACCACTGCGGTCGCCAAGGGCGATCTGTCCCGGAAGGTGACGGTTCATGTCGCCGGCGAGATGCTGGAGCTCAAGAACACCGTCAACACGATGGTCGACCAGCTCTCCTCCTTCGCCTCCGAGGTGACGCGCGTCGCCCGCGAGGTCGGCACGGAGGGTGAGCTCGGCGGTCAGGCACAGGTCCCCGGCGTCGCCGGCGTGTGGAAGGACCTGACGGATTCGGTCAATCTCATGGCCGGCAACCTCACCGCGCAGGTGCGCGGGATCGCCCAGGTCACCACCGCCGTCGCGAACGGTGACCTGTCGCAGAAGGTCACGGTCAGTGCACGCGGCGAGGTCGCGCAGCTGGCCGACACGATCAACACCATGACCGAAACGCTGCGCACCTTCGCGGACGAAGTGACGCGTGTGGCGAACGAGGTCGGCGCAGAGGGCCAGCTCGGCGGGCAGGCCCAGGTGCCGGGCGCGGCCGGTACGTGGAAGGACCTCACCGACTCGGTGAACACCGCCTTCCGCAACCTCACCGCGCAGGTGCGGGACATCGCGCAGGTGACGACGGCGGTCGCCAACGGTGATCTGTCCCAGACGGTCACCGTCGATGTGGCCGGCGAAATGCTGGAGTTGAAGAACACCGTCAACACGATGGTGGGTCAGCTGTCGTCGTTCGGCGCCGAAGTGACGCGCGTCGCGCGGGAGATCGGCGTCGAGGGCGAGCTGGGCGGCCAGGCCGCGGTGCCCGGGGCGGCGGGTACGTGGAAGGACCTCACGGACTCCGTGAACACCGCCTTCCGCAACCTCACCGGGCAGGTGCGCAACATTGCCCAGGTGACGACCGCGGTGGCCAACGGCGATCTGTCGCAGAAGGTCACCGTCGATGTCTCCGGCGAGATGCTGCAGTTGAAGAACACCGTGAACACCATGGTGGACCAGCTGTCCTCGTTCGCCGACCAGGTCACACGGATGGCCAGGGACGTGGGTACGGAGGGCCGGCTGGGCGGCCAGGCCCGGGTGGACGGCGTCAGCGGCACCTGGAAGGAACTGACCGACTCCGTCAACTTCATGGCGGGGAACCTGACTTCCCAGGTGCGGCAGATCGCGCAGGTGACGACGGCGGTCGCCCGGGGTGACCTGTCCCAGAAGATCGACGTGGATGCGCGCGGCGAGATCCTGGAGCTCAAGAACACCATCAACACGATGGTCGACCAGCTCTCCGCCTTCGCCGAGCAGGTCACCCGGGTCGCCCGGGAGGTCGGCACGGACGGCAGGCTGGGCGGTCAGGCTCAGGTGCCGGGCGTCGCCGGTGTCTGGCGCGATCTGACCGACTCCGTGAACGGCATGGCCGGCAACCTGACGGCTCAGGTCCGCAACATCGCGCAGGTCGCCACGGCGGTCGCGCGCGGTGATCTGTCGCAGAAGATCGACGTGGACGCCCGGGGCGAGATCCTGGAGCTGAAGAACACCCTGAACACCATGGTCGACCAGCTCTCCTCGTTCGCGGAGCAGGTCACCCGGGTCGCCCGCGAGGTGGGCACCGAGGGCATCCTGGGCGGCCAGGCCGAGGTGCAGGGCGTCAGCGGTACGTGGAAGGACCTCACCCAGTCCGTCAACTTCATGGCGAACAACCTGACCTCGCAGGTGCGCAACATCGCCGAGGTGACGACGGCGGTGGCCCGTGGCGACCTGTCCAAGAAGATCACCGTCGATGCCAAGGGCGAGATCCTCGAACTGGTCACCACCGTCAACACGATGGTCGACCAGCTGTCGTCGTTCGCCGAGCAGGTGACACGGGTGGCCCGTGAGGTGGGCACCGAGGGTCAGTTGGGCGGCCAGGCGCGGGTGCCGGGCGCGACCGGTATCTGGCTGGATCTCAGCGACAACGTGAACCTGATGGCCAACAACCTGACCATCCAGGTGCGCAACATCTCGCAGGTCTCGGCGGCGGTCGCCAACGGCGATCTGACGAAGAAGGTCACGGTCGAAGCGCGCGGCGAGGTCGCGCAGCTCGCCGACACGGTCAACACGATGGTCACGACGCTGTCGTCGTTCGCCGACGAGGTCACCCGGGTGGCCCGTGAGGTGGGCACCGACGGCATCCTGGGCGGTCAGGCCCGCGTCCCCGGCGTCGCCGGAACGTGGAAGGACCTCACCGAGTCCGTGAACTCGATGGCCAACAACCTGACCGGTCAGGTCCGCAACATCGCCATGGTCACCACCGCCATCGCCAAGGGTGATCTGACCAAGAAGATCGACATCGATGCGCGCGGTGAGATCCTCGCGCTGAAGACCACCATCAACACGATGGTCGACCAGCTGTCGTCCTTCGCGGAGCAGGTCACCAGAGTGGCCCGCGAGGTGGGAACGGAAGGCCAGCTGGGCGGTCAGGCGCAGGTGCGGGGCGTGGCCGGCACCTGGCGCGACCTGACCGAGTCGGTGAACGAGATGGCCGGAAACCTGACCCGTCAGGTGCGTGCCATCGCCGCGGTCGCCGCGGCGGTCACCCTCGGCGATCACAACGTCCGGATCGACGTGGACGCGGCCGGCGAGATCCTGGAGCTCCAGGACAACGTCAACACCATGATCTCCACGCTCCGCGAGACCACCCTCGCCAACGAGGAACAGGACTGGCTCAAGGGCAACCTGGCCCGGATCTCCGGTCTGATGCAGGGCAGGCGCGACCTCAAGGACGTCGCCACGCTCATCATGAGCGAGCTCTCGCCCGCGGTCTCCGCCCAGCACGGCGCGTTCTTCCTCGCGGCGCAGCCCGACAGCCGGGAGATCGGTGCGGACGGCGGCGAGGCGGGCGCGTACGAGCTGCGGCTGATGGGCTCGTACGGCTACGCCATGGGCGGGATGCCGACGACCTTCCGGCCGGGCGAGACGCTGATCGGCACGGCCGCGGAGGAGGGGCGCACGATCCTGGTGGAGAACGTCCCGTCCGGCTATCTCAAGATCGCCTCCGGACTGGGCGAGGCGCCGCCGGCGAATGTGATCGTGCTGCCGGTGCTCTTCGAGGACAAGGTGCTCGGCGTGATCGAGCTGGCGTCCTTCCAGCCGTTCACCCAGATCCAGAAGGACTTCCTCAGCCAGATCGCCGAGATGATCGCGACCAGCGTCAACACCATCTCGGTCAACACCAAGACCGAGGTGCTGCTCAAGCAGTCGCAGGAGCTGACCGAGCAGCTCAAGGAGCGGTCGGGCGAGCTGGAGAGCCGGCAGAAGGCGCTGGAGCTGTCCAACTCCGAGCTGGAGGAGAAGGCCGAGCAGCTGCGGGCGCAGAACCGCGACATCGAGGTGAAGAACACCGAGATCGAGGAGGCGCGGCAGGTCCTGGAGGAGCGCGCCGAACAGCTCGCCGTCTCGATGCGCTACAAGTCGGAGTTCCTGGCGAACATGTCGCACGAGTTGCGCACACCGCTCAACTCCCTGCTGATTCTGGCCAAGTTGCTGGCCGACAACGCGGAGGGGAATCTCTCCCCGAAGCAGGTCGAATTCGCCGAAACCATCCATGGTGCCGGTTCCGACCTGCTTCAGCTGATCAACGACATCCTGGACCTGTCCAAGGTCGAGGCCGGAAAGATGGACGTCAGCCCGACGCGGATCGCGCTGGTCCAGCTCGTCGACTATGTGGAGGCGACGTTCCGGCCGCTGACCGCGGAGAAGGGACTCGACTTCTCCGTACGGGTCTCGCCGGAGCTGCCGGCGACGCTGCACACCGACGAGCAGCGGCTGCTGCAGGTGCTGCGCAACCTGCTGTCCAACGCGGTGAAGTTCACCGACAGCGGCGCCGTCGAGCTGGTGATCCGGCCGGCCGGTGCGGATGTCCCGGTGGCCATCAGGGAGCAGCTGCTGGAGCACGGTTCGCTGCGCGACCCGGATGCGGACATGATCGCCTTCTCGGTCACCGACACCGGTATCGGTATCGCGTCGAGCAAGATGCGGGTCATCTTCGAGGCGTTCAAGCAGGCGGACGGCACGACCAGCCGCAAATACGGCGGTACGGGCCTGGGCCTGTCCATCAGCCGGGAGATCGCCCGGCTGCTGGGCGGCGAGATCCACGCCGCGAGCGAGCCCAACCGCGGCTCGACGTTCACGCTCTACCTCCCGCACAACCCGGGCGGGCTGCCGCCGCAGGGCTATCCGCAGTTGGTGGCCGGCGGGCTCGCGATGGACGCGGAGGCACGCGAGACGGAGGTCGGGCGCCTGGAGGCCGAGGAGCAGCAGGGCCTTGAGCGAGACGCCGGGGGTAGCCTCAACCGGCGCCGCCGCCGGGCGGTTTCGGGCACTCCGCGCCGCTTCGAGCTTCCGGGGCGGCAGCCGTCCGTGGCGACACCACAGATGCCTCAGGCGCCGCCGCAGCAGGCTCCGCAGCAGCCTGCCGAGGAGCCCTGGATCGGCAACGGCCAGGATCTGGTGGATCCCGTTTTCGAGGGCGGTTTCCACGGCGAGAAGGTGCTGATCGTCGACGACGACATCCGCAATGTCTTCGCGCTCACCAGCGTCCTGGAACAGCACGGCCTGTCGGTGCTGTACGCGGAGAACGGGCGCGAGGGCATCGAAGTGCTGGAGCAGCACGACGACATCGTGCTGGTCCTGATGGACATCATGATGCCGGAGATGGACGGCTATGCGACCACGGCGGCGATCCGCAGGATGCCGCAGTTCGCCGGACTGCCCATCATCGCGCTGACCGCGAAGGCGATGAAGGGCGACCGGGAGAAGAGCATCGACTCCGGAGCCTCCGACTATGTGACCAAGCCGGTGGATACCGATCATCTGTTGTCGGTCATGGAGCAATGGATGCGCGCGGAGTGAGGAAGCGTCCAGTATGGAGGCGTAAGAGGATCACCGCGTGCTGACTCAGTGTCGCCGTGGACGTGTGGAAGCGCAGGATCCGGGGAACCTTCTGGTCCCTGTCTGCGTTTCTGCTACGTGCACAGTGACATCGCGGTGACAGGGTGTGGCGACAGGCGGGGTGCAGCTACCATGACCGGCACAAGGACGGGCGGCGTGACGGAGTCGTCCCCTGGGGCGGCGTCCGGTTCCATGCCGGGGCGAGGAGGACGGGCCATGGTGCAGAAGGCCAAGATCCTCCTGGTCGATGACCGGCCGGAGAATCTGCTGGCGCTGGAGGCGATCCTCTCTGCGCTCGATCAGACACTGGTGCGGGCATCGTCCGGGGAGGAAGCGCTCAAAGCACTGCTCACGGACGATTTCGCGGTGATTCTGCTCGATGTGCAGATGCCGGGGATGGACGGGTTCGAGACGGCCGCGCACATCAAGCGGCGCGAACGTACCCGTGACATCCCGATCATCTTCCTCACGGCCATCAACCATGGCCCGCATCACACCTTCCGCGGTTATGCGGCCGGCGCGGTGGACTACATCTCCAAGCCGTTCGACCCCTGGGTGCTGCGGGCCAAGGTCTCGGTGTTCGTCGAGCTGTACATGAAGAACTGCCAACTGCGGGAGCAGGCCTCCCTGCTGAGGCTGCAGCTGGAGGGCGGGCGGCCGAGCGCCGACGAGGCGCGGGAGTCCGCTGGGCTGCTCGCCGAGCTCTCCGCGCGGCTGGCCGCGGTCGAGGAACAGGCCGAGGCGCTGTCCAAGCAGCTGGACGAGACGGCAGATGCGGCCGCGGTCGCCACGGCGGCTCATCTGGAACGCAAACTGACCGGGCTGCGCCGGGCGCTGGATGCTCTGGAGCCGGGGTCGGGAAGCGCCGCGGGATGACTGACGTCCTTTCATGAGACGGGCGCGCGACACGTTCGGGTGAAGCGCCGTGCGCTCGTGTGATGCCCGCGTTCGCCTGTAATCTCGTCGCCATGGCCTCACGTACGTCCGGCAAGGGAACCCAGAGCACGGCGGGCCCCTCGAAGCAGCGCGCCGGACGGGCCGCGGGCGCCGCCAAGAAGACCGCCGCGAAGAAGGCGACCGCGAAGCCGCCGGTCAAGAAGACCGCGGCCGCGAAGAAGGCACCGGCCAAAAAGGCTGCCGGCAAGAAGGCCGCCCCCAAACCGGCGCCGTCACCCACCGGCGGTGTCTACCGCCTCGCCCGCGCCTGCTGGCTGGGGCTCGCGCACGCCATCGGGGCGGTGTTCCGCGGCATGGGCCGCGGCGCGAAGAACCTCGATCCGGCGCACCGCAAGGACGGGCTGGGGCTGCTGCTGCTCGGCCTGGCGCTGGTCATCGCGGCCGGTACGTGGTCCAACCTCAGCGGCCCGGTCGGCGATCTCGTCGAGCTGCTGGTGACCGGGGCGTTCGGCCGGCTCGATCTGGTCGTGCCGATACTGCTGGGCGGCATCGCCGTACGCCTCATCCGGCACCCCGAGCAGCCGGAGGCCAACGGCCGGATCGTCATCGGGCTGTCCGCACTGGTCGTCGGTGTCCTGGGGCAGGTCGCCATGGCCTGTGGATCGCCGGGCCGGGACGACGGACTGGCCGCCATACAGGACGCCGGCGGCTATCTCGGATGGGTCGCTTCCAAGCCGCTGATCTTCACCGTCGGACAGACCCTGGCCGTGGCGCTGCTGGCGCTGCTGACCCTCTTCGGGCTGCTGGTGGTCACCGCGACGCCGGTGAACGCCATCCCGCAGCGGCTGCGGGCGCTCGGCGTCCGGCTGGGCGTGGTGCAGCCCGCGGAGTCCGAGGAGTACGTCGACGAGGCCGAGGAGTATGCGGAGGACTGGCGCGAGCGGCCCGCCCGCAAGCCGCGCCGCAGCGCCGCCGCCGCGTCGGCCGCGAACGACCCGGAGGCGATAGAGGAAGCGGCTCTGGCCAAACGGCGCCGCCCGCGCCGGGGTTCCGTACAGCCCGCCATGGACCGGCCGATGGATGCGGTGGATGTCGCCGCCGCGGCCGCCGCGGCGCTGGACGGCGCGGTGCTGCACGGCGTTCAGCCCTCCCCGCTCGTCGCAGGGCTCAGCAGCAGCATCTCCGGGGAGCGCCGGGGGCACGACGGCGAGGACAGCGCGGGGGAGAGCGGCACGGTGCCGCCGGCCCGCGATGCGGAGCCGAAGCCGTCCGCTGTTGAGGACACCCCGGCCGTACCGGACTTCACCAAGGCGCCGCCGGAGCGTTCCGGCGAGCTGCCGGCGCGCGCCGAGCAGCTCCAGCTGTCCGGTGACATCACCTACTCGCTGCCCTCGCTGGACCTGCTCTCGCGCGGCGGTCCCGGCAAGACCCGCAGCGCCGCCAACGACGCCATAGTGACCGCACTGACCACGGTCTTCCAGGAGTTCAAGGTCGATGCGGCGGTCACCGGATTCACCCGCGGTCCGACGGTCACCCGCTACGAGGTCGAGCTCGGCCCGGCCGTCAAGGTCGAGAAGATCACCGCGCTGGCCAAGAACATCGCCTACGCCGTGGCCAGCCCCGACGTCCGGATCATCAGCCCGATCCCCGGCAAGTCCGCGGTCGGCATCGAGATCCCCAATACCGACCGCGAGATGGTCAACCTCGGCGACGTGCTGCGGCTGGCCGATGCCGCGGACGATGAGCATCCGATGCTGGTGGCGCTCGGCAAGGACGTCGAGGGCGGCTACGTCATGGCCAACATGACCAAGATGCCGCACGTCCTGGTGGCCGGCGCCACCGGTTCCGGCAAGTCCTCCTGCATCAACTGTCTGATCACCTCGGTCATGGTGCGGGCCACGCCGGAGGACGTCCGGATGGTGCTGGTCGACCCCAAGCGCGTCGAGCTGACCGCGTACGAAGGCATCCCGCACCTGATCACGCCGATCATCACCAACCCCAAGCGCGCCGCCGAGGCGCTGCAGTGGGTGGTCCGCGAGATGGACCTGCGCTACGACGACCTCGCGGCCTACGGCTTCCGGCACATCGACGACTTCAACGAAGCGGTGCGCAGCGGCAAGGTCAGCTCACCCGAGGGCAGCGAGCGCGAGCTGGCGCCGTACCCGTATCTGCTGGTCATCGTCGACGAGCTGGCGGACCTGATGATGGTCGCGCCACGCGATGTGGAGGACTCGATCGTCCGCATCACCCAGCTCGCCCGCGCGGCAGGCATCCATCTGGTGCTCGCCACCCAGCGCCCGTCCGTCGATGTGGTCACCGGCCTGATCAAGGCCAATGTGCCCTCCCGGCTCGCGTTCGCCACCTCCTCGCTCGCCGACAGCCGGGTCATCCTCGACCAGCCGGGCGCCGAGAAGCTGATCGGCAAGGGCGACGGGCTGTTCCTCCCGATGGGTGCCAACAAGCCGGTCCGTATGCAGGGCGCGTTCGTGACCGAGTCCGAGGTCGCGGCCGTCGTCCAGCACTGCAAGGATCAGATGGCGCCGGTCTTCCGCGACGACGTCACCGTCGGGACGGCCAGGAAGAAGGAGATCGACGAGGACATCGGCGATGACCTCGACCTGCTGTGCCAGGCCGCTGAGCTGGTAGTTTCCACCCAGTTCGGGTCGACATCGATGCTTCAGCGCAAGTTGCGGGTGGGCTTTGCCAAGGCCGGCCGGCTGATGGACCTGATGGAGTCGCGCAACATTGTCGGGCCGAGCGAGGGGTCCAAAGCACGCGATGTTCTGGTGAAGCCGGATGAATTGGACGGAGTGCTGGCGGTGATCCGGGGGGAGGCTACCGAGTAGCACAGATATCCGGGTCACTCGTACGAGAGAAGAAAGCAACCGTTTCTCCTGCCGATACGTCAAGTTGAGGGAGATGAGGGAACGATGCTTCACCATCCAGCCCCAGGGCACCGCCGACGGCGTTCCGATGGCGTACAAACTCCGCTCTCCCGCTTGCCCGACCCTTTCGCTCCACCCCTAGACTGAACTTCCAGCAGGTGGCTACACGCTCGAAAGGCGCCCCCGTGTCCATCGGCAACTCCCCCGAAGCAGACCGGCCTTCCGTCGGTGCTGCCCTCCAGAAGGCCCGTATCGGAGCGGGACTGACCGTCGAAGAGGTCAGTACGACGACACGGGTGCGTATCCCCATCGTGCAGGCGATCGAGCAGGACGACTTCTCCCGCTGTGGCGGCGACGTCTACGCCCGGGGGCATATCCGGGCGCTCGCCCGCGCCGTATCCCTCGATCCCCGACCGCTGATCGACCAATTCGACGCCGAGCACGGCGGGCGGCCCGCGCCGACGCCCGCCGCACCGCTCTTCGAAGCCGAACGGATCCGTTCCGAGCCGCGCCGCCCCAATTGGACCGCGGCGATGGTCGCGGCGATCGTCGCCGTGGTCGGCTTCGCCGGCTTCACCTTCTTCACCAGCGGTGACAAGAGCGACCGCGGCTCGATGGCGGCCGACTCCCACGCGAAGCCCGCGCCGGCGCCCACCCGCCACCCCTCGACGATCAAGCCGCCCATCCACCCCGAGCCCTCCGACAGTGCGGTCGCCGGACTGCCGAAGGACAAGGTCACGATCAAGGTCACCGCCCGCGACGGGCAGAGCTGGGTCTCCGCCAAGGACGCCAGCGGCAAACTGCTGGAGGACAGCCTGCTCAAGAAGGGCGAGTCCAAGACGATCACCAACAAGAAGCGGATCGACCTGGTCCTCGGCAATGCCGGAGTCGTACAGCTGTACGTCAACGGCAAGGAGGTCAAGGAGATCGGCAACAAGGGTCCCGTGGAGCGGCTCAGCTACACGCCGGGGGACCCTCAGGCGGGCTGAACGCCGCCGTGAGGGCATCCGCCGACCGGTCCGGGGCACCCGGGACCGGCGGCGGAGACCTGCGCGCCGAGGTGGCGGCCGGGACAAAGTAGGCTGATGCCTATGCCCGAACGCCGTACCGTCGCCCTTGTCACTCTTGGCTGCGCCCGTAACGAGGTGGACTCGGAGGAGCTCGCAGGCCGCCTGGCAGCGGACGGCTGGGACCTCGTCGAGGAAGCCGCCGATGCCGATGTCGCCGTCGTCAACACCTGTGGCTTCGTCGAGGCCGCAAAGAAGGACTCCGTCGATGCCCTGCTGGAAGCCAACGATCTGAAGGATCATGGCAGAACCCAGGCCGTGGTGGCCGTCGGCTGCATGGCCGAGCGCTACGGCAAGGAGCTCGCCGAGGCGCTGCCCGAGGCCGACGGCGTGCTCGGCTTCGACGACTACAGCAATATCTCCGACCGCCTGCAGACCATCCTGAACGGCGGCATCCACGCCGCGCACACCCCGCGCGACCGCCGCAAGCTGCTGCCGATCAGCCCGTCCGAGCGCCAGGGCTCCGCCGATGTCGCACTGCCCGGCCACGCCCAGGACACCCCGCCCGAGGATCTGCCGGAGGGCATCGCGCCCGCCTCCGGGCCGCGTGCGCCGCTGCGCCGCCGGCTCGGCAGCAGCCCCGTGGCCTCCGTGAAGCTGGCCTCCGGCTGCGACCGGCGCTGCTCGTTCTGCGCCATTCCCTCCTTCCGCGGCTCCTTCATCTCGAGGCGGCCCTCCGATGTGCTCGGTGAGACGCGCTGGCTGGCCGGGGAGGGCGTCAAGGAGATCATGCTGGTCTCCGAGAACAACACCTCCTACGGCAAGGACCTCGGCGACATCCGGCTGCTGGAGACGCTGCTGCCGGAGCTGGCGGCCGTCGACGGCATCGAGCGGATCCGGGTCAGCTATCTGCAGCCGGCCGAGATGCGCCCCGGCCTGATCGACGTCCTGACCGGCACCGACAAGGTCGCGCCCTACTTCGATCTGTCCTTCCAGCACTCGGCGCCCGGTGTGCTGCGGGCGATGCGGCGCTTCGGCGGCACCGACAGCTTCCTGGAGCTGCTGGAGACCATCCGCACGAAGGCGCCGCAGGCCGGGGCCCGCTCCAACTTCATCGTGGGCTTCCCCGGGGAGAGCGAGAGCGACCTCGCAGAGCTGGAGCGCTTCATCACCGAGGCCCGGCTGGATGCCATCGGCATCTTCGGCTACTCCGACGAGGACGGCACCGAGGCCGCCTCGTACGAGGACAAGGTCGATCCGGATGTGGTCGCCGAGCGGCTGGCGCGGATGTCGCGGCTGGCCGAGGAGCTGACCGCGCAGCGCGCCGAGGAGCGGGTCGGCGAGACGGTGCGGGTGCTGGTCGACCGGACCGACGACGAGGACGGCATCGTCGGCCGGGCTGCGCACCAGGCGCCGGAGACCGATGGTGTCACCCTGCTGTCGACCGACCAGGAACTGGAGCCCGGTCGTATGGTCGAAGCAAAGGTGGTGGCGAGCGAGGGCGTGGACCTCGTCGCCGAGGTGCTGTCGGTGGAGGGCACGGGGTGTACCGAGGAGGCGGCCAGATGAGCGGAATCCCGGCTTCCGCAGCTGGTGGCCCGCGCACGGCGCCGGCCGTCCGGCAGGCCGGGCTGTGGAACATCGCCAATCTCCTGACGATGCTGCGGCTGGTGCTGGTCCCGGCCTTCGTGGTGCTGCTGATGCACGACAACGGCACCGACCCCGTCTGGCGCGTCTTCGCCTGGGCCGCCTTCGCCGTCGCCATGATCACCGACGTCTTCGACGGTCATCTGGCCCGCGCGTACAACCTGGTCACCGACTTCGGCAAGATCGCGGACCCGATCGCGGACAAGGCGATCATGGGTGCGGCGCTGATCTGTCTGTCGGTGCTGGGCGATCTGTCGTGGTGGGTGACCGGCGTGATCCTCTTCCGGGAGCTCGGCATCACGCTGATGCGGTTCTGGGTGATCAAGCACGGGGTCATTCCGGCCAGCCGGGGCGGCAAGATCAAGACATTGGCACAGGGCACCGCGGTGGGCATGTACGTCCTGGTGCTCACCGGCCCGCTGGCGACCTTCCGCTGGTGGGTGATGGCGGTGGCCGTCGCACTGACCGTGGTCACCGGGTTCGACTACATCCGGCAGGCCGTGGTGCTGCGCCGGGCCGGGCTGGCCCGGGAGCGGGCCGAGAAGGCCGAGCGGGCCGAGCGGGACCCGGCCCGGTGAGCGGGCCGGGTTCTGTCGCGGTCGGGGCGCTGGAGCTGCTCGCCGGGCGTCGGCAGAGCCTGGCGGTGGCCGAATCGCTGACCGGCGGACTGGTGGCGGGCGCACTGACCGCCGTCCCCGGGGCCTCGCGGGTCGTCCGTGGCTCGGTCACGGCGTACGCCACCGACCTCAAGCGGGACCTGCTGGGTGTGGACGGCGCTCTGCTGGCCGCGCGCGGGGCCGTGGACGGCGAGGTCGCGCGGCAGATGGCGAGCGGTGTGCGGCGGGTGCTGGGTGCCGACTGGGGCATCGCCACCACGGGTGTGGCCGGCCCCGATCCTCAGGACGGATACCCGGTGGGCACCGTTTTCGTGGCGGTCCAGGGACCGGACGGTGCCGGGGAGGTGCGGCGGCTGGATCTGGAAGGCGATCGTGACCGGATCCGCCAGGACACCATTCACGCCGTGCTCGCAATGTTGTTGAGCGAACTGACAGAAAAAACGCGGGCACAGGATACGGAACAACACGGGGGGAATGGATGTTTGCAGCCCTGAGTGAACACGTACTTGCACCCCGCACGCCTACAGCCCGAGGCGGTACGGTGGGGCGAGAAGGATCCGGATCCGAGGTCCGAGGAGGGAGCCAGCGATGATTCTGCTTCGTCGCCTGCTGGGTGACGTGCTGCGCCGACAGCGTCAGCGCCAGGGCCGAACCCTGCGCGAGGTCTCTTCCTCCGCTCGGGTATCGCTCGGCTATTTGTCCGAGGTGGAGAGGGGGCAGAAGGAGGCTTCCTCCGAGCTGCTCTCGTCGATCTGTGACGCGTTGGATGTGCGCATGTCCGAGCTCATGCGGGAGGTCAGCGATGAGCTGGCGCTCGCCGAGCTGGCAGCGTCCGCGGCCGCGAGCGACCCGGTGCCCGCACCGGTGCGGCCGAAGCTCAATTCGGTGTCCGTCACGTCCCTGGCCGGTGTGCCGGAGGAACGCGTGACCATCAAGTCCCCGGCCGACGTAGTGGATGTCGTCGCGGCCTGACACCCCTGTTCGTACGCACCAGAGCCCCGGTGGGCAGCAGCCCGCCGGGGCTCTGTGCTGCCCGGGCGCGGGCGGGCGTGCGAGGCGGGCCGGTGCGCGGGCAGGCGCTCGCCCGGACGTCCGGGCCGCTCGGAACGGGCGATTCATTTGTACGATGGCTAAATCGGATAAATCGCCTGAAATTGGGAGTATCTGGATGTCTGTCGTCAAGAGCACACTGTCCGACGCGGATCGCGGCGTCGTCGGCACCGCTCTGCAGGGAGCGCTCGTCGACCTGGTGGACCTCTCCCTCGTCGCGAAGCAGGTGCACTGGAACGTCGTCGGTCCCCGCTTCCGCTCCGTGCACCTTCAGCTCGACGAGGTGGTCGCCAGCGCGCGGCAGCATGCCGACACGGTGGCCGAGCGGGCGTCCGCGATCGGGGTGTCACCCGACGGGCGGGCCGCCACCGTCGCCAAGACCAGCGGCATCAGCGAGATCACGGACGGCTGGATCAAGGACGTCGATGTGGTGCGGGCGATGGTGGACGGGCTGAGCGCGGTCATCGGCCGGATGCGCGAGCGGATCGCCGCCACCGCGGACCCGGACCCGGTCAGCCAGGACATCTTCATCGGCCTGACCGCTGATCTGGAGAAGCACCACTGGATGTTCCAGGCCGAGTCCCACTGACGAGCCACGGCGCCCGCTGAAGGGCAGGCTCCGGGGGATGACTTCCAGGTCTGCGGTGATCGTTGCGGGGCTCGCGGCGTCGAGATCCGTTCCGGGGCTCGCGGGGCCGTCTGCGCGCCGGAAATGCCCCGGTGCGCCCTCCCGCCGGGCGGCGGGACCCGTCTAGCGTCGGCCGGAGGAGGCAGCCATGGGGTGGCGTGACGTCGCGGCCCGGGGGCCGGCCGGCCGGCCCCTG
>NZ_JBSHAW010000080.1:0-19272 GCF_053611685.1 Streptomyces sp. NPDC054786 | reverse complement strand
CGCCGCCCTCCGCGCCCAGGGCGACGGCAACCTCGACCACTCCGCCCTCCTCCGCGGCGTCGAACGCCTCTCCGGACACCCCACCGAAAGCTGAGGCCATGGCGGCGCAGCGGATTCCCGCCGTACAGGCGGCCGTCCAGATCATGAAGGACGAGGGCGTGGATATCGCCTTCGGCTGTCCCGGGGCCGCCCTTCGCCCGCTGTACGCGGCGATGGCGGAGGCGGGCGGCATCGAGCGGTTGTCGGTGCGGCACGAAGAGGCCGCCGCATTCATGGCTGACGGCTGGGCCCGTACGACGGGCAGGACCGGTGTCGTCGCGGTCACCGCGGGACCGGGGGCGGCACGTCTGATCACCGGGCTGTATGCGGCGCGGCAGGACGCGGTCCCGCTGGTGTGCCTCACGGGCCGGGAGACGGCCGGCCCGAGCCGGCGGAGCGGCCCGCCCCGCCAGGAGGTGAACCGCCCACCGGATCTCGTCCGGCTGGCGGGTCCGGTCACCAAGCGCGCCGAGCGCATCGAGGATCCGGCGCGGATTCCGGGGGCGTTCCGCGAGGCGTTCCGGATCGCGCGGGAGGGTCGTCCCGGCCCGGTCCTGATCGATGTCCCGGCGGATCTGGCCACGGTGGAGATCGCGTACGACGCCGGGCGCCGCCCCGGTTTCGACGTCCGGCCCCCGCAGGCCGGAATGACTCAGGCCGGGACGGCGCAGGCCGGGTCCGCATCTGCCGGTTCCGTACGGCCGCCCGTCCCCTCGGACCGGGCCGGCCACACGGGCCCCGACGCCCTCCCCGTCTCCCGGGTCCTGGCGGAGGTCGCCGCGGTCTTCGGTGCGCCGGGCCCTCCGGACGCCGCGTCGGACGCCTACCTCGTCAGCAGCTCGGCGAGCGCCGCTGCCACCGCTCTTGCGCACGCTCCACGACGGCATCGGCTGCACGGCCGGGGCCGGCCTCCCGGCTGGGAGGTGCCGGCCGCGATCGGCGTCCGCAAGGCCCTGGACTCCCGGGGCGAGCGGACTGCGGAGGTCGTCGCGGTCATCGACGGCCACGGTTTGCCGCTCCTGGCCGACGAGTTGGCGTCCGCGGTCCGGTACGAGGTGCCCTTCGTGCTGATCCTGTGCAGCCCCGGCCACGAAGACCACGGCCGGTACGAGGGCCACGGCGCCGACGACGAGCACGTCACGGACCACGTGAAGCTCGTGGAGGCGTACGGCTGCGCGGGCCGGGACGTCGTCGAGCCGGCGGAACTGCGCTCGGCGGTCGAGTGGGCCCGTAAGGAAGCCGTCTCCACACGGCGGCCGGTCCTCGTGGCGGTCCGGGCCGAGCGGGCCGCCGCGGAACGGGCCCGGCCGCTTGCGGGACGCCGGTCCGACGGCGCGGCCGCTGATCCCGTGCACGAGTTCGCCCACCGGGCCTAGGGCAGGTCCCCCCAGCTTCCGGGCGGCGGCTGCGCCGACACCTGTCCTGTCGCGCCCAGGCGTGGCCGCCGCCCGGAATCCCCCGGATACCACCCAGCTTTGTTTCAACAAACTGTTGACGTTTGGTCGGAGCCCTTCTTACGCTCCGACATGCGGAAGCCAACTTCCGCGCTCTCGTACGGAAGGTCACCATGTCGAAGCCCACGCTGACGGCGCGCTTTCTCACTACGGAGGCTGGCGCCCCCGTCGCCGACAACCAGAACTCCGCCACCGCCGGCGTCGGCGGCCCGGTCGTCCTCCAGGACCAGCACCTGCTGGAGAAGCTCGCCCGCTTCAACCGCGAGCGCATCCCGGAGCGCGTCGTCCATGCCCGTGGCTCCGGCGCGTACGGCTACTTCGAGGTGACCGATGATGTCACCGGCTTCACCCGCGCCGACTTCCTCGGCACCGTCGGCAAGCGGACCGAGACCTTCATCCGCTTCTCGACCGTCGCCGACAACCTCGGCGGCCCGGACGCGGCCCGTGACCCGCGTGGCTTCGCCCTGAAGTTCTACACCGAAGAGGGCAACTACGACCTCGTCGGCAACAACACCCCGGTGTTCTTCATCAAGGACCCGATCAAGTTCCCCGACTTCATCCACTCCCAGAAGCGCGACCCCTTCACGGGCAAGCAGGAACCGGACAACGTCTGGGACTTCTGGGCGCACGCCCCCGAGGCGACCCACCAGATCACCTGGCTCATGGGCGACCGCGGCATCCCGGCCTCCTACCGCCACATGAACGGCTACGGCTCGCACACCTACCAGTGGACGAACGCCGAGGGCGAGGCCTTCTTCGTCAAGTACCACTTCAAGACGAACCAGGGCATCCGCTGCCTGGACGCCGAGCAGGGCGCCGAGCTGTCCGGCAAGGAACCGAACAGCCACCAGACCGATCTGCTGCAGTCCGTCGAGCGGGGCGTCTACCCCTCCTGGACGCTGTATGTGCAGATCATGCCGGCGGCCGAGGCGGCCGACTACCGCTTCAACCCGTTCGACCTGACCAAGGTGTGGCCGCACCGCGACTACCCGCTGCAGCGGGTGGGCCGCCTGGTCCTGGACCGCAACCCCGACAACGTCTTCGCCGAGGTCGAGCAGTCGGCCTTCTCGCCGAACAACTTCGTGCCCGGCATCGGTCCGTCCCCGGACAAGATGCTCCAGGGCCGGCTGTTCGCGTACGCCGACGCACACCGCTACCGCCTGGGCGTCAACCACACCCAGCTGCCGGTGAACGCCCCCAAGGCGACCCGGGCCAACAACTACGGCCGGGACGGCCTGATGGCCACCAACGGCTACGACCGGCACGCCAAGAACTACGAGCCGAACTCCTACGGCGGCCCGGCCCAGACGAACGAGCCGCTCTCCGCCCCGCTGGCCGTCTCCGGCCACACCGGCACCCACGAGGCCCCGGCCCACACCAAGGACGACGACTTCTTCCAGGCCGGTGAGCTCTACCGCCTGATGTCCGAGGACGAGAAGAACCGTCTGGTGAACAACATCGCCGGTGGCCTCTCCCAGGTCAGCCGCGACGACGTGATCGAGAAGAACCTCGCTCACTTCCACGCCGCCGACCCGGACTACGGCAAGCGTGTCGAGGCCAAGGTCCGTGAGCTGCGCGAGGACTGACGGGAGGTCAGCATCCTTGCGCACCGTACCGGCCGGCCCTTTTGAGGGGTGGCCGGCCGGTACGGAGAGGTAGGGCGGGCTCCCCGGTACACGGGGAGAACCAGTGCGGTGGCCGTGCCCGCCCGACAGAAGGGCGGGCCTCTCCCCCACCGCGGAGCCCGCCTCCTCCCCCACCCCACAGACTCCGTCCGGCGGCACGATGTCCTGTCGCGCCCGATTCTCGTGCTGCCGGACGGGAACCACAGCGGGCCCGGAATCCGTACGTCACGGATACCGGGCCCAGTGTGCGCCGCACCTGCCGTACGGCCCTTGTGCGCCGAAGTGCGCTCCCTCCGTGCGCCGTGGCTCCCCTGCTGTTCTTCACCACCTGCGCTTCTCCTCGCAAATCGCCCCCCTGCAGCCGACTTTGGAGAGACCATGGGGGCAGCAGCAGATCCGACCTGTCTGCCGTCCGACCTGCCAGGAGCCGACCATGGCCGACAGCGTGCCGGTGCGGTGCCCCACGTGCCGCCGCGAGAACGCCTTCACCCCGCCCACCTTCCCGTGCGCGTGCGGTGCCCCGCTGACCATGCCCGTGCTGCGTGGCGGGGTACCCGTCGAGATACTCCACCGCACCTGGCAGGCCTCCTGGGTGGAGGTGCGCTGCGAGGTCTGCGGACGGCAGGACGAATGGCCGGCGCCGGAGTCCGGATGCGTCTGCGGCACGGTCGTACGGATTCCCGTCGCCCCCGCGCCCGTCCCACCGCCGCCGAACTTCCCCTCGTTCGGGCCGCCCGCACCGAAGCCCGCACCGCCGCCCGCACCCGGCACTCCACGCGCCGCCCTGCGGCCCGCGTTCCGCCCGGTCACGATCCGTACCGCCCGCGACTGTGTCACCGCCGCCCAGCAGTATCTGAAGTGGCTGGGCTACGCCGATGTCGCACGGACCCAGGAGCGCACCGCCTCCGGCGTGGACCTCCGCGGTACGGGTGTGGTCGCCCAGGTCGACCCGACCACCCACGCCACCAAGCTGCGCGAGATCGAATGCGTCTGGCTCAACGGCCTCAACAACTCGGCCATCGCGGTCTTCTTCTCGCTCGCCGGCTATGCCCGCGACGCCCGGTCCCGCGCCGACGAACTGCACATCCCGCTGTTCGTCATGGACCTCACCGGCACCCCGCAGCCGGTCAACGACCCGGCGGACGAACTGATCAAGTACGGCGCATCCGGCGGGTGATCCGGCCGTCCGCGGCTGCCGGCCGTGGCTCGCCCGATTCCAGGCCAGTACGCCCATGAACCGTCCGAGCCCCCCGCCGGAACGTACCCAGCGGATATCTGCCGTACGGGCGGCCGCAGTTGCTCGTCAAGTGACTCGGTCATCTGCCGTACGGGCGGCCGCAGTTGCTCATCGCCCGGCAACTGGAACAGCGCGGCCATGAGGTCGTCCCGCGCCGCCCCGGCGGGCCCGGAAACCCGGTCGCCGCTTCCGGCGGAAACGGCGACACTGGCCCGATGGTCATCCGTCCGCCTTCCCTTGCCGACCTGCCCGTACTGCGCGCGGTCGAACGGGCCGCCGGTGAGCCGTTCCGCGGTCTGGGCATGACCTCGGTCGCCGACGACGAGCCACCGTCGCTCGCCCAGCTGACGCGCATTCAGCGGGCAGGCCGGGCACTGGCCGCGTACGGGGAAGCGGGGCAGGCGGAAGGCCGGCCGATCGGCTATCTGCTGTGGGAGCCGGTGGACGGGTGCGCCCACATCGAGCAGGTGTCGGTCCACCCGGAGCATGCCCACCGCGGCATCGGCCGGGCCCTCATCGACCGGGCGGGGCGGGATGGCGGCCCGGTCGCCCTGACCCTGACCACCTTCGCCGAAGTGCCGTGGAACGCGCCGTATTACACCCGGATCGGGTTCCGGGTGCTCGCCGATGCCGAATGCACACCGGGGCTGCGGGCGATCCGTGCCCAGGAGGCGGCGCTGGGGCTCGACCGCTGGCCGCGGGTGTGTATGCGCCGGGAGCCCGGCCGGCCGGGTTCCGGCCCCCTGTGACCGTCGCGGAGGGTGACCATCGCGCTGGTGCGGCATCCCGGTCCGGTCGGTGGGCAGGCGCGGCAGGGTGCGACCACCAGGCCATCGCCGCGGAGAGCCGGCCGGCGGCTCGTGGGCGGGCCGGTCGGCTCCACATGACGACCGGTCAGGCAGCCCCCGCCCCTCCCCGGAGATAATGCGGGGATGATCAACGCGCCTACCCTTCGGACCGTCTGCCTGGACTTCAACGGTGTGACCGAGGAATGTCCCTTTCCGCGGCACCCGGACGTATCGACCTTCAAGGTCGGCGGCAAGATCTTCGCGCTGACGACGCTGACGGACACGCCGCTCAGCGTGAGCCTCAAGTGCGAGCCCGAGCTGGCGGAGCGGCTGCGAGCGGCACACCCCGAGGTGGTGCCCGGCTATCACCTCAACAAGCGGCACTGGAACACCGTTTCACTGGACGGTGACCTTCCCGACCGGCTCGTCCTCGACATGATCGAGGACTCGTACGACCTCGTGGTCGCTTCGCTTCCCCGCGCCACGCGCCTGCTGCTCGACTGGCCCGGGGAACGGCGGGCCTGAACAGCCGCCCGGATGCGCCACCTCACGCGCCGGCCGGCATCTCGCCCACACGGGGAGCGGCGGGGTCAGTTCTGGGCGGTGGGCCGGACGACGATCTCGCTCACGTCGACGCCGGCCGGCTGCTCGATCGCGAACGCGATGGCTCGGGCGATCGCCTCCGGCGGGATCGCGATCCGGTCGCGGGTCTCCTTGATCTGCTCTCTGACCTGCTGATTCGTTGATGCCTCGGCGAAGTCGGTATCCACTGGGCCGGGCGAGACGGTGGTCACCCGCAGGGAGTCGCCGGCTTCCTGGCGCAGACCTTCGCAGAGGGCGCGGACCGCGAACTTCGTAGCGGCGTAGACCGCCATGGCCGGCACGATGCGAAAGGCGGCCGTGGAGGCCGTGGTGATGAAGTGGCCGGTGCCCTGCGCCCGGAAGACCGGCAGCGCGGCGCCGATTCCGTGCAGCACGCCTTTGAGGTTCACGTCGACCATCTGGTCCCACTCGTCGACGCGCAGATCGTCGAGGGGCGAGATCGTACCGACCCCGGCGTTGCTGACCAGCACGTCGAGCCGGCCGAATCGCTCACCGGCCAGTGCGACCAGGGCGTGCAGGTCGTCGCGCCGGGTCACATCCGTACGGATCTGCACGGCCGTGCCGCCCGCCTTCTCGATCCGGGCCACCAGATCCGCGAGGCGCTCGCTTCGGCGCGCCCCCAGGACGAGGCGGGCGCCTCGCTCGGCCAGCAGCAGCGCGGTCGCCTCTCCGATGCCGCTGCCGGCTCCCGTGATCGCCACGACCTTGCCGTCGATTCCCGACATGGTGTCTTCCTCTTCCTTCTCGTTTCCGGGATCCGGCTCGTTTCCGGGATCCGGCTCGTTTCCGGGATCCGGCTGGTCACCGGGCTCCGGCTCGTCACCGTTCCGGGCGCTCGCCCGGCCCCGTCCGGGCTCCGAACACCGGAGCCGCCGGTGCCGGGGTGAGCCGTCCACAGACCCTCGGTGAGGTCCGCAACCCCGCTCGGGCACCAGTCTGCGGGGGATCTAGCCTGGTTTCCAGAGCGCGTTTATTCTGGAACCAGGGATGCCATCCACCATGCCGAAACAGCCGGATCAGCGCCGTGAGCTGAGTGCTTTCCTGCGCAGCCGCAGGGAGCGGATCACCCCCGAGCAGGTCGGCCTGCCACGGACCGGCCGACGCCGGACGCCGGGACTCCGCCGGGAGGAACTCGCGCTGCTCGCCGGGATCAGCGCCACCTGGTACACGTACCTGGAGCAGGGCCGGGACATCCGTGCCTCGGACCAGGTGCTCGACGCGCTCGCCGCGGTGCTGCGGCTCGACCGGCACGAACGCGGACACCTCTTCCAGCTCGCCGGCCACGCGCCCGCGGCCGAGGCCGAGGAACCCGAGCCGCTCGCCGCCGAGGTGGCGGCCGTCCCGCTCCTGCTCCAGCCGAACCCCGCGTACATCATCGGCGGCACCTATGACGTGCTCAGCTACAACCAGGCAGCCGACGAGCTGTTTCCGCGCCTCACCGCGGCGGCGGACCGGCCGGCGAACTTCGCCCGCTGGGTGTTCCTCGAACCTGCGGCCCGGGACGTTCTGGTCGACTGGGAGCCCGAGGCGCGCGGCCTGCTCGCCCGGCTGCGGACGCTGGCCGGACAGCACCCCGGCGACGCCCGCTACACCCGGCTGATCGACGAGCTGAAAGCGGGCAGCCCGGAGGTGTCCGCCTGGTGGCCGCGGTACGACGTGCAGGCGCGGCACGGCGGACGGAAACGGCTACGGTGCCCGGGACGCGGGGCGGTCGATTTCACGTACACCGCATTCCACCTCGCCGAACAGCCGGAGCGGACACTGGTGATCTACTCCGATGCAGGAGAGCCGGCCGACTGAAGCAGGACCTGTAGGTGAGCGGAGCGGGTGCGTGCCGCGCACTCGCCCACGACGCGTATTCCCCGTGGCACGGCGCGCGGGGACGTGCCCCGCTGACCGCCGGGCGTGGGTCATGGCGACACTCGCCCCAGCTCCTCCGCCAGCCGCTCCCGCAGCTCGATCTTGCGGACCTTGCCGCTGACGGTCATCGGGAAGGCGTCGAAGAGGTGGAGGTGGCGCGGCACCTTGTAGTGGGCGAGGCGGGAGCGGCAGTAGCGGGCCAACTCATCGCGGGTGAGCGGGTCTTCGGGGTCCCGGAGGATGACGCAGGCGGCGATCTCCTCGCCGTACTTCTCGTCGGGGACACCGACGACCTGGACATCGGCGATCTTGGGGTGGGAGTAGAGGAACTCCTCGATCTCGCGCGGGTAGACGTTCTCGCCGCCTCTGATGATCATGTCCTTGATGCGGCCGACGATCCGGACATAGCCGTCGTCGTTCATCACCGCGAGATCGCCGGTGTGCATCCACCGGGCGGCGTCGATGACCTCGGCGGTGCGCTCGGGGTCCTCCCAGTAGCCGAGCATCACGCTGTAGCCGCGGGTGCACAGCTCGCCGGGGGTGCCGCGGGGCACGGTCACCCCGCTCGCCGGGTCGACGACCTTCACCTCGATGTGCGGCAGCACCCGGCCGACGGTCCCGGTGCGGTGGGCGAGGTCGTCGTCGCGCCGGGTCTGGGTGGAGACCGGGGAGGTCTCGGTCATGCCGTAGCAGATGGAGACCTCGGTCATGTGCATCTCGGCGACCACCCGCTTCATCACCTCCTCCGGGCAGGGCGAGCCCGCCATGATGCCGGTGCGGAGGCAGGAGAGGTCGAAGCCGGCGAAGTCGGGGTGGTTGAGCTCGGCGATGAACATGGTGGGGACGCCGTAGAGGGAGGTGCAGCGCTCGTCCTGGACGGCCTGGAGGGTGGTGGCGGCATCAAACGCGGGGCCCGGGATGACGATGCAGGCGCCGTGCGAGGTGATGCCGAGGTTTCCCATGACCATGCCGAAGCAGTGGTAGAAGGGCACCGGCAGACACACCCGGTCCTGCTCGGTGTAGGCGACGGTCTCGCCGACCCAGTAGCCGTTGTTGAGGATGTTGTGGTGCGAGAGGGTGGCGCCCTTGGGGAAGCCGGTGGTGCCCGAGGTGTACTGGATGTTGACCGGGTCGTCGGCGGCCAGGGCCTTTTCACCCTCGGCGAGTTCGGTGTGCGGGACGGTGGCGCCGGCCGCCAGCAGCCCGCCCCAGGTCGGGTCGCCGATGTAGACCACATCGCGCAGCGCCGGGCTCTCGGCGCGCACCTGCTCGATCATCCGGCGGTAATCGCTGGTCTTGTGGTGGGTCGCGGAGACCAGGACGGTGATACCGGCCTGTCGCAGGACATACGCCAACTCGTGGACGCGGTAGGCCGGGTTGACGTTGACGAGGATGGCGCCGATCCGCGCGGTGGCGTACTGGACGAGGACCCATTCGGCGCAGTTGGGCGCCCAGATACCGACCCGGTCGCCCTTGCGGACGCCCTTGGCGAGCAGACCGAGTGCCACCTCGTCGACCGCGCGGCCCAGTTCGGTGTAGGTCCAGCGGCGGCCGCTCGCCACCTCGACCAGCGCCTCACGGTCGCCGAACCGGGCGATGGCGCGGGCCAGATCGGTGCCGATGGTGTGGCCGAGCAGCGGCTGCTCGGCGGCCCCGCTGGCGTACGACAGTTCTTGGTGCGGCCGGCTCATCGGTGGTTCTCCTCCCGGTACTCGGCGCCGCCGTCGCCCTGCGCGGTGCGCTCACGCAGTTCGATACGGCGGATCTTGCCGGAGACGGTCTTCGGCAGTTCGGCGAACTCCAGCCGCCGGATGCGCTTGTAGGGGGCCAGGACCTCGCGGGAGTGCGCGAAGATCAGCTTCGCGGTCTCCGGGCCGGGCAACCACCCGGCCGCCAGCACGACATACGCCTTGGGCACCGACAGCCGCAGCGGGTCCGGGGCCGGCACCACGGCGGCCTCGGCGACCGCCTCGTGCTCCAGCAGGGCGCTCTCCAGCTCGAACGGCGAGATCTTGTAGTCGGAGGCCTTGAAGACGTCGTCGGCGCGCCCGATGTAGGTGAGCCGGCCCTCGCTGTCGCGGGAGCCGATGTCGCCGGTGCGGTAGTAGCCGTCGGCCATCGCCTCCGCGGTGCGTGCCGGGTCGCCGTGGTAGCCGGTCATCAGGCCGACCGGCCGGGCGGAGAGGTCGAGGGCGATCTCTCCCTCGTCGGCCGGTGCGCCGCTGACCGGGTCGAGCAGGACGACGTCGAAGCCGGGGGTGGGCCGGCCCATGGAGCCCGGTTTGACGGTCTGGCCCGGGGTGTTCGCCACCTGGACGGCGGTCTCGGTCTGTCCGAAGCCGTCGCGGATCGTCACGCCCCAGGCCTGCCGCACCTGCTCGATGATCTCCGGGTTCAGCGGTTCGCCGGCGGCGACGATCTCCCGCGGCGGGGTGCGCAGCGCCGTCAGATCGGCCTGGATGAGCATCCGCCAGACGGTGGGCGGGGCGCAGAAGCTGGTGACGTGGACCCGGTCCATCTCGGCCATCAGCCGGGCCGCGTCGAAGCGGGTGTAGTTGTGGATGAAGACGGTGGCCTCGGCGTTCCAGGGCGCGAAGAGATTGGACCAGGCGTGCTTGGCCCATCCGGGCGAGGAGATGTTCAGATGCACATCGCCGGGCCGCAGGCCGATCCAGTACATCGTCGCGAGATGACCGATGGGGTAGGACGCGTGGGTGTGCTCGACGAGCTTGGGGCGGGCGGTGGTGCCGGAGGTGAAGTAGAGCATCAGCGCGTCGTCGGCCCGGGTGGGACCGTCCGGCTCATAGCTGTCGGGACTGTCGTACGCCTCTTCGTAGGCCAGCCAGCCGTCCGCCGCGCCGCCGACCGCGATCCGGTGGTAGTCGCCCGGTACGGCGGCGAACTTGTCGGTGTCCGCGGCGCGCACGATGACATGGCGGGCCCGGCCGCGGTCGATCCGGTCGTGGAGATCGGCCGCGCCCAGCAGGGGTGTCGCGGGGATGACGACGGCGCGCAGCTTCATCGCGGCCAGCGCGGTCTCCCACAGTTCCGCCTGGTTGCCGAGCATCACGACGATGCGGTCGCCGGCCCGTACCCCTTTGGCGGACAGCCAGTTGGCGGCCTGGTCGGAGCGACGGCGCAGCTCCTCGAAGCTCAGCACGGTCTCGCCGCCGTCCTCCTCGACGATGTGCAGCGCGGTGCGGTCGTTGTCGCGGGCGATGACGTCGAACCAGTCCAGCGCCCAGTTGAAGTGGTCGGGGCGGGGCCAGCGGAAGCCCGCACGGGCCGCGTCATAGTCCTCCCGGTGCCGCAGCAGGAGATCCCGCGCCGCCCGGAACGCCTCGGTGGCGGCCGGTGCGCGACCCGTCGCAGCGTTTTCCGTGTCCGTCATGTGTCCTCCTCATTGCCGCACCGCTCCCTGCCATCGTGTAATCAGTGGCGCAGGTCTCACCACCCCCGAACGGGGGGAAGCGGAGGTATCGGCGTGCAGCGCGAGTCGGCGGCGAACGATTCGGTGGACGTACGGACGGCGCTGTCGCGGCTACGGCGGGCCAGCGGGCTGCCGGTGGCGTTCGGCGGTCTGCTGGCCGGCACGGGGCGCTACCGCATCAATGAGCTGGCCGGTACGGAGACCGCGGTACTGCACGGCCTGGACATTCTGCAGGGCAATGGGCTGGGCGGGAAGGCCGTGGCGCTGTCCCGGCCGTTCGCGGTGACCGACTACAGCGTCTCGTCGGTGATCAGCCATGAATACGACGCGGCGGTGGCCGCGGAGGGGCTGCGGTCGGTGCTCGCGGTGCCGGTGATCGTCCGGCGCCGGGTGCGCGGGGTGCTGTACGGGGCGCTGCGCCGGCCGGTGCGGCTCGGCGACCGGCCGCTGTCGGCGGCCGTGGAGGCGGCGCGGGAACTGGAGCAGGCGCTCGTGCTGCAGGACGAGGCGGCGCGGCTGCTGTCGGAGGTCCTCCCCCATGCCTTGCGGACACGGGAGGAGCCCACCCCGCCGGCCGCCGCCGATCCGGCGAGGTGGGAGGAGGTACGGGAGGCGCACGGTGAGCTGCGCGCGCTGGCCCAGCGGGTCGGCGACCCGCTGCTGCGGCAGGAGTTGCTGGGGGCGTGCGGCCGGCTCGCGGCGGCCTCGTCGAGGCGGCCCGACGCGGACGGTGCGGGCCCGGTGCTGTCGCCGCGCGAGGTGGACGTACTGGCCTGTGTGGCGTCGGGGGCGACGAATGCGGCGGTGGCGCGGCGGCTGGGGCTGCGCCCGGAGACGGTCAAGAGCTATCTCCGGTCCTGTATGCGGAAGCTGGGGGCGCACACCCGGCTGCAGGCGGTGATCGCGGCCCGGCGGGCCGGGGCGCTCCCGTAAGGGGAGCTCCCGTGGGGCGACGCCCCTGCGGCGACTCCCGTCAGGGGACTCCCGTACGGCGCGCTGCTGCCCGCGACTCCCGTAAGGCGAGGCGTGGGCCGGCCCTCCCCCGTGAAGACCGGCCCGCCGCTCGTCGGCTACTTGTCGGCGGTCAGCGTGCCCGCCGCGCCCCAGCTGTCGGTGGGGACTTCCTGGATCCAGACCTGCACGGTCTCGGCGGGAATCCGGTACGCGTCGACGAACGCGTCGGTGATCTGCCGGACCAGTTCCCGCTTCAGCTCGACGCTGCGCGGACCCTGCTGGACGGTGACGATCGGCATGACGTAACTCCCTTGTCATATATGGCCGTTGGGAAGTGGGACACAGGGACTCCCCGTGTTCCGCGGCCTGCGGTGCGCCCGGTTCCCCCCGGTCTCCCGTGGTTGGCCGGCGTGTCCTCAGTCCATCGCGAACGGGCCGTGCGACCAAGAAGCGGATCGCGCACACAGCGATCACCGATCGAGATCGGACGCCGTGTCCGGCGAGGCGGCCGGCGGGTGGCGGGCCGGGACGACCGCCACCAGCGGGTCCTGCCACAGCGGAACGAAGCGCAGGCCGTCCCGCTGTCCGTCGCGCGGTTCACCGCGGAGGAACGCGGCAGCCAGCTCACCGGACGCCACCCGGTCGAGCCGCTCCCGGGCCCGCGCCGCCACCAGCTCCACCCGGATCTCCGGGGCGAGATCTGCCAGCGCCTCCAGCACGCGGTCCAGATGGGCGCCCAGGCCCGTACTGGTCCCCACGCGCAGGGTGGCGGCCCGGACCTCGGCGAACTCGGCGATGACGGCGCGGGCGCGCTGCTCGGCGGCGAGCAGCGCCCGCGCCTCCGGCAGAAACCGCTCGCCGACGGCGGTCAGCCGCACCTGGCGCGCCGAACGGTCGAACAGCTCGGTCCGCAGCTCCCGCTCCAGCCGTCCGATCTGCTGGCTCACCGCCGACTGCACGATGTGCAGCTTCTCGGCGGCCCGCCCGAAGTGCAGCTCCTGCGCGACCATGACGAAGTACCGCACCTGCCGCAGCTCCACGCCTCCCCCTTTCCGGCCCGCTCCTGCTGAACCGGCCCGCCCCCACCCGGTCCGGCACTCCCCCGCCCGGTCAATTCCGTTGCCGTACGCCCCACGGCCCGGACATCATCACCCCATGATCGACGCCACCGCACTCTCCGAGAAGCCGGTGCTCACAGGCGCCCGGATCCGCCTCGCACCGCTGTCGTCACGGCATGCGGCCGCCTTCCACACCGCCGCCGTGGACCCGGAGACCCGCCGGCTGACCGGCACCCATCATGACTTCACGCTGGAGGAGATGCAGGCGTGGTGCGCCGGCAGTGCCGACCGCGCGGACCGGCTGGACCTCGCCATCGAGGACCGGGAAACCGGCGGCTTCCTGGGCGAACTCGCCCTGAGCGGGATCGATCCGCCGAACGCCCACGGGAGCTTCCGGATCGCCCTCACCCCGGACGCCACCGGCCGCGGCATCGGCAGCGAGGCGATCCGGCTGCTGCTCGACTACGCCTTCGACCGGGTGGGGCTGCACCGCGTCCAGCTGGAGGTCTTCGACTACAACCCGCGCGCGCGGAGGGCGTACGAGAAGTGCGGCTTCGAAGTGGAGGGCCGGATGCGTGAGGCTCTCTTCTGGGACGGCGCGTGGCATGACGTGTTCGTGATGGCGGCGCTGCGGCCGCGGCGGGCCGGGGGCGCGGGCTGAGAGGCGGGGGCGCGGGCCGAGCGACGGGCGCGGGCCGAGGCGGCCGGGGCGGGCACCCCGGTCGGCCCGCGCCCGTCGCTCAGTGGTTCTCCCCGGTGAAGGGCAGCCACTCGGTCTGCAGGGCGGCGTCCAGGCGGCGGACCGCGCCCGGGGTGTGTTCGGTGGCCAGACCGGCGTGAACGAAGTGCCGCAGGGGGGTGCCACCGAGGTAGCAGGAGCCCAACTCCCGTACGTCCAGGGAGATGTCGGGCGCCTCGTCGACGGGTTCCCAGGTGGCGCCGTCGGGCCCCGCGGTCAGCCGGAAGCGGCCCGCGTTGGCGGGCAGGGCGGTGTCGCGCAGATCGAGGACGAGGTCGACGGGGGCCGCCCAGGAGCGCGCGGTCAGCGCGGCGTCGACGTCCACCAGCCGGAGCCACAGGTTGGGTTCCTGCCCGGTGACGCGGACCTGGTCACGGTCGGCGGCGAGGTACAGGAGAGGGTCGTCGGCGGGGCGGCCCTGGACCCGTACGACCGAGGTGAGGTCGATCGAGGCGAGGTAGGACCACAGGGCGGCGGCGGCCGGTGCGGACTCCGCCTCCAGTTCGCCGACGAAGACCGCTCCGGGGCGGCCCTCCCCCGGACCGCGGGTGCGGTAGACCGCATAGCCGCCGGGCTCCTCACCGGGGGCGCCGAGCACCACGACACGCGCCGCTCCGAACCCGTCCTGACCGGCGTTCATCCGGGCGCCGTTGAGGTCCAGCGCCCCGGCGCGCCACCAGCTCGCGTCGCGGGTGAAGCGGCCGGCGCGCTGCGGCAGGGTCGCGTCGTAGCGCGGTGCGAGGACCGCGGGTGCCTCGGCCGGGTCGATCAGCCGCAGCGGACGGCTGTCGGGGGCGAGGCGCAGGGCGAGCGGGCGGGACGTGTCGATCTCGATGCCGTACAACTCGGTGGCGGCGCCGAAGCCGTAGCGTCCGTAGATGGCGCTCTCGGACGCCCAGAGGCAGGCCAGTGGCCGCCCGTCGGCGGCACAGCGGCGCCAGAGCCCGTCCATCATCGAGGTGAGGACGCCACGGCGCCGGTGGGTGGGCAGCACGGTGACGAAGTCCACCGCCGCACAAGGAAGTCGGCCACCCGGTACGGAGAGGGTGCGGCGGTGCGCCCCGGCCAGTCCGGCCAGCTGTGCGCCGTCGTACGCACCGACCCGGAGGCCGGCCCGCAGCAGATCCCCGTGGAAACTCCGGGTCTTGTCGCCGGGCTGCAGATGGAAGACGGAGTAGCACATGTCCAGGGCCTGGTCGCAGTCGGCCGCGGGGAGATCCCGGATGTTCATGGTGGCGCGGGCGGCGTCGTCAGTGGTCACCCCGGGACGCTAACTCGGTGCGGCGGGACCTTCATCCCGTTTTCCGGTCCGGCCCGGGTCCGTTACCGCTCACCGCCGGGTTGCGTGGCCGGCGGTCCGGGCGGTGCGCCGGTGCCGTACCGGTGGGCGGGCCGGCTCCCCGGGAGGATCGAGGACCAGCTCCGTCAGGCAGGCGAGGTACAGGGCGATGGCCTCGGCCGGGTCGCGGACCGGGCGGCCCGCGCGGCGGGTGATCTTGTCGAGGCGGTAGACGAGGGTGTTGCGGTGGATGTGCAACTGCTCGGCCGCGCGCACCAGATGACAGCCGCTCTCCGCCCAGCCGATCAGCGTCGCACGCAGCGTGGGCCAGTCCGGTTCGGCCCGCAGCGGGCCGAGCACCTCGGCGGCGTAGCGCAGTCCAGCCTCCTGGGGCACGCCCGCCAGCAGCCGCGGCACCCGCAGCGCCGGTGCGCAGAGCACCGGTCCGTGCGCCGGGCCGGGCCCGCCGTGGTCCAGCAGCGGGCCGATCCGCAAGGCCTCCTCCGCGCCCCGGTAGGAGGCGTGCAGCCCCGCCGGGCCCGTGGCCGCATCGCCGACGCCGACCCGGACGGTGAGCCCGTGCCGGTCGGCCAGCAGGGTCACCAGCCGTGCCCCGTCGTCGGCGGACCGGTCGTGTGCGGCGGGGTGCAGAACGACCGGCCGCCCCGCCGTCACCTCGCCGATCAGGTCCTGGGGGCCGGCGAACACCTCGCGTACGGTCCGCAGCACGGCGGGCCGGGACACACCGCCCGCCGCGTCGCCGAGGTCGATCAGCAGTGCGCGGCGCGGGACGGTCAGGTTCACCCCGAGTTCGGCGGCGCGGGCGGCCAGTGCCTCGGGGTGCAGCCGCTGCGGGTCGGGCAGCGCGAGCTCGCGCAGCAGGTCCTCCACGGCGCGTTCGCGCAGCAGCAGGGAGCGCTGGCGTTCCGACTCGCGGATGAGGATCTCCGCCTGGCGCTGGACGACCAGGCCGAACTGCCGTACCCGGGACGGCGGCCCGGTCAGACCGACCGTGCCCAGCGGCTCCCCGTCGACGACCAGCGGGAGGCTGATGCCGGGCCGTACGCCGTGCAGTCCGCGGGCCTGCCGGGTGTCGTGCGCCTGCGGCCGGAGGGTGGCGAGCACCTCGACGGACGCCTCGTGGAGGGTGCCGATCCGGGCCGGGTCGCCGCTACCGATGACGATCGCCTCGCGGTCGGTGATCAGGACGTTGAAGCCGACGATGCCGGTGATGTCCCGGGCGATCTCCTGGGCCGTTTCCGGTGCCAGGACCGGGCGGCCCGTACCGTCGCGTGCCATCCGTCCGCCTCCCGCCGTGCGTGTGCCTCACCACCGGCCGGCTTCCGGCCGCCGACCTGCAGTTCCGGGCCACCGGACCGGCCCGTGCTGTGCGGATCGTACAACCGGTGCCGGTCACATGCCTCCCGGTTCGTACGGACCGCACGATGACCTGCGCGGCACCGCTGCCTAACTTCTCCGCATGACCGCAATCGCGTCACACCCACGTCCCTCCCGCACCAACTGGCTCATCACGCTCTACGCGGGCGGCGGTGAGTTCTGCGACGGCTACATCCTCAGCATCATCGGCGTCGCCCTCCCCCTGGTGAGCGCGCACTTCTCGCTCGGCATCGGTGACGCCGGCCTGATCGGCTCGGCGTCGCTGCTCGGTATGTTCGCCGGCGGGCTGGTCTTCGGCCGGGTGACCGACCGGATCGGCCGCCGTGCGGTCTATCTCGCCGATATCGCCGCCTTCATCCTGCTGTCCGCTGCCCAGTACGTCGTCAGCGAGCCCTGGCAGCTGACCGCGCTCCGCTTCGCGATGGGCATCGCGATCGGGGCGGACTTCGCCATCGCCGGCACCATCGCCTCCGAGTTCGCACCCGAGCGGTCCCGCGGCCCGGTGATGGTCGCGATGGTGACCATGTGGTCGGCGGGCGCCGCCTGCGCCTTCCTCGTGGGCTGGGCGATGCTCGCGGCCGGCGCCGAGGACTGGCGGCTGATGCTGGCCAGCAGCGCGGTACCGGCCCTGCTGGTACTGGCGCTACGGCTGCGCTCGCCGGAGTCCCCGCACTGGCTGATGAGCCGCGGCCGCACCGCCGAGGCACGGGCCGTACTGCTGCGGATGCACGGACCCGACGCCGATCTGTCCGTACTGGACGAAGCGGACGCCGAGCGGGCCGGGCCGAGCCGCTACCGCGACCTCTTCCGCGGCCCGTACCTGCGCCGGACGCTGTTCATCTGTCTGTTCTGGTCCTGCCAGCTGCTGCCGATCTATGCGATCACCACCTACGAACCGACGATCCTCGCCTCCTTCGGACTGGCTGGGGGCCATACCGCCTACCTGGGCGCCATCGTGGTGCAGCTGTTCTTCGTGCTCGGCTCGCTGTCCGGCGCACTGTTCATCAACCGGGGCCGTCGCGCACTGCTGTTGTGGAGCTTCGGGCTCTCGTCCGTGCCGCTGGCGCTGCTGGGCGCGTTCGCCGCGCCGCCGGTGTGGCTGGTGGTGGTGCTGTTCGCGGCGTTCGGCCTCGCGATGTTCGCCGGCCAGTGTCTGCAGGCGATCTACCCGTCCGAGCTGTTCCCGACGGCGGTGCGCGGCACCGCGAACGGTTTCGCCACCGGTATCAGCCGTATCGGCGCCGCCATCGGCACGTACGGCGCACCGCTGCTGCTCGCCCGGAGCACCCGGCTGGCGATGCTCGCCGGCGCCCTGATCGCGCTGGCCGGCTGGGCGGCCTCGCTGGTCCTGGCACCGGAGACCCGTGGCCTGACGCTGCGGGAGGCGGCGACCGCGCCGGAGCGGCCCACAGACCACCCCAACGACCCCTCAACTCCCGTACATTCCACCGCACTTGCCGAGGAGAAGCCGTGACCGACCGTCGCTCCCCCACCACCGCAGCCCCTTCGTCGGTGACCATCGTGGGTGGTGGTCTGATCGGGCTCTGCTGCGCGCACTATCTGAGCCGGGCCGGGCTGGAGGTCACCGTCCTGGAGCGGGACCGGGTCGGCAGTGGCGCCTCGCGCGGCAACGCCGGCGAGGTCTGCCCGGATCTGGTCGAGCCACTCGCCGCGCCCGGCAAGGTCACCGAGGCGCTGCGCGGGCTGCACCGCCCCGACAGTGCCCTGTACGTCCACCCCGGGCCGAGCGCCGAACTGATGCGCTTCCTGGCCGGGTTCGCCCGCCGCGCCAACCGCCGCGACCACGACCGCGGGGCCCGTGCGCTGGCCAAGTTGGCCGGTGAAACCTTCGCGCTCTTCGAGGAGTTGGAGGAGCTCGGCGTCGACGGGCAGGCCGACAAGAGCGGCTTTCTGTTCGCCTTCCCCGAGCGGGCGGCGGCCGTCGCGGCGCGGGCCGCATTCGCCCGGCTGGGCGCGCCGCTGGCCGGGAGCGGGGTGCTGGACCGCGCGGGGATGGCGGATGCGGAGCCGGCGCTGTCGGCGCGGGCCCGGGCCGGGTTCCTCGTCGAGGACCAGTGGTCGCTGGATCCGTCATTGTTCGTCGACCGGCTGGCGGCGCGGCTGCGCGCGCAGGGGGTACGCGTCGTGGAGGGCGCCCGGGTCACGGACGTCGAGGAGTACCCCGGCGGCGTGGCGGTGCACACCACGGCGGGCAGCCATCACGCGGACCGCACGGTGATCGCGGCCGGTGTCCGCTCCCGCGAGCTGCTGCGCGGCCTGGGCACGGCGGTCACGCTGTTCCCCGGCAAGGGCTACAGCTTCTCCGTACGGACCGAGCGGCCGCTGCGGCGGCTGGTGCACCTCGGCTCCGCGCATGTCGTCCTGACGCCGTTGCGAGACCGGGTGCGGGTTGCCGGGACGATGGAGTTCGACTCCGACCACGACCGGTTCCGGGCCGGCCGGGTGCGGGCCATCGCGGCGGCCGCGGGCCCGTATCTGCCTGAGGTGGACTGGTCGGCGCGGCAGGAGGAGTGGGTCGGCTCGCGCCCCATGACGCCCGACGGGCTGCCGCTGATCGGTCCGGTCCCCGGCACCGCCCGGGTGCTCACGGCCTGTGGCCACAACATGCTGGGGCTGATGCTGGCGCCGGCTACCGGGGCGCTGGTGACCACGCTGGTTCAAGGAGACGGAATGCCCGCGGTCGCCGCGCCGTTCGCGCCGGCGCGGCTGGCTCGCGGGCACGGGCCGTTCCGCCGCCGTACGCCGTCGGCCCGGCGGTCTGGCGGCTGAGACACGACACCGGCGGAG
>NZ_JBSHAW010000079.1:0-19942 GCF_053611685.1 Streptomyces sp. NPDC054786 | reverse complement strand
CCCTCCCGGGTGCGGCGGCCTCATCGGTGTCTTCGCGGTTCAGCCCTTCTTCGCCACCAGCGCGGCAGCCAGGTCGGCAAGCCGCCCGTAGGGGGCCGTGCCGGTGATGACCGTGGTCACCCCGGACTCCTCGCGGACCAGCGCGTTGTACCTGCCGCCCTTGTAGCGGTCCCACTTCTTGCTGCCGACGGCCTGCTTGCCCTCGGCCTTGGTCGCGCCGAGCGTGACCTCCTGGATGAACTTCCGCGGCAGGGCGTCGCTCTGCTCGATGGACGCGTACTCCTGCTCCGGGTCGAGCATCCCCAGATGCCAGGCACCGCCCTTGCCGTCCTCGCTCGCCTTGTACGAGACGGAGGTGGCGCGCCAGGTCTTGGGCAGCCCCTGAGGCGCGGCGACCGGATAGGGCGCCGCCCGCCGGGCCGTGATCAGTTCGACGCGGTAGTCGACCGCCTTGACCGCGTTCTTCGCCGCGTCCGCGCTCTCGTCGTGCGGGATGAAGATGTAGATCGCGCCGACGAGAGCGCCGATCACCGCCAGCGACAGGACCATGTCCCGCACCGTTTGCCTGCCTCGCATACCTGCCACGCCCCTATGGTCCCCCATGCCCGCCGCGGCCCCGACAGGCCCCCCGGCCAAGACCGTCACCTGTGCAAACACCCAGGTGACCGGCTCCGCTGCGGGCGCTCATGCGAAGGGCCCTCTGCTCATTTTGGCGGCCTGGAGATACTGTGAGCCTCTGGGGGAAACCCCCGCACCCCCGCACAGCCACCCTCATTCCTTCACGGCCGTCGCCGTTCAGAAAGGTGCGCTCGATGAGCGAGCATCATCTCCCGTCCCAACTCGAGGTCAGCCCCGAGGCCCCGGACCGCAACCTCGCCCTGGAGCTCGTCCGGGTCACCGAGGCCGGTGCCATGGCTTCGGGCCGCTGGGTGGGGCGAGGTGACAAGAACGGCGCGGACGGCGCGGCGGTGAAGGCCATGCGCGCCCTGATCCACACCGTCTCGATGAACGGCGTCGTGGTCATCGGCGAGGGCGAGAAGGACAACGCCCCGATGCTCTACAACGGCGAGCGCGTGGGAGACGGGACCGGCGCGGAGTGCGACGTGGCCGTGGACCCGGTGGACGGGACGACGCTGACCGCCAAGGGCATGGCGAACGCCGTGTCCGTGATGGCGGTGGCCGAGCGCGGCTCGATGTTCGACCCGTCCGCGGTCTTCTACATGGACAAGATCGCCACGGGCCCGGAGGCGGCGGACTTCGTGGACATCACGGCGCCGGTGGCCGTGAACATCAAGCGGATCGCGAAGGCGAAGAAGTCCGCTGTCGAGGACGTCACCGTGGTCATCCTGGACCGGCCCCGCCACGAGGGCCTGGTCAAGGAGGTCCGGGAGGCCGGGGCCCGGATCAAGTTCATCGCCGACGGCGATGTCGCCGGCGCGATCATGGCGGCCCGCGAGGGCACCGGCGTGGACCTGCTGCTGGGCATCGGCGGTACGCCCGAGGGCATCATCGCGGCCTGTGCGCTGAAGTGTCTGGGCGGCGCCTTCCAGGGCAAGCTGTGGCCCAAGGACGACGAGGAGCGGCAGCGCGCGCTGGACGCCGGGCACGACCTGGACAAGGTGCTGGAGATCGACGACCTCGTCCGCGGTGACAATGTCTTCTTCGTCGCCACCGGCATCACCGACGGCGACCTGCTGCGCGGCGTGCGCTACCGCGCCGAGAACGCCTACACCCAGTCCCTGGTGATGCGCTCCAAGTCCGGCACCATCCGCCAGATCGACTCCCAGCACCGGCTGTCCAAGCTGCGTGCGTACAGCTCGGTGGACTTCGAGCGCCCCAGCTAGCGTGCGCCGCGGCCGGCCCGTGCAACCGGCCCGCCCGTACACACACTTCGCCCCCGTCGGAGAGTCTCCGGCGGGGGCGAAGTGGCCCATACGCCTGGGGTGCGCTCTATGGGCCGAAGCCGCTCGCGCGGCCGCCTAGCCGGCCGCAGGCATATGGGCGGCCCGCTGGAGTTCGGTCTCCCGGCGCCGCCGACGGGTCAGCACGACCCGGCGCTCGGCCGCGGTCAGACCGCCCCAGACGCCGTACGGCTCGGGCTGGAGCAGCGCATGCTCCCGGCACTCGACCATCACGGGACAGCGGGCGCAGACCCGCTTCGCGGCCTCTTCTCTGGCCAGCCTCGCGGCGGTCGGCTCCTTGGACGGGGCGAAGAACAGCCCGGCTTCGTCCCGGCGGCACACCGCCTCCGAATGCCAGGGGCCGGCCTCGTCACGAGCAGGCACTTGCTGGGACGGAACGACAGCGGCATCCTGCAGGGGCTGATGCGGTAGCAGCACGGTCTACTCCTGACGACGGCTTCGGCGCGAGAATCACCCTTGCCCGTCTCGCTGCGCACGGCCTTTTTCCGCACCCCGCAGCCGTACGAGAGACGATGCACCAGCCCTACCCGCTGTGCGCACGCTTATGCACACCGTGGCGATCGTGCGACAACGAGAAAATCGCGGGTGACGCCCCCTCCGTCGGATCACCCACCGCGATGCCGTGACTGATCGCCGTCCGCGGCCTCAGCCACCCATGCCCTTGCGGAACCGGTCCCGGCGTTCGCGGCGCTCGGAACGCAGCCGCTCCTGCCACTCGTGCCGGTCCTGGCGCAGTTGGTGGTGCCGCTCACGCCGCTCCTCACGGAGTTCGTGCCGGAACTCGCGGTGCCCGTCGCGCAGCCGGTCGCGCAGATCGCGGATCCAGGCGCCGCGCTTGGGCTTGGCCTCCACACTGCCCAGCACCGCATAGCCGTTGACCAGGATCTGCGGGGCGTTGGCGTCCTCGGCGTCATGCGTCTCGACCTCGAAGTTGCCGAGGATGCCGGAGCCGCTGCTGCGCAGCGTGATGTTCTCCGGGACCCGGATCTCCACACTGCCGAAGACGGCCGTGACATTGATCTGGACCTGCTGCTGCGGGAAGACCGCCTCGGTCAGATCGATTTCGACGGTGCCGAAGAACGCGAAGGCGTTGATCCGCGCGGGAGCCTGCCAACGGCCCTTGCGGACCGAGGCGCTGAAGATCGCGACGAGGTTCTGGTCCGGCACCGGGGCGCCGGGTCCGTAGACGTACCCGTCCGGGCCCGGCCGGTCGCGGACGGCGCCCGCCGCGGGCAGATCGCGTACGACGGGCTCCAGTTCGCCCATCGTCTTGGCGCGGTAGACCGTGTCGATCCGCTCGGCGTGCTCCTCCGGGTCCAGCCGGCCCTCGGCCAGCGCCTCGCGGAGGATCTCGGCGACCCGGTCGCGGTCCGCGTCGGACGCCCGGATGTCGCCCTCGGCCACCGCGGGCGGCGCGGACGCGGGCTTGGCCATGTTCACCGGCTGTCGCTCCTGCCGCTGGTCCTGCTTCTGAAGCGGTCCGGGCGGGTTCTCGGGGCCCGGTCGTCCCCCGTTGTCTGCATCCACGGCCCCAGCGTACCGAAACGCGATAGATCGCGACCAGGGGTCGACGGGACGGGTCTCGCGGCGACTGAGCCTTACCTCACAGCGGCGTCCGCGCGCCAGGGTTCTACGCTGTGGAGGCGCTGCCGTAGATGCCAGCCGGACCTCTCCGAGTAAGGAATGACCTTCGATGCCGGAATTCGCCTACACCGACCTTCTCCCCGTAGGTGAGGACACCACCCCGTACCGCCTCGTCACCGCGGAGGGCGTGAGCACCTTCGAGGCCGACGGACGGACGTTCCTCAAGGTCGAGCCGGAGGCGCTGCGCAAGCTGGCCGCCGAGGCGATGCACGACATTTCGCACTACCTGCGCCCGACGCACCTCGCCCAGCTCCGCACGATCCTGGACGACCCCGAGGCCAGCGCCAACGACCGCTTCGTCGCGCTCGACCTGCTGAAGAACGCCAACATCGCCGCCGCGGGCGTCCTGCCCATGTGCCAGGACACCGGCACCGCGATCGTGATGGGCAAGCGCGGCCAGCAGGTCCTGACCGAGGGCGGCGACGAGGCGGCCCTCTCCCGCGGCATCTACGACGCCTACACCCAGCTGAACCTGCGTTACTCGCAGATGGCTCCGCTGACGATGTGGGACGAGAAGAACACCGGCTCCAACCTGCCGGCCCAGATCGAGCTGTACGCGACCGACGGCGGCGCCTACAAGTTCCTCTTCATGGCCAAGGGCGGCGGCAGCGCCAACAAGTCCTTCCTCTTCCAGGAGACCAAGGCGGTCCTCAACGAGGCCTCCATGATGAAGTTCCTGGAGCAGAAGATCCGCTCGCTCGGTACGGCCGCCTGCCCGCCGTACCACCTCGCGATCGTCGTCGGCGGCACCAGCGCCGAGTACGCGATGAAGACCGCCAAGTACGCCTCCGCGCACTACCTCGACGAGCTGCCGGCCGAGGGCTCCCCCACCGGACACGGGTTCCGGGACAAGGAGCTGGAGGAGAAGGTCTTCGAGCTGACGCAGAAGATCGGCATCGGCGCGCAGTTCGGCGGCAAGTACTTCTGCCACGACGTCCGCGTCGTCCGGCTGCCCCGCCACGGCGCGTCCTGTCCGGTCGCCATCGCCGTCTCCTGCTCCGCGGACCGCCAGGCCGTCGCGAAGATCACCGCCGAGGGCGTCTTCCTGGAGCAGTTGGAGACCGACCCGGCCCGCTTCCTCCCGGAGACCACCGAGGAGGAGCTGACCGAGGGCGCCGGCCCCGACCTGGACGCGGTCGCCATCGACCTCAACCACCCCATGGACGACGTCCTCGCCGAGCTGACCAAGCACCCGGTCAAGACCCGGCTCTCCCTCACCGGCACCCTGGTCGTCGCCCGCGACATCGCCCACGCGAAGATCAAGGAACGCCTGGACGCCGGCGAGGAGATGCCGGAGTACCTGAAGAACCACCCGGTCTACTACGCGGGCCCCGCCAAGACCCCCGAGGGCTACGCCTCCGGTTCCTTCGGCCCGACCACGGCCGGCCGGATGGACGCCTACGTCGAGCAGTTCCAGGCGGCCGGCGGCTCCAAGATCATGCTGGCCAAGGGCAACCGCTCCCAGCAGGTCACCGACGCCTGCGGCACGCACGGCGGCTTCTACCTCGGCTCCATCGGCGGCCCGGCCGCGCGCCTGGCCCAGGACTGCATCAAGAAGGTCGAGGTCCTGGAGTACGAGGAGCTCGGCATGGAAGCGGTCTGGCGGATCGAGGTCGAGGACTTCCCGGCCTTCATCGTCGTCGACGACAAGGGCAACGACTTCTTCCAGGACCCGGCGCCGGCGCCCACGTTCACCAGCATTCCGGTGCGCTCGGGAAGCTGACCCGCCCGCAGGACCCACAGAGCCCCCGACGCTTCGCCGGGGGCTCTTCTGCCGCCTCCCGGGGCCGCGCCGGACGCCGCCGCGTCCGGGCCGGTCCCGCTGTCCTGTCCCGGACACTCGAACCCCTTGCGCCTCAGGTCCGTTGCCCGCGGGCGTCCACCACGTCAGAAATGCCGCGAAGGGGCCTGGGCACGGCCTGAGCCCGCCGCGCCGTGCTGCGGCGGAGCCGGGCGCGTACGGCCCGCTGGGCGACCGGGCCCAGGTCCTCCAGTACGCCGATGAGCCCGGACAGTTGCTCCAGTGCGTCCAGTGCTCCGAGGGCCCCCTCCGGGTCCACGCCCTCGTACAGTTCCAGGCCGACGAAGCCCGCCGCGAGGGCCCGGGAGAGGCCGGCGACGTCCACGAAGGCGGCGATCGGCGTCCCGGCCAGCACCCGCGCCAGCACCTGCTCGATCTCCTCGATCCACAGGGCGAGTCCGGCGGCGGTCGCGGGGGCGAGCCGGGGCTGGGTCTGGGCCCCGGCCAAGAGCTGGGCGAGGACGGCGACATGGCCGCCGGGGCGCTCCTCGGCATGCAGCTCCCGCCCCAGTTCCAGGAGTTCGGCGAGGCTGCCGACCCGGGCGAGGCGCTCGCGGTAGAGCGTGACGCGCTGCTCCGCGCCGTACCGGCAGGCGGCGGCGAGGAGTTCGTCGACGCTGCCGAAGTGATAGAAGACCAGGGCCTGGTTGACGCCTGCCGTGGCGGCGATACTGCGGGCCGAGGTCTTGGCGATGCCCTGTTCGGTGACCGTCCGCAGCGCACCGGCGAGCAGTTTTGTACGGGTATCGGCACTCACGCCCGCGACTCCTCGCGCACCGGCCGCAGCCCGGCGCGCACTCCGCGCTCGGCGACGTCCACGAACTCGGCGGAGAAGGACCCTTCGTAGCCGAAGAGCGGGCCGAACCGCCGGTTGCCGACCCGCACCTGGATGCGGAAACGCCCGGCCGCCTCGTCGTACGACTCGCGCACCACGGCATCGCCCCCGATCAGGTCCGGCACCCGGACGTCGACCGGCCCCTCCCGGAAGCGGTGCTCGCCGGAGCGGATGAGCAGGGCCCCGCTGCCGTCCACCGCGAAGTGCAGGTCGGTGGCGAGGTGTTGGTGGGTGCCGAGGTAGTCGACGACACAGCCGCGCTCGGGGCTGAACACCATGGTGGCGTCGAAGCGGCGGGAGCGGCGCGGGAAGGAGAAGGTCCGGACGAAGGTGACGGTCTCGCGGCCGAAGGAGTCCGTGTACGGGACGTTCTCGATGGTGAAGGGGATGTCCCGGCCGGCCTGCGGGACGAGGATGTTGCGGCTGCCGCCGAGGGCCAGGAACGGCCGGACGAAGCTGCGGCCGTGCCAGATCCGCTCCATCGTGCCCCGCCCGATGCACGCCTCACCGCTGTCGAGCCCGACGGAGAAGCGCCGCCGGATCTTCGGGTGGAGCCGGTCGAAGTCGGCGCCCAGGGCGCGCTGGAATATCGAGGTCATGACTGCTCCAGGGTGGCGAGGAGGGCGGTCGGGGCGGCGGCGCTCCCGCTGCGTCCGGCGGCCCGCTCCGGCGGGCGGCGCAGACAGCGGCGAGCCGCGGGAGTGACGGGCAGGGGCGGCAGCAGCAGCGCGGCGGCCGCCACGGCCGGTACGGCGACGGGGATCACGGCCACCGTGGCGACGACAACGGCGATCCGGACGCACAGCTCCGCGAGGGCGTGGCGCAGCGACCGCTCGGGGGTGATCCCGCGCTCGCACCACAGCCGCAGCCGGTCGAAGGACCAGGCCGTGGCCCAGCCCATGAGCGGCCGGAACAGGAGCCGGTCGACGACCCGTCCGAAGCGTCCCCAGCGCGGCCGGTAGTCGTATCCGGTGAGGAACCGCAGCGCCTCGCCGTCCGGGACGTACCGCCAGTACCCGCGGCCCTCCTCGATGAGCGACAGCGGGTGCGCCGAGAAGAAGCGGAGGGCGGAAGTCCGGGTGCCGTCGGGCCGGTTCCGCTCACCGGCCGAGACGCCGGTGCCGTCGACCGTGAGCAACGGCAGGACGCGGGTGGCGTAGCGGAAGTGCTGCGGCTCCCCGGGTGCGCACGGCAGATAGTCGATCTCGCTGAACCTCAGGTCCCAGCGTTGATGCCGGTCCGGCAGCTGACTGCGGTCCCATACCTCGTCGATCCCGGCGCGGATACGAGCCTCCACGTACAGCCCCATGCGGCTTCCCCCATCCCAGGCGTTTGAGCGACTGCTCAAAACGCAGCGTAGAGCGTTTTGAGCAGTCGCTCAAGACGGTTGCCCGGACGGGAGGTTGGGCCGGCCCAGGCATCAGGCGCGGACAACCGGCCGCGCCGACCGTGCAGAACACTTCAAACGCGGAGCACTAGCGAGCCTGGGCCCTCGCGGACGAACATGGGACGCATGAGTGACCAACTCGCACGATGGAGCCGGGCGACCGTCTACCCCGACATGTGGGCCGACCCGGACGACGACCCCCGCAACAGCGAAGGAGTCAGTCCGGACGGCGAGCTCGCGACGCTGCAGGACTTCCTGACGAGCTACCGCATGACCCTGCGGATGAAGTGCGAGGGCCTGGACCCGGAGCAACTGGCCCGTCGGGCGGTGCCGCCGTCGACCATGTCGCTGCTCGGCCTGCTTCGGCACCTCGCCGAGGTGGAACGGGACTGGCGCAACTGGATCAGCGACGGTGACCCACTGCCGAAGCTGTACGGCAAGAGGGACGCGGACTTCGACGGCGCTGTCGCCGAGCAGACCGAGGTGGACGCCGCGTACTCCGATATGGCGCGCGAACAGGCCGCGACCGACGCCGCGCTGGCCGAGCACCCGGATCTGAGCGAGCGTCTGGGGAAGGACGGGATCGCCGTGCGGGAGCTGATGGTGCACAGGATCGAGGAGTATGCCCGTCACTGCGGGCACGCCGACCTGTTGCGCGAGTGCGTCGACGGACGGGTGGGCCAGTGACGAGGGCCGGGGCCACATCCGCCGCCGGAGGCGCTCAGGCAGGTGACTTACGCCGGTGCCCGGGAACAGATCGCCGCCCCCGGGCACTGACATAGGTATGAGTGACAACAGCGCATTCGGCGACTCCGACGGCTTTCGGACCGAGCACGACTCCATGGGTGAAGTGCGGGTGCCCGCGCATGCGAAGTGGCGGGCGCAGACGCAGCGTGCGGTGCAGAACTTTCCGATCTCGGGGCAGCGGCTGGAGCGGGCCCACATCGAGGCGCTGGCCCGGATCAAGGGGGCGGCCGCCAAGGTGAACGGCGAGCTGGGGGTCCTGGACAAGGACATCGCACAGGCCGTGCAGCAGGCCGCCGCAGCCGTCGCGGAGGGGCAGTGGGACGACCACTTCCCCATCGATGTGTTCCAGACGGGGTCCGGGACGTCGTCGAACATGAACACCAACGAGGTCATCGCGACGCTGGCGAGCGAGCGGCTGGGCCGGGAGGTCCACCCGAACGACCATGTCAACGCCAGCCAGTCGTCCAACGACGTCTTCCCGTCCTCGATCCATGTCGCGGCGACCTCCGCGGTCCTCAACGACCTCATCCCGGCGCTGGAGCATCTGGCGGAGTCCCTGGAGCGCAAGGCGGAGGAGTTCAGCGAGGTCGTGAAGTCGGGGCGGACGCATCTGATGGATGCGACGCCGGTGACGCTGGGGCAGGAGTTCGGCGGCTATGCCGCCCAGATGCGCTACGGCGTCGAGCGGCTGCGGGCGTCGCTGCCGCGGCTGGCGGAACTGCCGCTGGGCGGTACGGCGGTGGGGACCGGGATCAACACTCCGCCGGGGTTCTCGGCCGCGGTGATCGCCGAGGTGGCGCGGGTGACCGGGCTGCCGCTGACGGAGGCGCGCGATCACTTCGAGGCGCAGGGGGCGCGCGACGGGATCGTCGAGACCAGCGGGCAGCTGCGGACGATCGGGGTCGGGCTGACGAAGATCGCCAACGATCTGCGGTGGATGGCGTCCGGGCCGCGCACCGGGCTCGGGGAGATCGCGCTGCCGGATCTGCAGCCGGGCTCGTCGATCATGCCGGGGAAGGTCAACCCGGTGATCCCGGAAGCGGTGCTGATGGTCGCGGCGCAGGTCACCGGCAATGACGCGACGGTGGCGGCGGCCGGGGCGGCCGGCAACTTCGAGCTGAACGTGATGCTGCCGGTGATCGGGAAGAACGTGCTGGAGTCGGTGCGGCTGCTGGCCAGCGTCTCCCGGCTGCTGGCCGACCGTACGGTCGACGGGATCACCGCGAACGCGGAACGGGCGCGGGAGTACGCCGAATCGTCGCCGTCGGTCGTCACTCCGCTCAACAAGTACCTCGGGTACGAGGAGGCGGCGAAGGTCGCCAAGAGGTCCCTCGCCGAGCGGAAGACCATTCGTGAAGTGGTCCTGGAGGGCGGCTACGTCGAGCGCGGTGTGCTGAGCGAGGACCAGCTGGACGAGGCGCTGGACGTGCTGCGGATGACGCGGCCCTGAGCCGGGACCGCCCCTGTGCCGCACCCGGTGGTTCCTGTTGCGCGCGGGTTCCGGGGGCGGCCCGCATTATCACGCCTGTAACGCCCCGTGCGGCTCATGTCACGGCGCGCGTCATGCCGCGCCTCTAAGATCTGCGCATGACAGCGGACATGGTGGACACGACGGAAGGCGAGACGCCGGGCGGACGCGGGACGGCCGGGGCGAGGCGGGCGGCGGACGGTGTGGCGGGAGCGTCACACTGGGCGCCGGGGGACCATATCCTCTGGCGTTATCGCGACAATGCCGACGCCGGACGGTTCCACATCTGTCGTCCGATGACCGTTGTCCAGGACACCGACGAGCTGCTGGCGGTGTGGATGGCGCCGGGCACGCCCTGTATCAAGCCGGTGCTCGCCGACGGCACACCGGTGCACCGCGAGCCGCTGCCCACCCGCTACACCAAACCGCGCCGGACCGCCCACGACCAGTGGTTCGGCACCGGTGTGCTGAAACTGGCCCGCCCCGGCGACCCCTGGTCGGTGTGGCTGTTCTGGGAACGTGGCTGGCAGTTCAAGAACTGGTACGTCAATCTGGAGGAGCCGCGCCGCCGTTGGGCGGACGGCATTGACTCCGAGGACCACTTTCTCGACATCTGCGTCTACCCGGACCGGCACTGGGAGTGGCGGGACGAGGACGAGTTCGCGCAGGCGCAGCGGGACGGGCTGATGACGGACGCACAGGCCGCCGAGGTCAGGTCGGCGGGCCGGGCCGCGATCGCACAGATCACGGCCTGGCGTGAGCCGTACGCCGACGGCTGGGAGGACTGGCGGCCCGATCCGGCCTGGGGGGTCCCCCGGCTCCCGGACAACTGGGACCGCGCACCGGATCGTTTGCGGTCGTGAGGGAGTGAAGTGAAAGACGTGAGTGAAGGAGGCGAACCGTGGAAAGGTGCGCCTATGGGCCCGGCAGTTTTCTGCGGGGCGAGGAGCGGGGCCGAGCCCCCTTGCTGCGCCCCGGGTCTTCAAACGTAGGATCGTCCTCCGCAAGACTGCACAGGCGCAACTCCAGAACGGGAAAACGAACTTGACCGCGGTCGCAGGAGGGGCGAGGTCGTGAGTGCAACTCACTACGACGGATACGAGGGGCTGAACCGGTTAGCACTGGACCGGGCCGGCCAGGCCGAGGCGTTCGACGCGATCGGTGACCGGTACGACGACGCGTTCCCCCACAAGGAGGGCCAGCTCGCCTCGGGCACCTGGCTGGCCGAAACCCTGCCCGCCGGCTCGCGCATCCTGGATCTCGGATGCGGTACGGGCCTGCCGACCGCCCGCCAACTCTCGGACGCCGGGCACCGCGTCGTGGGAATCGATCTCTCCCCCTCGATGGTCGCACTGGCCCGGGAGAACGCCCCGGACGCCGACTTCCACCGGCTGGACATCGCCGATCTGCGCGGCGGCCGGCTCGGCGGCCCCGGCTCCTTCGACGGAATCGCCGCTTATTTCTCGCTTCTGATGCTGCCCCGTGCGGAAATCCCTTACGCACTGGGCATGCTCCATGATCTGCTACGCCCCGAGGGGCTGCTGGCCCTGTCCATGGTCGAGGCGGATGTGGACGACTTCACCATCCCGTTCCTGGGCAACTCGATCCGGGTATCGGGTTATCTGCGGGACGACCTGCGCCGGGTCGTGCACGACGCGGGTTTCGACGTCGTCGGGGAGGATGCCTATGCCTACGCCCCGTCGAGTACGGACGTACCACCCGAGATCCAGCTCTTTCTGCACCTGCGACGTGCCTGAGACGCAGCGCGTTGGGCGCGTCCCGCACGGGCGGCGCGCTCGGAACGCGGCGCGTCGGGCGCACAGCCCCGGACGGATGGAATCCCACGCGTGACGGAGCACCCCACCTCCCACGAATCGCGGCGGTCGGCCTCGACCGCCGCGCCCTCGGCGTCCCCTGCTCGGGGACCGGCCGGGACGGCGCCGTTCGGCGCGGTTCCCGACCCGCGCAGCGCACTGCAGCAGCCCGCCGCGGCGGGGTTCACTCCGGTGCCCGGCGCCGGGTTCGCGGTGCGCGGCGGTGACGACATAGGTCTCGCCGGTGTCGCCGTCACGGCCTCGGCCGGTCCGTCGGCCGGCCACCACGATGACGAGCCGGCCGTGGATCACGGCGCGGCGCGGCGGGACCCGTCGGCGGACGCGGACGGCGCTGCCGCGGGCCACACCGACGGGCGCACCAGTGATCACAGCGCCGCTCACAGCGGCGGTCATGCCGCCGCACGGGACGTCTCGATCCCGTACGGGGAGGCGTACGGCGACACGTACGGGGAGGTGGCCATGCCTGCGGGAGGACGGCCGGGCGGGGCGGCGGACGCGGGGCGGGAGACGGCCCGGGCCGCACGGCGGGCGGCGCAGGGCGCGGTGAGCCGTGCCGAGGCGCCGGAGCCGGGCGAGGAGCCGCACCACGGGCAGCGCCCGCGGCACGGCGGCGAGGGCATCGGACGGCCGCGTGAGGGCGGCGGTCCGGGTGGCGGCGGCCGGTCGCGATCGCGCGGCGGCGAGCCGGGCGGGACGGTGCCGGGGCAGTCGCCGGCGCCGCACACCGGACGGTCCGCGGGCTCGGGTGACCACGGTGCGACGTCGCGGCCGGCTGCCGGGGAGACCACCGCGGCCCAGGTGCCCGGCCCGGCCGGCCCGCCGCAGGGCCCGCCGTCCGCTCCCCCGGCCCGCTCGGCGCATCCGGGCGAGAGCGGTGAGGTGGCCGCGGCCCGGCAGGCCGGCGGCGACCGGCTGCGCTTCATCGGGGCGGCGACGCGGCGGATCGCCCGCGGCATCGACCTCGACGAGATCGTGCTCGGGCTGTGCCGGGCGACGGTGCCGACGTTCGCCGACGCCATCCTCGTCTATCTGCGTGATCCGCTGCCGGTGGGTGATGAGCGCCCGACCGGGCCGGTGGTGCTGCGGCTGCGCCGTACCGACCGGATCCCGGAGGAGCCGGACACCAACGGCGCCCGGCTGCCGGTGCTGCCCGCGCAGCCCGACCTGGGCCCGGCGATGGGCGGCAGCGCGGCGGAGCTGGCCGAGGTGGAGCCCGGCGGCCCGCTGGCCGAGGTACTGCGGGGCGTACGGCCGCTGTTCGGCGAGGCGCAGGCGGCGCGGACGGCGCTGCCGGAGCTGCTGGGTCCGGATCCGCGGCTGCCCGGCGGCCACCGGGTGATCCTGGCGCCGCTGCGCGGCCGCCGGCGGGTGATCGGTGCCGCGGTGTTCCTGCGCCGCCCGGACCGCCCGGCGTTCGAACCGGACGATCTGCTGGTGGCCGCGCAGCTGGCGACGCACACCGCGCTGGGCGTGGACAAGGCGGTGCTCTACGGCCGCGAGGCATATATCGCCGACGCGCTGCAGCGCACGATGCTGCCGGACTCGCTGCCGCAGCCGACCGGGGTCCGGCTGGCCAGCCGCTATCTGCCGGCCGCCGAGACGGCCCGGGTGGGCGGTGACTGGTACGACGCGATCCCGCTGCCGGGCAGCCGGGTGGCGCTGGTCGTCGGCGATGTCATGGGGCATTCGATGACCTCGGCCGCGATCATGGGCCAGTTGCGTACGACCGCGCAGACCCTGGCGGGACTGGATCTGCCGCCGCAGGAGGTGCTGCACCACCTCGACGAGCAGGCGCAGCGGCTGGGTACGGACCGGATGGCGACCTGCATGTACGCGGTGTACGACCCGGTGGCGCACCGGATCACCATCGCCAACGCGGGGCATCCGCCGCCGGTGATGCTGCACCGCGGCGGGCGCGCCGAGGTGCTGCGGGTGCCGTCGGGTGCGCCGATCGGCGTCGGCGGGGTGGACTTCGAGGCGGTGGAGCTGGACGCCCCGGCGGGCGCGACGCTCGTGCTGTACACCGACGGTCTGGTCGAGTCGCGGATCCGGGACGTATGGACCGGTATCGAGCAGCTGCGGGAGCGGCTGGCGGAGACGGCCCGGCTGACGGGTCCCAATCCGCCGCCGCTGGAGCCGCTGTGCGACGAGGTGCTGGACATGCTGGGGCCCGGCGACCGCGATGACGACATCGCGCTGCTGGCGGCCCGGTTCGACGGGATCGCGCCGAGCGATGTCGCGTACTGGTATCTGGATCCGAAGGCGCAGACGGCCGGGCAGGCCCGCCGGCTGGCCCGGCGGGCGCTGGCGCGCTGGGGCCTGGACGAGCTGACCGACCAGCTGGAGCTGCTGGTCAGCGAGGTGGTGACGAACGCGGTGCGGTATGCGGAGCGGCCGATCACGCTGCGGTTGCTGCGAACGGACGTACTGCGCTGCGAGGTCGGGGACGACGTTCCGCAGCTGCCGCGGCTGCGCCAGGCCCGGCCGTCGGACGAGGGCGGGCGCGGCCTCTATCTCGTCAACCGGATGGCGCGGCGCTGGGGCGCGACCCGTCTGAGCATGGGAAAGGTCGTCTGGTTCGAGCTGACGATGCCTCCGGGAGCCCCGCGCCGCTGACGCCCGGCCGCCACATCCCACATATTGGACCCCGTCTGAGATCGGATGGGGTCCAACTTTTGCCGACGTGCCGTCGGGGTAGTTGACTGCTTGGGTGGATGTAAGGGACTGACCGCCCCAATTCGGGACTGACCGACCCCTACTCCCAGTCGTCGAAACAGGAGGCACTCCTCCATGTCCAGCACCGCGCAAAACGTCCCGCGCACGACGAACAACGCCGGCATTCCGGTGGAGAGCGACGAGCACTCACTCACTGTGAGTCCGGACGGCCCCATCCTGCTCCAGGACCACTACCTCATCGAGAAGATGGCCCAGTTCAACCGCGAACGGGTCCCCGAGCGGGTGGTGCACGCCAAGGGCGCCGGCGCCTACGGCTTCTTCCAAGTCACCAATGACGTCAGCCAGTTCACCACGGCGGATCTCTTCCAGCCGGGCAAGACCACCGAGATGCTGGCCCGCTTCTCGACCGTCGCGGGTGAGCAGGGCTCCCCCGACACCTGGCGCGACCCCCGTGGTTTCGCCCTGAAGTTCTACACCGAGGACGGCAACTACGACCTGGTGGGGAACAACACCCCGGTCTTCTTCGTCCGGGACACGATCAAGTTCCAGGACTTCATCCGCTCGCAGAAGCGCCGCCCGGACAACGGGATGCGCGACAACGACATGCAGTGGGACTTCTGGACGCTGTCGCCGGAGTCCGCCCACCAGGTCACCTGGCTGATGGGCGACCGCGGCATTCCCAAGACCTACCGCCACATGAACGGCTACGGCTCGCACACCTACATGTGGGTCAATGCCGGCGGCGAGAAGTTCTGGATCAAGTACCACTTCAAGACCGACCAGGGCATCGACTTCCTCACCCAGGAGGACGCCGACCGGATCGCCGGCGAGGACGGCGACTACCACCGCCGCGATCTGTTCGAGGCCATCGACGGCGGCAACGCTCCGTCGTGGACGCTGTATGTGCAGGTCATGCCGTTCGCGGACGCCCCGGACTACCGGTTCAACCCGTTCGATCTGACCAAGGTGTGGCCGCACGGCGACTACCCGCTGATCGAGGTCGGGCGGATGACGCTCAACAAGAACCCGGAGGACTACTTCATCCACATCGAGCAGGCGGCGTTCGAACCGTCCAACATGGTGCCGGGCGTCGGCCCGTCGCCGGACAAGATGCTGCTGGGCCGGCTGTTCTCCTACGCGGACACCCACCGCTACCGCATCGGCCCGAACTACGCGCAGTTGCCGCCCAACCGGCCGCACGTCCCCGTCCACTCGTACGCGAAGGACGGCCCGATGCGGTACGAGCCGGCCCGCACGGCCCGGCCCTACGCGCCGAACAGCTACGGCGGCCCGGCGGCGGACACCCTGCGCTACGGGGAGCCCGCGGGCTGGGAGACCGGCGGCGAGATGGTGCGCGAGGCCTACACGCTGCGCCGGGACGACGACGACTTCGGCCAGCCGGGCACGATGGTCCGCCAGGTCCTCGACGACGCGGCCCGCGACCGGCTCGTCAGCAATGTGTCCGGCCATCTCCTGAACGGCGTCAGCCGTCCGGTGCTGGACCGCGCGCTCCAGTACTGGCGCAACATCGACAAGAACGTGGGCGACCGGATCGCCCACAAGGTGAACGGCGGCTGAGGCGCCACCGCTCCGCACAAGCACCGCGGCCCCCGCCGGAGAGGCGGGGGCCGCGGTGCGGTGCGCTCGGAGCGGCGTCAGTGGAAGCCGGGCAGGCTGTCGGCGCTGTTGCCGCCGGCGCCGTTCCCATTGCCGCCGGTCGGGTTGCCGTCACCGCCGGCGCCGCCGTCCACCCCGCCGTTCGGCGAGCCGGAGTCGGACGGGAGGGGCGGGCTCGGCCGTCCGCTCCGGGACGGCGAGGGAGACCCGCTCGGCGCCGAGGGGGTCGGCGACGGCGAATCGCTCGGTGTCTGGGACGGGCTCGGGCTGGGCGACGTCGAGTGGCTCGGGGTCGGGGTGGGGGTCGGGGGCACCCCGGCGCCGAGGTCCGTGTCCAGCTCGAAGTCCGCGCCGGTGTTGCCGCCCAGCGCCGACTCGGTGTAGTCCGCCCACACCCGGGCCGGGTAGCCGCCGCCGTTGACCCGGCCGTCGCCACCGGTGCCCTTGAGGGTGACCTGCCGGCCGCCCTGGGGGGACTCGCCGAACATGCCGACGGCGGTGACCAGCTTGGGCGTGTAGCCCACGAACCACGCCGACTTGTCGTCGTCGGAGGTGCCGGTCTTGCCGGCCGCCTTGTAGGCGGTGTTCTTCACGGCCTGTGAGGCGGTGCCGTCGTTGACCACACCCGTCAGTACGGAGGTGACGGTGTCGGCGGTCTTGGGGCTGAGCACCTGGTCGCCGATCGGGTTCTTCAGCGGGACCTTGGTGTCGACCCCGTTGATGCTGTGCGAGGCCCGGGTGACCAGCGTCGGGGTGACCTTCTTGCCGTGGTTGTCGAGGGTGGCGTAGGCCCCGGCCATCTGGAGCGGGCTGGCGCCCATGGTGCCCAGGGTCATGGCGGGCTTGACGTCCATCGTGTCGGACATGCCGAGGCTGACCGCGGTCTTCTTGACCGCGTCCAGGCCGGCGTCCGCGCCCATCTGCGCGAAGACCGCGTTGACGGAGTTGTTGGTCGCCGTCTGGACGCTGATCTTCCCGTATTCGCGCTCGTCCTCGTTGGGCGGCGCGAAGGCGATGTTGCCGCCGACGACCGGACGGCGGTTACGGCCGTCGTAGATCGTGTTCGGGGTGATCGGCACGCGGTCCTGGGTGACCGCGTTGTTCTCCATCGCCGAGGCCAGGATCAGCGGCTTGAAGGTGGAGGCGGCCTGGTAGTCGGTGCGGGTGGCGTTGTTCCGGTAGTGCTTCGGCGGGCCCTCGCCGCCGTACATCGCCACGATGTGGCCGGTCTTGGGATCCACCGAGGTGGCACCGAGCTGGGCGTCCCCGTCCACCTTGCGCTTCTTGGCGTCGAGGTCGTCGAGCAGCTTGCGCTTGACGGACTTCTCCAGCGCCTTCTGCTTGTTCTTGTCGATGCCGAGGGTGACCGTCCAGCCGCCGGCCGAGAACTGCTTCTCGTCGACGCCCTGGGCGAAGAGCTCCTGCTTGGCCTGCTCGATGAGGTAGCTGTTCTGGCCGCTCACACCGGGCGGCGGCTTGGGGTCCTTCGGCTTCTTGAACGTCTGCTTGCGGCGGTCCTCCGCGGAGAGCCACTTCATCTCGACCATGTTGTCGAGGGTGTAGGCCCAGCGCTCCTGGACCCGCTTCCGCCCGGACGGGGTCGCGCTGGTCCAGTCGTACTGGCTCGGCGCCTGGAGCAGCGAGGCCAGGTAGGCGCCCTGCGAGACGGTGAGCTTCTCGACGTCCTCGCCGTAGTAGGCCTGTGCGGCGGCCTGGATGCCGTAGGCGCCGCGGCCGTAGTAGCTGGTGTTGATGTAGCCGGCGAGGATGTCGTCCTTGCTGAACTTGTTGTCCACCTTGAGCGAGATGACGATCTCCTGGAGCTTGCGGGAAACCGTCTGCTCCTGGCTCAGGTAGTAGTTCTTGACGTACTGCTGGGTGATCGTCGAACCACCCTGCTTGCCGTGGCCCATCAGCGTGTTGAAGATGCCACGCATCGTGCCCATCAGGTCGACGCCGGAGTCGTGGAAGAAGTTCTTGTTCTCGGCGGCGACGAAGGTGCGCTGGACGTCCTTGGGTATGCGGTTGAGCGGGACGTTCTCGCGGTTGCGCAGACCGGTACGCGCCATGACCTTGCCATTGGCGTACTTGTAGACGTTGCTCTGCAGCTTGGCTTCGTTGTTGCCCTTGGGGATGTCCACGTACAGATACAGGCCGATGAAGCCGAGGATGCCCAGCAGGCACACCCCGAGGAATGCTCCGAGGAGCTTCTTCCAGGTGAAGAAGCGGCGTATGCCGGACTTCTTGTCTTTCGGTTTGGCTCGGCGGGCGCTCTTCTGCCGCGCCCGTCTCGCTTCCGCTCGGCCCATCGCTTCAGCAACTCCAGTCGTTCCGCCCCCAGCAACTCAGCTGTTGAAGCTAACACCGCATCTGTCAACAAATACTCATCGATCAAGGCTTTTCCTGACGTGACAAACAGCACCCGGCACGACGGAACCAGGGGGTGGGTTTTGCGCGTCGCCACGGCCTCGCCTGGGGGCTTACCGCAGGCCGGCCCCTGTACGACCCCTGGACACCGGGCGGGCCCGGGGCTTAAAGTGCTATCACTTTGCTAGATCAGTGACATCACGCAGTGCGGCCGACATCACGTGCCGCACTTGGAGAAACGGGGATTCCATGTCCGATCAGACACCGGCCGACCGCTCCGCCGGCCCCGACGGGGACCTCGCCGTCGACGCTCCCGAGATGCCCCGTCCGCAGGTCCGCGAGTTCTCGGCGCACAGCATTCCGGGCGGCGTGGCCCTGCTGCTGACCGTGCTCGGCGTCGCACTGGGCATCGCCGTGATCAGCGTCGGCGGCATACTCGGCTCCGGCGGCAACGACGCGGTCGCCGCGCCGATGGTCATCGTCGGCGTCCTGCTGCTGCTCGGCTCGTTCTTCTGCATGACCGGCGTCAAGATGGTCGCGCCCGGCGAGGCCCGGGTCATCCAGCTCTTCGGGCGCTATGCCGGCACCATCCGCACCGACGGGCTGCGCTGGGTCAACCCGCTCACCACCGCCCGGAAGATCTCCACCCGGGTGCGCAACCACGAGACCGCGGTCCTCAAGGTCAACGACGCCTACGGCAACCCGATCGAGCTGGCCTCGATCGTGGTCTGGCAGGTCGAGGACACCGCGCAGGCGCTCTTCGAGGTCGACGACTTCCTGGAGTTCGTCGCCACCCAGACCGAGGCGGCCGTCCGGCACATCGCCATCGAGTACCCCTATGACGCGCACGACGAGGACGCCCTCTCCCTGCGCGGCAACGCCGAGGAGATCACCGAGAAGCTCGCCCTCGAACTGACCGCACGGGTCCGGGCCGCCGGCGTACGGATCATCGAGTCCCGCTTCAGCCACCTCGCCTACGCCCCGGAGATCGCCTCCGCGATGCTGCAGCGGCAGCAGGCCGGCGCGGTGGTCGCGGCCCGCCAGCAGATCGTCGAGGGTGCGGTCGGCATGGTCGAGCAGGCGCTGGACCGGATCAGCCAGCAGGGCATCGTCGAGCTGGACGAGGAGCGGAAGGCGGCCATGGTCAGCAATCTGATGGTGGTGCTGTGCGGCGACCGGGCCGCCCAGCCGGTCCTGAACACGGGCTCCCTCTACCAGTGAGCGGGCGAACCACGAAGAGGCGCGCGCCGAGCGGCCGCGGGGCCGGGCGAAGCGAGGCTCCGGCATGAGCACCGACCACCCCGAGGGGCCCGACGCCGAGAGCGGGCGGGCCCCCGCGCGACGGCCGCAGCAGCGCAAGCAGGTACTGCTGCGGCTGGACCCGTTGATCCATGACGCGCTGGCACGGTGGGCCGACGACGAGCTGCGCAGCGCCAATGCACAGATCGAGTTCCTGCTCCGCAAGGCGCTGTCGGAGGCGGGGCGGCTGCCCCGGGGGACGGGGGCGATTCCGCGGCGCGGGCGGCCGCCCAAGGAGCGCAAGGACGACTAGGGCGTGTCGTTTGGATCAGGGCGGATCAGGGAGCGGGGTCTGGTTCGTGCGATCGCAAGGCGGAGGAGGGAGTCGACGCGGAGCGTCGGCG
>NZ_JBSHAW010000078.1:0-20488 GCF_053611685.1 Streptomyces sp. NPDC054786 | reverse complement strand
GCCCGGCCCCTCTCCCCGGGGGCCGGGCCGTCGGCGTTGCGTCAGGCGTTGCGCGGTGGTCCGGTGATCGCCTCGCCGATGACGAAGCCCTTGGCGGGGCCTTCGGGGATGGCCGCCTCGTTGCCGTACGGCACACAGTGCGCCTCCGTGTAGACCGCCTCGTCGGTGCGGGGCGAGGTGAGCACGGTGACGGTGCCGTGGCCGTCGTAGTCGTCGATCAGGACGTAGATGGGGATACCGGCCCGGGCGTAGGCGCGGCGTTTGCGTTCCCGGTCACGCATCAGGCCGTCGTGGCCGGGGTAGACCACCTCGACGATCAACTCCACGGCGGATGCCTGGATGCCGAGGCCGTCCTCGGTGACGTGCCCCTCGGAATCCTCGGGTGCGACAAAGCAATCGGGGATCCAGACCTGGAGGCCGTGGACGACATTCATGTCCTGGCGTGCGACGTACTCACTCCCGGCGAGGAATACCACCAGCTTGTCCCGAAGCCGGTTGGCGATCTGACCGTGTGCGTAGCGACCGGTGGGCGAGACCTCGATGAACCCCTCGATGATCTCGGCGCGAAGGCCCTCGGGGAGTTCCATGGCTTTCCATGCCTGCCACAGGACCTCGTGCAGATCGGGTCCGGATGTCGTGATCTCCGACGTTGTCACGGGCGCCTCCTGCGCGAGCGCGGTCATGGTGCAGCACCTCCTCCTCAGTGTGGGCGGGCTTGGCCTCGTGGCACAAGCGACACCGCCACGCTAGGGAGCGCCGAGGGGCCCATGACCGGCAGATATCCGGGGATCACTCGTTCGAGCACACGCCCGCAGCCTGCTCGCCGTCTCAGATAGTAGGAAGCCCAAGTAATTGTGCAGACATCACGGCCGAGCTGTCCTAGCTTTGTAGGAGCCGAACGTATCGCTCCATCGAGCGAATGCGGATGTGGCCCGGTGCACGCGCAGGTGACCCCTGTCGCGCCGCGGCTCCCGCCCCTTCCGGCCGCTTCTGGATCGACGCATCCCATTTGTTCTCGGGGCTCTGGCATAGGAGACGTGAATCATGGCTGAGACTGCCGTCCGCAGGACCCGTCACTCCGCCCGTACGACCAGCGACGCCGACCGCAGGAACGCCGCGGCCGCTCTCCAGCGTGCCCTCGACCGCCGTGACAACGGCGGCTCCACCGGGCACTGAGATGATGCGCGCGCGATCCGGGTCGGTGCTGTCGTCGATGTCCTGCCGCTGCTGCTGGCGGATCCGGCTGTCCGTGGCCCGGTGGCTCTTTCTCTCCTGAGTGTGCGGGGCGCCCGGATCCCGGGCGCCCTTGCGGACGCTCTCCCCTGGCTCACTGCACGGGCGAGCGGGTCACCTCGAAGTGGTCGATGCGCTCGCCGGATTCGGCGAGGGCGGTGACCTTCATCCGCGGGTGGCGGCCCGGCGAGACCTCGACGGCGATGAAGGAGTAGCCGGTGTAGCGGACCCGGGACCACTCCACGGTGTCCTTGTTCTTCACCTGGCCCTTGGTCCAGTGGTAGGTGTCGACGTGGTCGACGTCCTTGACGTGCCCCTCGTAGCTGTCGGCCGCGGGGAAGTCGTAGAGGGCCCGGCCGGCGCCGCCGGCGGTCACGTACACGATGCCCTCGCGGGTGGTGTCGACGCTCTCGCCGATCGGCATCTTCTTGCTGACCCTGCCGCCCTTGAGGGCATCGGTCCGCTCGTAGACGTGGTTGTGGCCGTTGATGACGAGGTCCACCTGGTGCTTCTCGAACAGCGGCAGCCACGCGTCGCGCACCGCGCCGTCGGAAGCGTGCGAGTTGGTGGTGGAGAAGGCGCAGTGGTGGAAGAAGACCACGAGGAAGTCGATGCCCTCGGTGGCACGCAGCTCCGCCAGCCTGCGGTCCAGCCAACGGGTCTGCCTGCCGCCGGTGTAGCCCTGGTTGGCGGGGATCTCGTACGAGATGTCGTTGGCGTCCAGGGCGACGACCGCGGTGTTGCCGTAGGTGAACGAGTAGACGCCGGGGGCGTTCTTGGCGTCCGGGCCGTTCCCGGGCAGCGTCCAGCGGGCGTTCTGGCCGCCGTAGCCGTTGGGGGAGTACCAGGCCTCCATGTCGTGGTTGCCGGTGGTCACCATCCACGGCACGGACTTGGCCACCGACTCGGTCTGCGCGAGGAACTGGTCCCAGACCCGGGCGTCGTAGGTGTCGTGCTCGGAGCCCTCGCCGTCCGGGTCCGCGTAGCAGATGTCGCCCGCGTGCAGGTGGAAGGACGGGTCCTGCCCCAGGATCAACTGGTCGTTGGCGAGGGCGTGGTAGCTGACCCCCTGGTCACCGAAGGCGGTGAAGACGAACTTCTCGGGCCGGGCCGGGGCGGTGCGGAAGGTGCCGACGGTGGAGAAGTGGCGTGGGTCGGCCGGGTCGAAGCCGTCGTGGCCGACGCCGTAGTAGTACGTCGTTCCCGGGCGCAGGCCGTCCAGCGCGGCGTGCAGGTAGTACTGCTGCACGGCCGGCAGCTTCGCGGACAGCGACGGGGTGTGCAGATCGCGCACCTCGGCCTCGATCTTGCGCCCCAGGTCCCACGGCTTGAGGCCCACCCGCAGATACGGCCGGCGGACCGCGAACGGCACCTGCCAGCTCACCCGCATCTGGCTCTTGGGGTCCGCGCCGAAGGCCAGGTGGCGGCCGAACGGGGCGACCAGCGCACCGTCGACCCGGGCCGCGGCGGGCGCGGTCAGCAGGGTGGGGGAGACGCCCTGGGCCGAACCGGCCAGCAGACCGGAGCCCGCGACCACGCCCGCGGTCGCGGCCGAGGTGCGCAGCAGACCGCGGCGGCTCAGCTTCGTACGGAGGTAGTCGTGCTGCTCGGGCATGCTCATCCGGGCCGCCAGCTGCTCCGGTATGCCGACGCGCGGGGTGTGCGAGGGCTGGGGGGTGGTCCCTCGGGTGTTTCCAGTCATGCCGCCGAATTTCGCAGCACGACCCGACCGCGGTGGGGACGCGGGGTGAACGGCAGCTGACCGGCTCCCCACGTGTCCGTATGACGGACGTTACGTGTCAATCAATGGGACGGAGAGTAGGGTCCAACCATGTCTCGCAGCATTCGCCTCGCAGTGATCCCCGGTGACGGTATCGGCCAGGAAGTCGTGGCCCAGGGCCTGAAGGTCCTGACCGCGGTCCTCCCGCAGGACGTCAAGCTGGAAACCAAGGAGTACGACCTCGGTGCCCGGCGATGGCATGCGACCGGTGAGACCCTGCCGGACGAGGAGCTGGAGTCGCTCAAGCAGCACGACGCGCTCCTGCTCGGCGCGATCGGCGACCCCTCCGTACCCTCCGGTGTGCTGGAGCGCGGGCTGCTGCTCAAGCTGCGCTTCGCCTTCGACCACTTCGTGAACCTGCGGCCGTCGAAGCTCTTCCCGAACACCGCCACGCCGCTCGCCGGCCGCCCCGACATCGACTTCCTCGTCGTCCGCGAGGGCACCGAGGGCCCGTACACCGGCAACGGCGGCAGCCTGCGCACCGGCACCCCCGCCGAGGTCGCCACCGAGGTCAGCCTCAACACCGCCTACGGCGTGGAGCGCGTGGTCCGCGACGCCTACGCGCGGGCCAACGCCCGCCCGCGCAAGAAGCTGACGCTGGTGCACAAGAACAACGTGCTGGTGTACGCGGGCCACATGTGGAAGAACATCTTCGACAAGGTCGGCCAGGAGTACCCCGAGGTCACCACCGACTACCTGCATGTCGACGCCGCGACGATCTTCTTCGTCACCCAGCCCGAGCGGTTCGACGTGATCGTCACCGACAACCTCTTCGGTGACATCCTCACCGACCTCGCCGCGGCCGTCACCGGCGGTATCGGCCTGGCCGCCTCCGGGAACATCAACCCGACCGGCGAGTTCCCCTCGATGTTCGAGCCGGTGCACGGCTCCGCCCCCGACATCGCGGGCACCGGCAAGGCCGACCCGACGGCGACGATCCTCTCCGTGGCCCTGCTTCTGCGCCACCTCGGCTTCGAGCAGCAGGCCGCCCGCATCGAGGAGGCCGTCGCGGCCGACCTGGAGGCCCGGGACGGCACGGCGCGCAGCACGGACGAGATCGGCGACGCACTCGTCGCACGAGTAGCGGGCTGAGGCCGGCACACACGCACCACGGACAGCGCCGGGCCACTCCAGGCCCGGCGCTGTCCGCGTTGGTCCGCGCTGGGATTACCGGCCGGTGGGTGCGACCATCGGACGCGGACCGCGTACTCGGTTCCGGCGGCGAAGACCCACGGGCGATAATCGGACGTGGCATCGCCGCCCGCGAGGAAACTCGGACGTCCCCGTAACGACCGGTACGTCCAGGAAATCGTGCGCGGTCGCCACAAACCGCACCAGTGCCGCATGGTGGGGGCCGACCCCCTTACCCCCGGCCGGAGGGCTGGGCCGGTGACGTTCCTCCCAGCGCTGGGAGGTGCCCCAGGTCTCGGAACACGCAGTGAAGGACATGCATTCATGACGACGCCCACGATCGAGCTCAAGCCCTCCTCGCATCCGCTCTCCGACGCGGAGCGGGAGCAGATCCTGGCCGCCCCCGGTTTCGGCCGCCACTTCACCGACCACATGGTGACGATCAAGTGGACGGAGGGCCGTGGCTGGCACGACGGCCAGCTCGTGCCGTACGGGCCGCTCTCCCTCGACCCGGCGACCAACGTCCTGCACTACGCGCAGGAGATCTTCGAGGGCCTCAAGGCCTACCGGCAGCCCGACGGCTCCGTCGCCACGTTCCGCCCGGACGCCAACGCCCGGCGCTTCCAGGCCTCGGCCCGCCGTCTGGCCATGCCGGAGCTGCCCGTCGAGACCTTCATCGAGGCGTGTGACCTTCTCGTCGGGCAGGACAAGGACTGGGTGCCGGCCCATGGCGGCGAGGAGTCGCTCTACCTGCGCCCCTTCATGATCGCGACCGAGGTCGGCCTGGGCGTGAAGCCCGCCAACGAGTACCTCTTCGTGGTCATCGCCTCGCCCGCCGGCGCGTACTTCGCCGGTGGCGTCAAGCCCGTCTCCATCTGGCTGTCCGAGGACCGGGTGCGCGCCGTCCCCGGCGGTATGGGCGACGCCAAGACCGGCGGCAACTACGCCGCGTCGCTGCTCGCGCAGGCCGAGGCCGCGGCGCACGGCTGTGACCAGGTCGCCTATCTGGACGCCGTGGAGCACAAGTGGGTCGAGGAGCTCGGCGGCATGAACCTGTACTTCGTGTACGGCGACAAGATCGTCACTCCCACGCTGACCGGCTCCCTCCTCGCCGGTGTCACCCGTGACTCCCTGCTGTCGGTGGCCCGCGACCTGGGCTACGAGTCGGAGGAGGCCCGGGTCTCCATCGACCAGTGGAAGACCGACACGGAGAACGGCACGCTCACCGAGGTCTTCGCCTGCGGTACGGCCGCCGTGATCACCCCGGTCGGCACGGTCAAGAGCGCGGGCGGCGAGTGGATCCAGTCCGGCGGTGAGCCCGGCAAGGTCACACTGAAGCTGCGGGACGCGCTCCTCGACGTCCAGCGCGGTATCGCCGAGGACCAGCACGGCTGGATGCACCCGCTGGGCTGATCCGGGCTTCCCGGCACCCGCCCGCGGCCGCCCCCGCATGGCGACGGGGGCGGCCTCGGTCGTGTCCGGGCCGGCTCAGCCGGCCTCCGCTGGGGCCTTTGCAGCGGCGGCCGGGGGAGCGGGCGGTACGGCGCGCAGTGCCGCGACCGGGCGCGGGTCCCGGGCGATGAGGGTCAGGTAGGCGATCCCGCCCACGGCCGCCGCGAGCAGGAAGCTGACGTCGATGCCGCCGGTCAGGGGCAGCAGCGGCCCCTGGTAGAACGGCGTGTCCACGCCCATCAGGCCGACCACCGAGCCCAGTGCCCAGGCGACGGCGGCCCGGACGTTCCAGCCCGCCCGGTACCAGTACACGCCGCCACGCGTGCCCCGGTTGTAGACCTGCAGGGACTCCGGGTCGTACGCGCCGCGGCAGCGGATGAAGCCGATCACGGTGATCACCGCCCAGGGTGTACCGACGGCCGTCATCAGCAGGACGAAGGAGGTCATCGCGTCCTGCGCGGCCCACAGGAAGTGACCGGCGTAGACCAGCGCGGTCGAGAGCGCGGCGACGACGTAGGTGGCCTGGGTGCGGGTGGCCCGCGGCAGGATCGCGTCCAGGTCGAGACCCATGCTGTAGAGCATCAGACCGGAGTTGCCGACCGAGCCGGCCGAGGCGTTGAGCAACAGCAGCGCCAGATACCAGAACGGGGCGCCGGCCACCAGCGGGCCCGCGTAGTCCTCGCCCGCGCCGACGGCGAGCGCGGTGAACGTGCCGAAGAGCTGTGGCACCAGGAGACCGACCACCAGTCCCAGACAGGTGGCGCCGAAGACCTTCCGGGAGCTGTGCCGGTGCGGGGAGATGTAGCGGCTGTAGTCGCCGAGCAGGGTGATGAACGCGATGGGGCCGCTGAGACCGGCGGAGACGGCGGCCAGCAGCCAGGTCTGCCAGAAGCCGCCGAGCAGATAGCTGCTGCCGTGTGGCGCGGCGGTGGTGAAGGTGCCCGCGTACGCGACGATGCCGACGGCCAGCAGGGCGGTCAGGCCGAGGGCGAGCACCTTGCTCAGCCGCAGCAGCACCCGGTAGCCGTAGACCGCGCCGACCGCGGTGGCGCCCGCCAGCAGGGCGTAGACCAGCGCGTACGTCGGACCGCTCGACGGCAGCCCGGTCAGGCGGTGCAGACAGCCGACGACCGCGTCGCCGCCGACCCACAGCGTCAGCGCGGTGTAGCCCAGCGACAGCAGCAGGCCGATGACCGAGCCGATGAGCCGGCCGCGCACGCCGAAGTGGGCGCCGCTGCTGGTGGACAGGTTGGTGGCGCTGCGCAGCGAGACCAGCGCGAGCGGGGCGGTCAGCAGGGTGCCGACGGCGGTGCCCGCCACCAGGGAGGTCACCGAGGGCCAGAAGCCGAGCCCGAAGGAGACCGGGAGCCAACCGAAGATCACCACGCCGAGGGCGAGGTTCGACCCGAGCAGGATCGAGATCAGGTCGCGAGGGCCGCTGGTGCGTTCCTCGTCCGGGATGGTGTCGACTCCGCGTTGTTCGATCGGCATGAGGGCTCCCCTGAGAGGCCGGACAGCAGTGTGTGAGCAGCGCTCCGGGTGCAGTGCTCCGCGCTGTGGGCGGTGCGCGCCGCACGGCGCTCACGCTGTCGAGATCATTTAGAGCGGCACTCTATTTGCCGCATATTTAGAGCAGCGCTCAATGTCGCTCATCCTCATGCCATCGGTCAATGCTTTCCCTCTGACCATTTTCGTGGTTAGAGTGACGCTCTAATCGACCTGGAGGAGTGGCGGGATGCGGTTGACCCCGACGGAACGCGACCGGCTGCTGCTGTTCGGCGCGGCCGAGCTGGCGCGGACGCGCCGGGCCCGCGGACTGAAGCTGAATGTGCCCGAGGCGACCGCGTTGATCGCGGACACAGTCTGCGAGGCGGCGCGGGACGGGCGCCGCCTCGCTCAGGCCATCGAGGCGGCACGCGGCGTGCTCGGCCCGGACGATGTGCTGCCGGGCGTGGCCGAGGTCGTCACCGAGGTGCATGTGGAGGCCGTCTTCGACGACGGCTCCCGGCTCGCGGTGGTCACCGACCCGATCGGCGCCCGCCCCCCGGCCGCCGGGAGCGACGCGACACCCGCGCCCGGCGCGGTGCTCCCCGGTCCGGCCGACCCGGAGCCCGCGCCCACGGTCCGCCTGACCGTGCGCAACGCCGCGACGGTGCCCATCAGCGTCACCTCGCACTTCCACTTCTTCGAGGCCAACCCCCGGCTGGACTTCGACCGGGCTGCCGGGTACGGCATGCGGCTGTGCGTCCCGGCCGGCTCGTCGGTGCGGTTCGAGCCCGGTGGCGCCTCGGAAGTGGGTCTGGTCCCGATCGGCGGCGACCGGATCGCGATCGGCTTCGCCGGTCTGGTGGACGGCCCGCTGGACGCACCGGGCGCGAAGAGGGAAGCGCTGCGGCGGGCCGCCGCCTGCGGCTATCTGGGAGCGGAGGAACAGGCATGACCGGGAGCATCGACCCCCACGAGTACGCGTCGGTGCACGGCCCGCGGGCCGGCGACCGGGTCGTCCTCGGCGACTCGGGCCTGGTCGTCCGGGTCGAGTCCGACGCCCAGAAGCACGGCGACGAGTTCCTGGCCGGCTTCGGCAAGACCGCCAGGGACGGGCTGCACCTCAAGGCCGCCGCGGTCCGCGAGACCTGCGATGTGGTGATCAGCAACGTGCTGGTCATCGACGCCGTCCAGGGCATCCGCAAGGTGTCGATCGGCATCCGCGAGGGCCGGATCCACGCCATAGGGCGGGCCGGCAACCCCGACACCCTCGACGGCGTCGATGTCGTCGTCGGTACCGGCACCTCGATCGTCTCCGGTGAGGGCATGATCGCCACCGCGGGCGCCGTCGACACCCATGTCCATCTGCTCTCGCCGCGCGTCATGGAAGCCTCGCTGGCCTCCGGCGTGACCACGATCATCGGCCAGGAATTCGGGCCGGTCTGGGGCGTCGGCGTCAACTCCCCCTGGGCGCTGGGACACGCCTTCAGCGCGTTCGACGCCTGGCCGGTCAACATCGGCTTCCTCGGCCGCGGTTCCTCGTCGGGCGACGCCCCGCTGGTCGAGGCGCTCGCCGAGGGCGGCGCCTGTGGATTCAAGGTGCACGAGGACATGGGCGCGCACGCCCGCGCCCTGGACACCGCCCTGCGCGTCGCCGAGGACCACGACGTCCAGGTCGCCCTGCACAGCGACGGCCTCAACGAATGCCTCACCGTCGAGGACACCCTGCGCGTCCTGGACGGCCGCACCATCCACGCCTTCCACATCGAGGGCTGCGGCGGCGGCCATGTCCCCAACGTCCTCAAGATGGCCGGTGTCCCCAACGTCATCGGCTCCTCCACCAACCCCACCCTCCCCTTCGGGCGGGACGCGGTCGCCGAGCACTACGGCATGATCGTCTCGGTCCACGACCTCAAGACCGATCTGCCGGGCGACGCCGCCATGGCCCGCGACCGCATCCGGGCCGGCACGATGGGCGCCGAGGACGTGCTGCACGACCTCGGGGCGATCGGCATCACCTCGTCCGACGCCCAGGGCATGGGCCGCGCGGGCGAGACCGTACGCCGTACCTTCGCGATGGCGGGCAAGATGAAGGCCGAGCTCGGGCCCCTCGAGGGCGACGGCCCGCACGACGACAACGCACGGGTACTGCGCTACGTCGCCAAGCTCACCCTCAACCCCGCCATCGCCCACGGGCTCTCGCACGAGATCGGGTCGATCGAGGTCGGCAAGATGGCCGACATCGTGCTGTGGAAGCCGCAGTACTTCGGCGCCAAGCCGCAGCTGGTGCTGAAGTCCGGCTTCCCCGCCTACGGCGTCACCGGCGACCCGAACGCCGCCACCGACACCTGTGAACCCCTGGTGCTCGGCCCGCAGTTCGGCGCGTACGGGGCGACCCCGGCCGAGATCTCCGTCGCCTTCGTCGCGCGCGCCGCCGCCGAACAGGGCGGTGACGGGATGCCCACCCGCCGCCGCCGGGTCGCCGTCCGCGGCACCCGCGGCATCGGCCCCGGCAACCTCGTCCACAACTCCCGGGTCGGACAGGTACAGGTCGACGGGCACAGCGGCCTGGTCACCCTCGACGGCGACCCGATGCGCTCGGAACCGGCCGACACCGTCTCGCTGTCCCGGCTCTACTTCCTGTAGCCCGCACCGCGCCCCGCCACCGACACCCCGTGACGGGCCCACCACCGTCACCGCGAACCCGTGAGGACCCCGCATGAACACCCCTGTCGCCGACGGCTTCCGTATGCCCCCGGAGTGGGCCCGCCACGAGCGCACCTGGATGGCCTGGCCCGGCCCCAACTTCACCTTCGGCGCGGAGGGCGGCGAGACGCTGGCCGAGGCCCGCCGCGCCTGGGCCGCCGTCGCCCGCGCGGTCCGCCGCTTCGAGCCGGTCACCGTCGTCGCCGGACCGGGGCAGTCCGAGGGCGCCCGCGCCCTCCTCGGCGACGGCATCGACCTCGTCGAACGGCCCCTGAACGACGCCTGGATGCGCGACATCGGCCCCACCTTCCTGACCGACGGCAACGGCCGCCTCGCCGCCGCCGACTGGGTGTTCAACGGCTGGGGCGCCCAGGAGTGGGCCCGCTGGGACCTCGACGAGAAGATCGCCGAGCAGGTCTGCGGGCTGGCCGGCGCCCGCCGCTACGCCACCCCCCTCGTCAACGAGGGCGGCGGCATCCACGTCGACGGCGAGGGCACCGTCCTGCTCACCGAGACCGTGCAGCTCGACCCGGGCCGTAACCCCGGCCGTACGCAGGAGGACGTCGAGGCCGAGATCCACGCCCACCTCGGCACCACCAAGGCGATCTGGCTGCCGCGCGGCCTGGCCGCCGACTACGGCCGGTTCGGCACCCGCGGCCATGTCGACATCGTCGCCGCCTTCGCCCGCCCCGGCACCGTGCTCGTCCACACCCAGCCCGACCCCGACCACCCCGACCACGCCATCTGCAACGAGATCGCCAAGCTGCTGCGCGCCGCCACCGACGCCAAGGGCCGCCGGCTGGAGGTCGTGGAGGTGCCCGCGCCGACCGTCATCGAGGAGGACGGCGAGCCGGTCGACTACTCCTACATCAACCACTACCTCTGCAACGATGGCGTGGTGCTGTGCGGCTTCGACGACCCCCGTGACGAGGAGGCGGCCGCGATCTTCCGCCGGCTCTTCCCCGGGCGGACGGTGACCCTCGTGGACGCCCGTACGATCTTCGCAGCGGGTGGCGGTATCCACTGCATCACCCAGCAGCAGCCCGAGGTCTGACCCGCAGGCCCCGGCCGGCCGACCCGGAGGTCCCCGTGCCCGGTCCCGTGCGCCGCCCCCGGCGCCGGCTCAACCAGCCCCGCGAGCAGGTCCTCGCCGCGGCGATGACGACCATCGCCGCGGAGGGCCTGGACCGGCTGACCATGGCCGGTCTGGGCCGCGAGGTCGGCATGAGCAGCGGCCACATCCTCTACTACTTCGGTACGAAGGACGAGCTGCTGCTGCAGACCCTCCAGTGGAGCGAGGAGCAGCTCGGCGCCGAGCGCCGGGCCGCCCTCTCCCGCCGCGTCCCCGCCCGCGAACGGCTGGACGCCCTGGTCGATCTCTACCTCCCCGAAGGCCACCGCGACCCGCGCTGGACGCTGTGGCTGGAGGTGTGGAACCGCTCCCAGAACGCCGACGACGAGACCCGCGAACGCCAGCTCGACCTCGAACTCGCCTGGCACCGCGACCTGGTGGCCCTCCTCGTCGAGGGCATCTCGAAGGGCGAGTTCCGCCCCGTCGACCCCGAACGCTTCGCCACCCGCACCCGCGCCCTCCTCGACGGCTTCGGCTCCCAGCTCGTCGTCGGCCTCCCCGGCACGGACCGGGAAGAAGTACGCGGCCATATACGGGAGTTCCTGGACGAGTCGCTGTCCGTCGTCCCACGGACCTGACGCGAGCCGGCGGCCGGCCGGCCCCCCCGTGACCACAACGCACGCAAGTACCCACGATCGTTGCCGCCCGCGCTCTTGCCGAAGGCTTGCCGGTCCGCGACCGTGAGCGGCTATGGGACGAGAGCAATGGAAGAAGATCTGGGTCGGCTCGGCCGGCAACATGGTCGAGTGGTTCGACTGGTTCGTTTATGCCAGTTTTGCGGTTTATTTTGCGGATTCGTTCTTCCCGAAGGGGAATGACACGGCGAACCTCATGAACACCATGGGGATCTTCGCCGTCGGCTTCTTCATGCGCCCGGTGGGTGGCTGGGTGCTCGGCCGGGTCGGCGACCGCAAGGGCCGCAAGGCCGCACTGACGCTGACCGTCACGCTGATGTCCGCCTCGGCGATCCTGATCGCCATCGCGCCCACCTACGGGGTCGCGGGGTACGGCGGTGTGGCCGTGCTCCTCGTCGCCCGGATGCTGCAGGGGCTGTCGGTCGGCGGGGAGTACGCGGCCAGCGCCACCTACCTCACCGAGGCCTCCGCGCCCGGGCAGCGCGGTTTCGCCTCCAGCTTCCAGTACGTGTCCATGACCGCGGGGCAGTTGCTCGGTCTCGGTCTGCAGATCGTGCTGCAGCGCACCCTGTCCGAGGACGCCCTGCACAGCTGGGCCTGGCGGATCCCGTTCATCGTGGGTGCGCTGGGCGCCGCGGTCGTCTTCTATCTGCGCCGCAACATGCTGGAGACCGAGGTGTACGCCGAGGACGACAGCGCCAACGCCGACCCGGCGCGCGGCACCATCAAGGCGCTGCTGGCCCACAAGCGTGAGGCGTTCCTGGTCATGGCGCTCACCATGGGCGGCACGGTCGCGTACTACACGTACACGACCTACCTCACCAAGTACCTCTCGGGCAGTGCGGGACTGGCCAAGCCGACCGCCTCGCTGGTGAGCTTCTGTGCGCTGTTCCTCTTCATGTGTCTGCAGCCGCTGGCGGGCAAGCTCTCCGACCGGATCGGCCGCCGTCCGCTGCTGATCACCTTCGCGGTCGGCTCGACCTTCCTGACCGTGCCGATCATGACGTTGCTCAGGCACGCCGGCAGCTTCTGGCCGGCCCTCGGGCTCTCGCTGCTCGCCCTGGTCATCGTCACCGGCTACACCTCGATCAACGCCTGTGTGAAGGCGGAGCTGTTCCCGACCGGCATCCGGGCGCTGGGTGTCGCCCTGCCGTACGCCATCGCCAACGCGCTGTTCGGCGGCACCGCGGAGTATGTCGCCCTGTGGTTCAAGGACGGCGGCATCGAATCCGGCTATTACTGGTACGTCGCCGGCTGCGCCGCCGTCTCGCTGATCGTCTACATCACGATGCGCGAGACCCGGACCATCGATCTGCACCGGGTCGGCAGGGCGGACGCGGGCGAAGGCAGCGAGGCACGCGTGCTCGCATCCTGAGACGGTTCGAGCACGGGGGGTGGTCATGTGCCAGACTGCCCCCGTGCTCTCGTTCGCCATGATTATTGGCAGCAGGCGCGCCGGTCCGCAGTGACCGCCCCGTACGAACCGAGTACGGCGTGGCCACCGTCGTCCCAGACCCGCGCGCAGACCTCTCGCACCCGCGAGAGGTTTTTTCGTTTCCGGCCCACATCTCACCGGAGGCGGAGCGCGAGGGAACATGGAGGGACGGTGGAACCGGTTATTCCGGTAGACCGAGATCCCGACAGGAGCCAGACCAGCATGACGGACGCACACGAAGCCTCCCCCTCGTCCGCCCCCCGTCCCGCCGACGCGGTGGGCGACGACTTCCATGTCTTCGACACCACGCTCCGCGATGGTGCGCAGCGCGAGGGCATCAACCTCACCGTCGCCGACAAGCTGACCATCGCCCGGCACCTCGACGACTTCGGTGTGGGTTTCATCGAGGGCGGCTGGCCGGGCGCCAACCCGCGGGACACCGAGTTCTTCCAGCGGGCCCGTGAGGAGATCGACTTCCGGCACGCGCAGCTGGTCGCGTTCGGCGCCACCCGCAGGGCAGGCGTCCGGGTCGAGGACGATCCGCAGGTCGCCGCGCTCCTGGCGTCGCAGGCCCCGGTCATCACGCTGGTCGCCAAGTCCCATGCCGGGCATGTGGAGCTGGCGCTGCGGACCACTCCGGAGGAGAACCTCGCGATGGTGCGGGACACCGTCGCCCATCTGCGCGCCCAGGGCCGCCGGGTCTTCCTCGACTGTGAGCACTTCTTCGACGGCTATGCGCTGGACCCGGTCTACGCCAAGGAGGTCGTCCGCACCGCGAGCGAGGCCGGCGCCGATGTCGTGGTGCTCTGCGACACCAACGGCGGCATGCTTCCGGCGCAGGTCACCGCCGTCGTACGGACCGTCCTCGCGGACACCGGCGCGCGCCTGGGCATCCACGCCCAGGACGACACCGGCTGTGCGGTCGCCAACACCCTGGCCGCGGTGGACGCGGGCGCCACCCACGTCCAGTGCACCGCCAACGGCTACGGCGAGCGGGTCGGCAACTCCAACCTCTTCCCGGTCGTTGCCGCCCTGGAGCTCAAGTACGGGCGCCCGGTGCTGCCCGAGGGCAAGCTCGCCGAGACCACCCGGATCTCGCACGCCATCGCCGAGGTCGTCAACCTCACCCCGTCCACCCACCAGCCCTACGTCGGTGTCTCCGCCTTCGCCCACAAGGCCGGACTGCACGCCTCCGCGATCAAGGTCGACCCTGACCTCTACCAGCACATCGATCCGGCGCTGGTCGGCAACACCATGCGGATGCTGGTCTCCGACATGGCCGGACGGGCGTCCATCGAGCTCAAGGGCAAGGAGCTCGGCATCGACCTCGGCGACGACCGCGAGCTGGTCGGCCGGGTCGTCGAGCGGGTCAAGGAACGCGAGCTGGCGGGCTACACCTACGAGGCCGCCGACGCCTCCTTCGAGCTGCTGCTGCGCGAGGAGCTGCAGCGGGCGGAGGGGGGCCGGCCGCGCAGCTACTTCAAGGTCGAGTCCTGGCGGGCGATCGTCGAGGACCGCCCGGACGGTACGCACGCGAACGAGGCGACCGTGAAGCTGTGGGCCAAGGGCGAGCGGATCGTCGCCACCGCCGAGGGCAACGGCCCGGTCAATGCGCTGGACCGGGCGCTGCGGGTCGGCCTGGAGCGGATCTATCCGCAGCTGGCCCACATGGAGCTGGTGGACTACAAGGTCCGCATCCTGGAGGGCGCCCTGGGCACCGGCTCCATCACCCGGGTGCTGGTCTCCACCAGCGACGGCCGCGGCGAGTGGTCCACGGTCGGCGTCGCGGAGAACGTCATCGCGGCGTCCTGGCAGGCGCTGGACGACGCGTATGCGTACGGGCTGCTGCGGGCCGGGGTCGAGCCGCAGGAGTGACCGCCGCGGCAGCGGCATGACCGCGGCCCCGCACGGCCCTCGGGGGAGGGCGTGCGGGGCCGCGGTCGTCGTGCGGGCCGTGCGGGGTCAGGCCTGCGGGGCCGCCTTGACGGCCGAGATGTCGAAGAGGAGCTTGATCTTGTCGCTGACCATCACCCCGCCGGTCTCCAGCGCGGCGTTCCAGGTCAGGCCCCAGTCGGAGCGCAGGATCTCGGCGCTGCCCTCGAAGCCGACCCGCTCGGCGCCGTAGACATCGGTGGCCGAGCCGTGGAACTCCAGGTCGATGGTGAGCGGCTTGGTGACGTCGCGGAGGGTCAGATCGCCGGTGATGCGGTAGCGGTCACCGGACACGCGCTCGGCGGCGGTGCTGCGGAAGGTCATCAGCGGGAAGGACTCGGCGTCGAAGAAGTCGGCGCTGCGCAGATGGCCGTCGCGGTCCGCGATCCCGGTGTCGATGCTGACGATCTTGACATCGAGGGACGCGGTGGAGCGGGACGGGTCGGCGCCGTCGAGGTGGAGCGTCCCCTCGTATTCGGCGAACGCGCCGCGGACGTTGGTGACCATGGCGTGGCGGACGGTGAAGCCGATGCTGCTGTGTGCCGGGTCGATGGTGTAGTCGCCGGTCAGCGCCGCGAGCGCGGGGTCCGCGTCGAGGACGGCAGCACTGGCGGTGGCGGGGGCGGTGTTGTCGCCGGTGTCGGCGGTGCGCTTGCGGTGGAACAGAGCCATGGCTCCTCCTCGAAGACGGCGCACGGGGTGGGTGCGCAGATTGGTTTAAGCTTCAACGAGATTCACCGTAGCGGCATCTGGTTCAACATTCAACCTCTCTTTCGGCCGGACTCCGCCGGACGGGTGGCGGGCGGCGTTCCGGCGCGGTCATTGCCGCTCGGCGACGGCTCGTGCTAGACCATCGGGAACTCCCAAGTGCGCAGCGCCACACTCCAGTTGACGCCATGGAGAGGACCGACCGTGCCGCCTGTCTCCGCCACGTCCGTCTGGTCACGCCGAGGATTTCTCGCCACCGCCACCGCAAGTGCACTCGGCCTCGCCGCCCGCCCCGCCGGTGCCGCCCCCGGGCCGGTCACCGTTGCCGGGGAGGAGTTCACCGCCCTCCGCGGCCGCTGGTGCGAGCTCACCCTCGGCAGCGGCTTCGACCCCGCCGCCCCGCCGTACGCCGCCGCCCTGAAGGAGACCGGCGACCTCGCGAGCGCCTTCAGCGCGAGCATGCGGCCGGCCGCCACGTCCCTCTGGCCGGACTGCCGCTACGACCCGCCGTCCGGCATCACCCAGAGCTACAGCCGGCTCGCCACCATGGCCCAGGCCTACGCCCAGCCCGGCACCGGCCGCACCGGCGACCCCGGTCTCGCCGACGCCCTCGCCACGGGCCTCGACCACCTCGAAGCCACCGTCTACAACACCGCCACCACCCGCTACGGCAACTGGTGGGAGTGGCAGATCGGCAGCCCCAGACTCCTCCTCGACACCGTCGCGATCCTCGATGAGTACCTGCCCGGCGGCGGCCTCGACGACGGGCTTCGCGGCCGCTGTCTGGCCGCCGTCGACCACTTCGTCCCCGATGCCATGCTCGGCGACTACACCGGGACCAGCACCGGCGCCAACCGCGTCGACCTGTGCCGGGTGGTCGCGCTGCGCGGCATCCTCGGCCGCGCCCCCGACAAGATCGCGCTGGCCCGCGACGCCCTCTCGCCGGTCTTCCCCTACGTCACGACGGGCGACGGCCTCTACGCCGACGGCTCCTTCGTCCAGCACACCTGGGTCGCCTACTCCGGCACCTACGGCTATGTCCTGCTGGACGGCCTGGGCCGGCTGTTCACCCTGCTCGGCGGCTCGTCCTGGCAGGTCACCGACCCGGCGCGGCAGATCATCCTCGACAGCGTCGAGCACGCCTACGCCCCGCTGCTGCACAACGGCCTGATGATGGACAGCGTCAACGGGCGCGCCATCAGCCGCGGCTATCTCCGCAGCGACGAGCGGCACGTCCTGCGCAGCGACCACTACCACGGCCATGCGCTGATCGCCGCCATCGCGCTGCTCGCCCAGGGCGCGAGCAGCGCCGAGCGGGACCGCTGGCACGCCATGGTCAAGGGCTGGATCGCCCGCGACCGCACCCTGCCGGTCCTCACCGACCGGCAGTACCCGGTCGCCGACCTCGCCCGGCTCCGGACGATCGCCGACAGCTCCGCGGCCGCCGCCCCCGAACCCGTCGGCCACCGGCTGTTCCCGGCGATGGACCGCGCGGTGCACCGCCGCCCCGGCTGGGCCGCCGGCCTGGCCATGGCCTCCGACCGCATCACGTACTACGAGAACGGCAACGGCGAGAACCCGCGTGGCTGGCACACCGGCGCCGGCATGCTCTATTGGTGGGGCGCGGACTTCGGGGGCGACCAGTACACGGACGCCTTCTGGCCCACCGTCGACCCCTACCGGCTCCCCGGCACGACCGTGTCCACCAAGCGGCTGGCCGACAACGAAGGAGGCGGCTGGGGCGAGCCCAAGCCCGCAGCGCGCTGGGTCGGCGGCACCACCGACGGCGCATTCGCCGCGATCGGCCAGGACCTGCGCGGGCTTGCCTCGACCCTCACCGCCAGAAAATCCTGGTTCGCACTCGCGGACTGCATCGTCTGCCTCGGCGCCGGCATCACCGCGCGTGACGGGGTCCCGGCCGAGACCGTCGTCGACAACCGCTGCCTGGGCGAGTCCGGCACCGCCGCGCTCACCGTCGACGGCGTACGACAGCCCGGCACGCTCGGCCTGACCACCTCCTTCCGCCGCGCCCACTGGGCCCACCTCGCCGGGCACGGCGGCTATGTCTTCCCCGGCGGCGCCCCCCTCAAGGCGCTCCGCGAGGCCCGCACCGGCTCCTGGCACGACATCAACACGACCTCCTCCACCGAGCCGTTCACCCGCCGCTATCTCACGCTCTGGCACGACCACGGCACCGACCCGGCCGACGCCGGCTACGCCTACCTCCTCATGCCGGGCGCCACCGCCCGCACCCTCGCCGCCCGCGCCGCCGACCGGCACTGGCTGACCGTGCTCGCCAACGACGCCGGCCGGCAGGCGGTCGCCGTCGACCCGCTCGGCGTAACGGCCGCCAACTTCTGGCGGGCCGGCGGTGCGGGGCCGCTCACCAGTAGTGGCCCGGCGAGCGTGCTGGTCCGCGAGCGGCACGGGTGGCGGCAGCCGGGACGCGGCCGGACGGCGCGGCTGTGCCTCGCCGCCCCGGAGCGCACCGGCGATACGCTGGAAATCACCTGGTCACGGCCGGTGCGTGCGGTGCTCACCCACGACCCGGCGATCGAGGTGCTGGCCACCGGGCGCGCCCTGCGGCTGCGCCTGACCCCCGGCACGGACTGCGCCACCCACACCTGCACGGTGCGGCTGGACTGACCCGGCCGGGCTCCGCCGATCAACCGGTCACGACAACATCGCTCCGCCTCTGTTTGTGGGCCCCATACAGACGCGGGGCGCTGCCGCCACCCGAACGGACGCCACGACGCGGGGCACGTACAGCGCGGTTCTGTACTGCCTGCCCACCAAATCGCATGCGACGTTGTACGAAACCGACATCGGTGTGCGGCGCCCCGCCCACGTACCGTCGATACATGACCACTGTCGAAGATGTGCCCGCCGGCGGCAACGACGCCCGCGGGCGCGTCGCCGAACTGCACTCCATCCGTGAGCAGGTCCGGCGAGGCCCCAGCGAGCGTGCCACCGAAGCGCAGCGTGCCAAGGGCAAGCTGACGGCCCGCGAGCGGATCGAGCTGCTCCTGGACGAGGGTTCGTTCAACGAGGTCGAGCCGCTGCGGCGGCACCGGGCGACGGGCTTCGGCCTGGAGGCGAAGAAGCCCTACACCGACGGTGTGATCACCGGCTGGGGCACCGTGCACGGCCGGACCGTGTTCACCTACGCGCACGACTTCCGGATCTTCGGCGGTGCGCTGGGCGAGGCCCACGCCACCAAGATCCACAAGATCATGGATATGGCCATCCAGGCCGGTGCGCCGCTGGTCTCGCTGAACGACGGCGCCGGCGCCCGTATCCAGGAGGGTGTCTCCGCGCTCGCCGGCTACGGCGGCATCTTCCAGCGCAACACCAAGGCCTCGGGTGTCATCCCGCAGATCTCCGTCATGCTCGGCCCCTGCGCCGGTGGCGCCGCCTACTCCCCGGCCCTGACGGACTTCGTCTTCATGGTCCGCGAGACCTCGCAGATGTTCATCACCGGCCCCGACGTGGTGCGTGCGGTGACCGGCGAGGAGATCACCCAGAACGGCCTGGGCGGCGCCGATGTGCACGCCGAGACGTCGGGCGTGGCCCACTTCGCGTACGACGACGAGGCCACCTGCCTGGAGGAGGTCCGCTACCTCCTCTCGCTGCTGCCGGCGAACAACCGGGAGAACCCGCCGTCGGTGCCCTGCGAGGACCCCGCGGACCGCTCCGGTGACGCGCTGCTGGACCTGGTCCCGGCCGACGGCAACCGCCCGTACGACATGCGCAAGGTCATCGAGGAGATCGTCGACGACGGCGAGTTCCTGGAGGTCCACGAGCGCTGGGCGACCAACATCCTCTGCGCGCTGTCCCGGCTCGACGGCCGGGTGGTGGGCATCATCGCCAACCAGCCGCAGTCGCTGGCCGGCGTGCTGGACATCGAGGCATCCGAGAAGTCCGCCCGCTTTGTCCAGATGTGCGATGCGTTCAACATCCCGATCGTCACCCTGCTCGACGTCCCCGGATTCCTGCCCGGCGTCGACCAGGAGCACGGCGGCATCATCCGGCACGGCGCCAAGCTGCTCTACGCCTACTGCAACGCCACCGTCCCGCGGATCTCCCTCGTGCTGCGCAAGGCCTACGGCGGCGCCTACATCGTCATGGACTCGCAGTCCATCGGCGCCGACCTGACCTACGCCTGGCCCACCAACGAGATCGCGGTGATGGGCGCCGAGGGTGCCGCCAACGTCATCTTCCGCAAGCAGATCGCCGAGGCGGACGACTCCGAGGCCATGCGGGTGCGCATGGTCAAGGAGTACAAGTCCGAGCTGATGCACCCCTATTACGCGGCCGAGCGCGGCCTGGTCGACGACGTCATCGACCCGGCCGAAACCCGCCACACGCTCATCCGCGCCCTGGAGATGCTGCGCACCAAGCATGCGGACCTGCCCGCCCGCAAGCACGGCAACCCGCCCCAGTAGCCACACCCCGCACCCGCACCAGGCACTACGCCCACCGCGACGACGGAGAAGACACCGTGAATCCTGCCCACCGCACCGACCCGATCCGCGTGGAGAAGGGCCAGGCCAGCGAGGAAGAGCTGGCCGCCCTGACCGCCGTCCTGCTGGCCCGCGCCGCCCACCAGCCGGCCGCCGCCCCGGCCGGCCCGCACGCCACGGCCGCCCGCTGGCGCCGTCTGGAGCGCCAGAGCGGCTTCCATGGAGCCACCAGCTGGCAGCGCTGAACGTCGTACCGAACGGCGAGGGCCCCCCCCCCCGGGGGCCGCGCCGTTTTTGGGGGCCGGGGGGGGGTTTTGGTTTTAACAGTGTGTTATAAACAAATGAAGCAGCCCACGACCAAGGAAGTGTTTATATCGGTGGGGGGCCGATAAATAA
>NZ_JBSHAW010000077.1:0-21889 GCF_053611685.1 Streptomyces sp. NPDC054786 | reverse complement strand
GCGCGGGGGTGAACCCCCCGGCTCCGGCCGGATCGCTTCCCGGGCACCGCAGCGGTGCCCGGCTGCCGGATCAGTGCCGGTGCACGTCGTGCGTGGCCGCGATCTGCTTCCACGACTTGGGCTCGGCGACCGGCGCCCGCCCCGCGCCGAACGCCTGCCTGCCCGCGCCCGCCGCCGGCTTGGACGGCTGGAACAGCCAGGTGTCGAAGAACCCGGCCAGCTTCTTGCCGGACTTCTTCTCGGCGAACTTCACAAAGTCGGCCACCGAGGCATTGCCGTACTTGTTCTCCGTGGGCCAGGACTTGAGGATGCCGAAGAAGACCTTGTCGCCGACCTTGTTGCGGAGTGCCTGGAGGGCCAGCGCGCCACGGTCGTAGACGGCGTCGTCGAACTGGTTCTCCGCGCCCGGGTTGCCCGGCTTGACCTTCCAGAACGGGTCGTTGGCCGGGTGCTGGGCGTAGACGTAGTCCGCCAGCTCCTGAGCGGTGCCCTCGCCCTCCTTCTCCGACCACAGCCACTGGCTGTAGGAGGCGAAGCCCTCGTTGATCCAGATGTCCTTCCAGTCCTTGAGCGAGACGCTGTCGCCGTACCACTGGTGGGCCAGCTCATGCACCACGACGGAGACGTTCGTCCCGCGGTCGAAGGCCTTCTCGCCGTAGAACGGACGGGTCTGGGTCTCCAGCGCGTAGTGGGCCGGCACGTTCGGCACATAGCCGCCCACCGCATTGAACGGGTAGGGGCCGAAGACGCTCTCCAGCCACTCGGTGGCCTCGGTGGTGCGCTCGATGCTGGCCCGCGCCGAGCCTGCGTTCGCGCCGAGGTCCTTGCTGACGGCGTTGATGACCGGCAGCCCGTTCGCGGTCTTGTCGGTGGTGATGTCGAACTTGCCGATGGCCAGCGTCGTGAGGTACGTCGCCTGCGGCTTGTCCGAACGCCAGTTGTAGCGCGTCCAGCCCAGCTTGGAGGCCTGCGAGGCCAGTACGCCGTTGCTCAGCGCCTGGGTGCCGTCCGGTACCGCCACCGAGATGTCGTAGGTCGCCTTGTCGGTGGGGTGGTCGTTGCTCGGGAACCACCACACGGCGGCGTCCGGCTCCTGCGCCACCACACCGCCGTCGGGCGTACGGGCCCAGGCGCTGAAGTTGTCGATCTTCAGCTCGGAGGGCTTGCCCGCATAGCGCACGACGACGCTGATCTGCCGGCCCTTCTCCAGCGGCGTGGCCGGAGTGACCTCCAGCTCGTGCTTGCCGGACGTGGCGAAGGAAGCCTTCTTGCCGTTGACCCGGATTTCACTGACCTTGAGGCCGAAGTCCAGGTTGAAGCGCGACAGATCCTGGGTGGTCCTGGCGAGCAGTGTCGCCGTGCCCTCCAACAGGTCCGTCTTCGGCTGGTACTTGAGGCGCAGGTCGTAGTGGGAAACGTCGTATCCGCCGTTTCCGCTCTCGGGGTAGTAGGTGTCGCCCACACCCGGAGCGCCCGGGGTGAAGTCGGCCGCGGAGGCTGGGATCGCCAGCAGCAGGCTGAGTGCGACTGCACCCGGGACCAGGAGTCTGTGACGCACGAGTCCTCCAACTCGTAGGGGGATGGCTCTTGTCAGACCCTATGTACTGCGACGGCGCGGCGTCATGTACATGGCCTCATCTGACACATGACCGACATGAACCACCAACCGGCCCCGTCGGCCGGGCATATCGGGCCGGCGGGGCTTCCCGCCGGCGCCTCCCCGATGTGCGCCCTCCGGTGCTGTCCTCCGACGTGGCCGTGGTTGCCGGGGTTCCGGACGGGGCTCTTACGTACGGGAGTTGAGCCGCGCTACCGTCCGCCCGTGACGAATCCTGCGCGGATCCCCCGCACCCCCTTCACCGTGCTCGTGATGGCGGCGGTCGCCGCCCTGCTGTCCGCCCTGATCGGACCGGCCGCCGCGCAGGCGGCACCCCGTGAGAGCAGACCCGTCTACTCCTACGACCACGCGATACGCGAATCGGTCTGGGTGGACACACGGCTCGACGGCGACGCGGACGGGAGGACCGACCGCGTCGCCGTCGACATCGTGCGGCCCGCCGAACCCGCACAGCAGGGGCGCCGGATTCCCGTGATCATGGACGCCAGCCCGTACTACTCCTGCTGCGGACGCGGTAACGAGAGCCAGAAGAAGACCTACGACGACCACGGCCGGCCCGTCCAGTTCCCGCTCTACTACGACAACTACTTCGTGCCGCGCGGCTATGCGACGGTCCTCGTCGACCTCGCGGGCACCAACCGCTCGGACGGCTGCATCGACGTCGGCGGCCGCTCCGACATCGGGTCGGCCAAGGCCGTCGTCGACTGGCTCGGCGGCAGAGGCCGCGCCTATACCGCCCGTACGGGAGGCAAGCCCGTCAGCGCCGGCTGGTCCAACGGCAGTACCGGCATGATCGGCAAGAGCTGGGACGCCACCATCGCCAACGGTGTCGCGGCCACCGGCGTCAAGGGCTTGAAAACCATCGTCCCGATCGCCGGTATCTCCTCCTGGTACGACTACTACTTCGCCAAGGGCGCCCCGCTCTACGACTCGGGCCCCGACACCCTCGCGGATCTGGTCAACAGCCCCGACGCACACAAGCGCTGTGCCGCGGTGCAGAAGAAACTCACCGACGGTGCGCCGCGCAGCGGCGACTGGACCGGCCTGTGGACCGAGCGCGACTATGTGCGCCACGCGGACAAGGTCCGGGCCAGCGTCTTCATGGTGCACGGGATGCAGGACCTCAACGTCCGCACCCGGCACGCCGGGCAGTGGTGGGACGCGCTCGCCCGGCACGGCGTCGAACGCAAGGTCTGGCTCTCCCAGACGGGGCATGTCGACCCCTTCGACTACCGCCGCGGGGACTGGGTCACCACCCTGCACCACTGGTTCGACCACTATCTGATGGGCTACGACAACGGCATCGACCGCGCCCCGATGGCCGACATCGAGCGTTCCCCCGGCACCTGGTCCACCGACCCGCAGTGGCCCGCTCCCGGCACCCGGGCCACCACCCTGCGGCCGCGCGCCGGCACCGCACCCGGCGTCGGCGTTCTGGGTACCGCCAAGGCGCCGCACGGCGCGACCGCGGCCTTCACCGACGACCCGAAGCTGAGCGAGGCCGACTGGGCGGCCCGGATCGATGAACCGACGCCCGCCAAGGCCGGGTTCAGCACCGCCCCGCTGCGCGCCCCGCTGCGGCTGTCCGGCTCCGGCAAGGTGAGGGTGACCGTCACCCCGAGCACCTCGACCGCCCATCTCTCCGCCGTCCTGGTGGACCTCGGCCCCGACACCATCCGCAACTACGCGGCCGACGGCGAGGGCATCACCACCCTCGACAAGCGCACCTGCTGGGGCGCCGGAACCCCGGGCGACACCGGCTGCTTCAAGGAGACCGCGGCCGACACCCAGAAGGTCGGGTACACCGTCTTCAGCCGCGGCTGGGCCGACCTCGGCAACTACGCCGACGCCCACGAGGGCCGCCCGCTCACCCCGGGCAAGCGCTACACCATCACCCTGGATCTGGCCGCGAGCGATCACGTCGTGCCCGCCGGACACCGGCTCGCGCTCATCGTGGCCGGAACCGACGCCGGCCTGATCGACCCGCCCGCGTCCACGCCGAAGCTCACCCTCGATCTGTCCCGCACCTCTGCCGAACTGCCGCTGACCGGCGGCGCCCCGGCCTTCGCGCGGGCCACCCCGGGCGCGTCCCGGTATCCGGCCGGCGCCACGCCGCTGGACGGTATCGCCCCGCCGCGTTCGATCAGCCGGCTGCCGGCCGGGGGATGACCGCCCAGGGGCCGCCCACCGCAGGCGGCCCCGCCCGGCCCCCCTCACCTCCACCGCTCACCCAAGGGAGGCACCACCTCGTGATATCCCGCTCCCGCCGCCTGGCCCTAGGGGCGCTGGCCATCGGACTGACGGCCACCCTCGGCGCGACCCTGCCGGCCTCCCTCGCCCGCGCGACCGGAACCCCCGTACCCCGTACGGGATTCGAGACCAGCCACGGTGCCCGTTGGACCAGCGGGGCCGAGGAGCAGAAGTTCCTCACCACCGTCGACCGCGCATCGGCCCGTGTGCGGATGGACCGGATCGGCACCACGAAGCGGGGCCGCCCGCTCCGGCTCGTCAGGATCGGTGCCCCGGCCCCCGAGCGCCCGGCGGACGTCCGCCGTGGCAACTCCGTGCTGCTGATCTGCTCCCAGCACGGCGACGAACCCTCCGGACGCGAGGCGTGTCTGAGCACCGTCCGCAACCTCGCCTACGCCAAGGATCCGGCCACCCGGCGGTTCCTGGCGCACACCAGCGTGCTGGTCGTCCCGACCGCCAACCCCGACGGCCGGGCCGCGGACACCCGTGGCAACTCCGACGGCGTCGACATCAACCGCGATCACATCGCCCTCAAGACCGCCGAGGCCCGCGCGATGGCCGCCGTCATCCGCGACTACCGCCCCGACACCCTCTACGACCTGCACGAATACGGTCCCACCGTGCCGTATTACATGAAGGACCTGCTGTCACTGTGGCCCCGCAACCTCAACACCGCCGACGGGGTGCACCGCGAAGCCACCGCGCTCTCCCGGGACTTCGTCGAACCCGCCGTCCACCGGGCCGGATTCACCACCGGCGTCTACGGCATCTGGACCGACCCGGAGAGCGGTGACCCCGTCAAGCAGGTCGCGGGCGACGGCCAGGAGCGGATTCTGCGCAACACCGCCGGGGTGAAAGGCTCGGTCGGACTGCTCGTCGAAACCCGGGTCGACGCCCTCACCGCCGCCGAGAAGGCCGACCCCGCACGCAACAACCGGCGCCGGGTGGACTCCCAGCTGGCCGCTCTCCACGGCGCGTTCACCTTCTTCGACCGGCGCCGCCCGCACATCGAGGCGGCCACCACCGCCGCCCGGCTCGCCGGTTACACCGACCGCGGTCCGGTCTACCTCGGCGGCGCGGACAACGAACCCGCGGGCGAGGGGGAGATCCTGTCCGACCCGCCCTGCGCCTACCGCCTCGACGCGGCACGGTTCGCGCAGGTCAAGGACGAGTTGGCGCTGCACGGAGTGCTCTGGAAGCGGGACCGGGACGGCGTCGTCGTACCGCTGCGCCAGCCGCTGCGGAAGCTCATCCCGCTGCTGTTGGACCAGCGGGCCGGTTATCACCTTACGGTCGCGACGCCCTTGAACGTCTGCCGTCATGTGGTAGGGGGTAACGGGTAAGGAAAATATGGCCCATTGAAAGGTTGACGCGTGTCGGAGACAGTCAAAGAAACCGGAGACGGGGGTGGCACGCCATCCCTGGCAGATCTTCCCGTGGATCCGCGGCTGACCGGGCCCCCGCAGACCGACCGTGTGGTCTTCGGCGTGACCGCGTTGCTCACCCTCGCCTTCATCGCCTGGGGAGCGACCTCCACCGAATCACTCAAGAACGTCTCGACATCCCTGCTGAACTGGGTGATCGACAACGGGGGCTGGGCGTTCGTGCTCTCCGCCTCCGGCTTTGTGATCTTTGCGATCTGGCTGGCCGTCAGCAAATACGGCCGGATCACGCTCGGCAAGGAGGGCGAGGAGCCCGAATTCCGCACCGTGTCATGGATCGCGATGATGTTCAGCGCGGGCATGGGTATCGGCCTGATGTTCTACGGCGTCAGTGAGCCACTGGGGCACTTCGCCACACCACCGCCGGGCACCGATCCCAAGGATGCCGCCCAGGCGATGGACACCGCGATGGCGACCACCATGTTCCACTGGACGCTGCACCCGTGGGCCATCTACGCGGTCGTGGGGCTGGCCATCGCCTACTCCTGCTTCCGGCGGGGGAGGCGGCAGACGATAAGCGCGGTGTTCACCCCTCTGATCGGCACCCGGCGGGCGAACGGCTGGGGCGGCCAGGTCATCGACATCCTGGCCATCTTCGCCACCCTCTTCGGCTCCGCGGCCTCGCTCGGGCTCGGCGCGCTGCAGATCGGCAGCGGCCTCAAGGTGCTCGGCTGGATGGACAGCGTCAGCACCAGCCTGCTGGTCGTCATCATCACCGTGCTGACCATCGCGTTCATCCTGTCCGCGGTCTCCGGCATCGCCAAGGGCGTCCAGATGCTGTCCAACATCAATATGGTGCTGGCGGTGATCCTGGCGGCCTTCGTGTTCGTGGTCGGGCCGACCATCCTCATCCTCAACCTGGTGCCGACCTCCCTCGGCTCGTTCATCGGCGAGCTGCCGCAGCTGGCGGGCCGTACGGAGGCCGGCAGCGGCGCCGATGTCGGCAGCTGGCTGCGCAGCTGGACGGTGTTCTACTGGGCGTGGTGGATCTCCTGGACGCCCTTCGTGGGCATGTTCATCGCCCGGATCAGCCGTGGCCGCACGATCCGTCAGTTCATCGGCGGCGTGATCCTCGTACCGAGCGTGGTCAGCCTGGCGTGGTTCGCGGTCTTCGGCGGCTCGGCCATGAAGCTCCAGGACTCCAAGCAGCTCAACGGGTCGAGCACTTCCGAAGGCCAGCTCTTCGACGTGCTGCACCAGTACCCGCTCGCCACGGTCATGAGCATTCTGGTCATGATCCTGGTCGGCATCTTCTTCGTGTCCGGCGCCGATGCCGCGTCCATCGTCATGGGAACCCTCTCGCAGAAGGGCACCTTCGAGCCGACCCGGCTTGTGGTGATCTTCTGGGGAGTGGTGACCGGCGCGGTCGCCGCGATCATGCTGCTGATCGGCGGCGGCTCGGGCGACGCCCTGACCGGACTGCAGAATCTGACGATCCTGGTCGCGGTGCCGTTCATGGTCGTGATGATCACCATGTGCTGGGCGCTGATGCGCGATCTGCGCAGCGACCCGCTGATCGTGCGCGGCCAGAAGGGCGAAGAGGCCGTCGAGATGGCCGTCATCGCGGGCCATGAGCAGTACGACGGTGACTTCGAGTTCCAGATCGGGCCGGGCGGCAACGGGAACGGTGGCGACGTCGGGGACGACGACCGCGTCGAGAGCCGGAGCGACGGCTAGGCACGACTCCGTCGCTCCGGCTGTTCACTTGACCGGATGTGTCTGGCCGGTGAGCGGTCACGAGGTGGTTCCCGAAGCGCAGGTGAAGGGCCGGCCGGACGCGGTGTCCGGCCGGCCCTTCTGGCTGCGTGCGTCGTCCCCGGCTCCGCACCCGTCCGGCACGTCCCGGCAGTGCCGGCGGCCGCCGGGGCCCGCGCCACGGCGTGCTTCTCCGCCTCCGGCCGGTGATCGTTCCGGGGTGCGGGCGCGGATTTGCCCCGGCCCGGGGGCGGTGTGTCACAGTGGGCCGTCCCGGTCGGCCGGGCGCGCGTATGCGCAGCCGCTGCCGGGCTCCCCCTGTACCCAGATGGACGGATTCCGGTCGCGCCTGCGCGTGTCCGGGCCGTTCGCCTCCCCCTTTACTTCTCAGAGAGCGATGCAGGCAACGACTCTTCTCCCCCGGACCGCAGACCTGTTCGACCAGGGCCTGGAGCGGCAGGCCGGCGCCGCGCTGCTGCGCTTCGGTGCCGCGCGGCGGCGTCCGGCCGGCCGGATCAGCTGGTCGGGCCAGGGCGCCGCCGCCTGGCTCGACGAAGCCCGCGGGCATCTGTGGTGCGTCGGCGAACCGGATCCGGCCGCCGGACTCGTGCTGCGTGCCGCGCAGGGCCGGCCCGAACAGGTGCGGGAGTTCACCGGGCCGCGCGGCACCGCCTGCCAGGTCGGGCGGCATCTGCCGGTGACCGATGTCGTGGCGTGGGTCTTCCGCTGGACGAGGGAGGAGCCGCCCGTACACCCCGCGGAGGAGCGGGTGGTCACCCTCGACGCGTCCCACCACGGGGAACTGCTCGGCTTCCTCACCGAGCACAGCCCGGCCCACTCCACCGGCCCGGGCTCCTGCGACGTCAGCCTGTGGGCCGGGATCCGCGGCACGGACGGGCAGCTGGTGGCCTGCGGCGCCCTGAGCAGTCTGCGCGACAGCGGCGCTCCGCTGATGGCGTCCGTCGCGACGGACGCCCGCCAGCGCGGTCAGGGGCTCGGCGCGGCCCTGACCTCGTGGCTGACGCGGTACGCGGTACGCCACCACGGCTTCTGCACGCTGTGGCAGCTCGCGGACAACACCCCCGCCGAACGGCTCTACGACCGTCTCGGCTACCGCAACGAGGACCCCTGTGTGTCGGCGCGTATCGCCACCAACTGACCGGTGACCTTCCGGCTCGTCCTCGTGCGGAGCCGGCGCGCGACGCCCGCCCGGGGAGATGCCGGCGGGACGGCCGGGCGATGACGGCGCAATGGCGAAGGGGCCTGCTCGCGGCCGGATGGCTGCGCGCAGGCCCCTCGTCGGTACCGGGTGGAGCTACTTCTTGAAGCCGTAGTCCATCAGCTTCTTCGCGTCCGCGGTGCGGTTGACCACCGAGGAGGAGGCCAGGACCGTGCCGATGACCGTCTTGCCGCCCCGGGTGGCGGCGAAGACCAGGCAGTACTTGGCCTCCGGACCCGAGCCGGTCTTGACGCCGATGGTGCCCGAGTAGCTGCCGAGCAGCGCGTTGGTGTTCTCCCACGACATGTAGCGGTAGCCACCGCTCTTCGTCGAGACCTTCTGCTTGGTCGACTTCGTCTTCACGACCGTACGGAAGGTGGAGTACTTCATCGCACTGCCGGCCAGCTTGGTCAGGTCGCGCGCCGTCGAGTAGTTCGCGCCCTTCCCGATGCCGTCGAACGAGTCGAAGTGCGTGTTCTTCAGGCCGAGGGACTTGGCGGTGGAGTTCATCTTGCCGATGAACGACTTCACGCGCGCGGCCCGGGTGGAGCCGCTGCCGAACTTGTCGGCCAGCGCGTAGGCCGCGTCGCAGCCGGACGGGAGCATCAGCCCGTACAGCAGCTGGCGGACGGTGACCTTGTCGCCGACGATCAGCTTGGCCGAGGAGGCCCAGTTGTTGTCGACGATGTAGTCGCTGTACGCCTTCTGAACCGTGACCTTGGAATCCAGGTTGAGGTTCGCCTGCGCAAGCACCACCCGAGCCGTCATGATCTTGGTGGTGGAGCCGGTGGACCGACGGGTGTCTGCGGCCTTGGTGAAGAGGCTCTTCCCCGTGCCGTTGTTCATCACGAAGCCGCCCTTGGCGACGATCGTGGGGGTCTTGAGCGTCGCGGCCTGCGCCGGAGCGATGAACGCCCCGGCCGTCAGGACGGCTCCCGCGGTGACGACAACCGCAGATGCGCGACGAATGCCCCTTTTGCCGTTTTTCAAAATATATACTCCAAATGCCCCTGCAGTGCGGCCATATGGGAATGCCGCTTGCTCATGAGACGCACGAGACGGGTGAATGGATGCGCCCCATGAGCGGCAACTTCATCTCGTCGGCCACCGATTCACAAGTGCGAGGCGGATTTCGAGCGGGCGGCGGGCTGCGTCACGCGGACCTGCGCCGGGCGCCATGGCCATGCGGGGCTCCGCCGCAGTCACCGGCCGGGCGGTCCGTCACCCTCCCGCAGGGTCCGTACCCTCCGCAGCACCTCGTCCGCGCACCCCCACGACACGGTCACCCCCGCACCACCGTGCCCGTAGTTGTGGACGCACGGGGTCCCGTCGGGCAGCCGCTCCACGGCCAGTCGCACCGCCGGGCGGGCCGGACGCAGCCCCACCTTGTGCTCCAGGACCCGGGCCCGCGCCAGCTCCGGGAAGCGCCGCGCGCAGCGCGCCACGATCGCCTCCGCCACCGCCGGATCGGGCTCCCGCGACCAGGCGTTCTCCCGCGCCGTCCCGCCCAGCACCACGCCGTAGGGCTGCGGCAGCACATAGGCCGTCTCCGCCGAACCCGTGTCGGCGGACACGGACCACTCCTCGATGCCGGGGTTCTCCACGATCACCACCTGCCCCTGGACCGGATGGACGTCCGGATCGGGGACGAGCGCACGCGCGCCCAGCCCCGAGCAGTTCACCACCACGTCCGCGGCCCGCCCGGCCTCCGCCGGCGACATGACCTCGCGCCGCTCCACGGTCCCGCCCGCAGCCGTCAACCGCTGCTCCAGATAATGGAGATGGGCCGGCATATCGACCAGAGGAGTGCGGGCCCGCCACCCCGACGCGTACCCCTCGGGGAGTTCCTCCGCGCTCGCCCGCCGCAACCCGGGCACCGCGTCGTACCAGGCGGCCAGACCGTCGTCGGCGCCGTCGTCCGGGTCCTGCCGCCCGCCGTCCCTCGCGTCCGTCATCGTGCCCGTCACCATCCGGGCGCCCGTCTCCTGTGGCCGCTGTGCGAGTGCGGCGAGTACCTGGAAGGACCGTACGGACCACCGCACCGCCCGCTCATGGGGCCGGATGCGGTACGGCCAGCACAGTCCGCCGGCCACCGCCGATGTCGTCCCGCCCGCCGCGTCCCGGCTCACCACCCGCACCCGGTGCCCGTCCTCCGCCAGCGCGATCGCCGACGTCAGCCCGATCACGCCGCCGCCGACCACGCATACCTCCACGTCACCTGTGTACATCGCCATGGCGGGACGCTAACGGGTGGGGCGGGAGCCCGGCGAGGGTGTGGACCAAGGGCGGGGGAGTGCTCGGTCGGAAGAGCCGGAAGAGCCGAAAGAGCCGAAAGAGCCGGAAAACCGGAAAAGGGGAGGACGCGTGGGGAGCGGCGGCCTAGCATGGTGCGGCCGTGCCCGGACCGGGCACGGCTTCGGAGAAGTGCCGGACCGGGTGACGGTGCGGCCGACGATGGCCCGGGCGCGCCGCCAAGCGCCGTAGACGATGCAGATGTTGCCGCAGGACTCCCCTGCCACCACGAGGTTCCGGAGGGCCGCCTCCGCCGGACGATGAGCGGCCACGCGCGACGCACGGGGTCCGCTCCCGTCCCGTCGGCCGCGCCCGCCATCCGTACGCGCACCCGTGGCGAACTCCGCCGCTCCCGGCGGCCGCGCGCCCACTCGTGCTGGGACCACCTCTACGCCGCTCCGCTGTGGCCGCTGCACGGCGCCAACCTCGGCACCCTGCTGCGCACCTGCGACGCGGTCGGCGCCTGTCTGACCGTGCCGCGGTTCTCCTGGGTGCCCGAGGCGCTGGAGCGCGGCAACACGCTGCGCAGACCTGCCTGTGTGCACTGGACCGGTGATCCGTTGGGCTGGCTGGAGCGACAGCGCGAACGGGGGCTGCGGGTGGTGGGCGTGGAACTCGCCGAGGAGGCGGTACGGCTGGCGGATCTGCCGGCGGCGCGGGAGCCGACGGTGATGGTCCTGGGGCATGAGCAGCACGGGATTCCGCCCGAGGCACTGGATCTGCTGGACGAGGTGGTGGAGATCCCGATGGTCGGGACCGGCGCCAGCCTGAATGTGTCGGTGGCGGGGTCGCTGGTGCTGTACCGGCTTGCGGGGCTGCTGTGAGCGGGTGGCGGGTGACAGGTGCGTACGGGACGGAGCCGTCTCCGCGCCGGGCGTTCGTGATCTTGCGGTAACCCCGCGGCAGTGGTGTGGACAAGCCCGGACCTTAGGCTGGTAGCAGCACCGTCGGCCGATGTCGCCCCTCGGATCCCGTTTTCCACCGTCCGTACGCGTCGTCTGAGGAGTCCCATGCTCCGCGCGCAGCGCGCCGTGCCCGCCTGGCTGGCCCACCCCTTCCGCTGGCAGCGGCTGCCCGTGCCCTGGGCGGCGGTCGCCCGCGGTGCGCTGTGCGCGGGACCGCTGCTCGGCGCGGGCATCGCGACCGGCCACCCGGCGCCCGGCGTCCTGACCGGTCTCGGCTCCATGCTGGCGGGGGTCAACGACCGCCCCGGCACCCGGCGCACCGGCATCGTCCATATCGGTCTGCCCGCCCTCGCCTCGGCGTTGGGCACGCTGATCGGTGCCTCGCTGCAGACGGCCGATGCGGGCTGGTGGATCGTTCCGGCGCTGTTCGCCGTCGGCTTCGTCTCCGGCGCGGGCAGCGTGGCCGGGCCGGTGCGCTCCAACGCCGGGATGCAGATGCTGGCCACCACCATCCTGGGTGCCGGGATGCCGCTGCCCGGGGCGCCCTGGGCGAAGGCCCTGCTCGTCCTCGCCGGCTGCCTGTGGCTGCTCCTGCTGCGGCTCGTACTGCGCTCACCTCGCCCCGCGGGCGGTGCCCTCAGCGGCGAGCGGGCGGCGGTCGCCACGGTCTTCGAGGCGCTCGCCGATGCCCTGGGCGCGGCCGGCGGATCCGGCGCCGAGCCCGCCAGGCGCCGGCTCACCGCCGCGCTGGACCGCGCCGACGAGGCCCTGCGGCTGCGCCGGCTCACCAGCGGGCTGCTGCGCCGTCCCGCCCGTACGGAAGAACTCCTGCTCACCGAGCGGTTCGCCGCGGCCACCGCGCTGTGCGAGGCCAGCGTCGCGCTGCTGTGGGAGGCCCGCCCGCTGCCGTCCCGGGTGGCGGAGAGCCCCCGCCGGTTCGCCGATGCCTTGCGCACCGGGCGGTCCCCGGGCCGGTTGTCCGCCCCGGAGACCAGTACGGCCGCGCGCGGCGCCTTCGACCAGGCGTTGCTGGACGCCGCGGTCGCGTTCGCCCGCCGGGAGCCGCTGTCCCCGGCACCGGGACAGTCGGCACCGGACCCCGCCGTCCGTCCCGCCTGGGTGACCGTTTCCGGGTCCGTGCTCCGTTGGGCGCTGGCTGCCGTCGGAGGGCGGACGCGGCGCGGGCGCAGCCTGTTCGGTCCCGCCGGGCGGGACTACGGCCTGCGGGTCGCCGTCTGCATCGCCGCGAGCGCCGCCGTGGCCCTGTTGCTGCGCCCCGAGCACTGGTACTGGCTGCCGGCGACCACGACCTTCCTCGTCAAGCCGGATCTGGGCCCGCTCTTCTCCCGTACGGTCAACCGCTTCGCCGGGACGGTCGCCGGTGTGCTGCTCTTCGCCGGGGCGGGGCTGGTGCTGACCGGTTCGTGGTGGCCGGCGCTGGTGGCGGGCGTGGGCGGCGCGCTGCTGCCGTTCGCCACCCGGCACTTCGCCCTCCAGACCGTGGCGATCACCCTCATGGTGCTGTCGTTCGTCTACACCAGCGGTGCCACGGAGGCCGCCGCCGAGCGGGTCGTCGACACCTCCATCGCCTGCGGCATCGTGCTGATCGTCGGGCATCTGCCACGGCTCGCCGACCCGCGCCGCCGGGTCGGCCATCGCGTCACCTCGGCGCTGGGCAGCACCGAGGAGTTCCTCCGGCACGTCCTGGAGGCGGAACCGGGCGCGGACCCCACCCGGCGGCTGGCGCTGCGCCGCACCGCCTACCGGGCGCTGGGGGAGGCCAGGGCGGCAGCGGAGACCGCCGGGGCCGAACTCCTCGCCGCCCGGGACCGCAACCCCGACTGGCTGACCGTCGTCACCGCGGCCGAACGCATCGTGGACGCCGCGACCGCCTGCGCGGTACGCCTGGGCCACGGCGCCCACCGCCCGAGCGTGGCCGAGGCCGAACGGCTGTGCCAGGCGCTGTCCGCGATGGCCGACGCCCTGGAGGACCCGCGCCGCGAGCCCGCCGCCGGACTGCCGGGCCCCGATCTGCGCCCGGTTCCGGACTGCGCCACGCTCACGGACGTGGCGGCGGAACTGGAGCGCATACGCGGCTATGCGGGGGCGTCCTGAACCGGAGGTGCGCCTTGAACCCGAAGTGCGCCGCGCCCGCGGGGCGCCGGAGGCGCGGCGTCAAGGACACGCGGGCAGGGTGACCGAGCCGCGGACCTCGTCCACACAATGCGGCAGCGGGCAGCCGACGGCACCACCGGCTGCCCGCACCGGCTCCGTTCCGGCGGCGGGCGCCCGGCCCGCTGCCGCCGCATCCGTCAGCGGCCGCCGCGCTCCTTGCCCAGAAGCCCGGCCCGCCGCAGGGCATCCGCCATCGCGTCGTTGGCCGGCCCGGTGTCGCGGCTGCCCCGGCGGTCACCGCCGCGCTGGCCGCCGCCGCCCTGCCGCTGCCGCGGCGCGCCGCTCCGGCCGCCCTCACGCGGTCCCCGGCCACCGCCCGAGCCTCCCGAGCCGCCCCGGCGCTCGCCGCCGCCCGTCGCCGCAGCGCCCTTGCCGTGCTCGTCGTCCAGCCGCAGCGTCAGCGAGATCCGCTTGCGCGGAATGTCGACATCGAGCACCTTGACCCGCACGATGTCGCCCGGCTTCACCACATCCCGCGGGTCCTTGACGAAGGTCTTCGACATCGCGGAAACGTGCACCAGACCGTCCTGATGGACGCCCACGTCCACGAACGCCCCGAAGGCGGCGACATTGGTCACCACGCCCTCCAGGAGCATCCCCGGCTGCAGATCGCCGATCTTCTCCACGCCCTCCTTGAAGGTCGCGGTCTTGAAGACCGGACGCGGGTCGCGGCCCGGCTTCTCCAGCTCCTGCAGGATGTCGCTCACCGTCGGCAGACCGAACGAGTCGTCGACGAAGTCCGCGGCCTGCAGCGTGCGCAGCACCGTCGTGTTGCCGAGCAGCGAATCGACCTCGGTGTCCGCGGACTTCACCATCCGGCGCACCACGGGGTACGCCTCCGGGTGCACGCTGGAGGCGTCCAGCGGGTCGTCGCCGCCCCGGATCCGCAGGAAGCCCGCGCACTGCTCGTACGCCTTCGGGCCGAGCCGCGCCACGTCCTTGAGGGCCTTACGGGAGCGGAACGGCCCGTTGCTGTCCCGGTGCGTCACGATGTTCTCCGCGAGGCCGGAGCCGATGCCCGACACCCGCGAAAGCAGCGGCGCGGACGCGGTGTTGACGTCCACGCCGACGCCGTTCACACAGTCCTCGACCACCGCGTCCAGCGAGCGCGACAGCTTCACCTCGGACAGATCGTGCTGGTATTGCCCGACGCCGATCGACTTCGGGTCGATCTTGACCAGCTCGGCCAGCGGGTCCTGCAGCCGGCGGGCGATGGACACCGCGCCCCGCAGCGACACATCCAGCTCGGGCAGCTCCTGCGAGGCGAACGCGGAGGCGGAGTACACCGAGGCGCCGGCCTCGGACACCATCACCTTCGTGAGCTTCAGCTCCGGCTGGGCGGCGATCAGATCGGTCGCCAGCTTGTCGGTCTCGCGGGAGGCGGTGCCGTTGCCGATCGCGATCAGCTCGACATCGTGTTCGCGGGCCAGCTTCGCCAGCGTGGCCAGCGAGGCGTCCCACTTCTGCTGCGGTACATGGGGGTAGATGGTCTCCGTGGCGGCCACCTTGCCGGTCGCGTCCACGACGGCGACCTTCACGCCCGTACGGAAACCGGGGTCCAGGCCCATCGTGGCGCGCGTACCGGCGGGCGCCGCCAGCAGCAGATCGCGCAGATTCGACGCGAAGACCCGCACCGCCTCGTCCTCGGCGGCCTGCCGCAGCCGCAGCCGCAGATCGATCCCCAGGTGCACCTGGACGCGCGTGCGCCAGGCCCAACGGACCGTGTCCTGCAGCCACTTGTCACCCGGACGGCCCCGGTCCGTGATCCCGAAGCGGTGCGCGATGGACCGCTCGTACGCGCTCGGGCCCTCGGCGGCGGCCGACGGGTCCTCCGGCTCCAGGGTGAGATCGAGGATCTCCTCCTTCTCGCCGCGGAACATCGCCAGCACCCGGTGCGAGGGCAGCTCGGTGAACGGCTCGGCGAAGTCGAAGTAGTCGGCGAACTTCGCGCCGGCCTCCTCCTTGCCCTCGCGCACCTTCGCCGCGACCCGCCCGCGCGACCACATGCGTTCGCGCAGCTCGCCGATCAGATCCGCGTCCTCGCCGAACCGCTCGGTCAGGATGGCCCGCGCGCCCTCCAGGGCGGCGGCCGGATCGGCGACGCCCTTGTCGGCGTCCACGAACGCCGCGGCGGCCGTGGACGGTTCCACCGAAGGGTCGCTCAGCAGCCCGTCGGCGAGCGGCTCCAGGCCCGCCTCCCGCGCGATCTGGGCCTTGGTGCGCCGCTTGGGCTTGAACGGGAGATAGATGTCCTCCAGCCGCGCCTTGGAGTCGGCGCCGCGGATCTGCGCCTCCAGGGCGGCGTCCAGCTTGCCCTGGGACCGTACGGACTCCAGGATCGCGGTCCGCCGCTCCTCCAGCTCCCGCAGATAGCGCAGCCGCTCCTCCAGCGAGCGCAGCTGCGCATCGTCGAGCGTCTCGGTGGCTTCCTTGCGGTAGCGCGCGATGAACGGGACCGTCGAGCCACCGTCGAGCAGTTCGACCGCGGCCTTCACCTGCCGCTCCTTGACGCCGAGCTCCCCGGCGATCCTCGCTTCGATGGACCCGAGGGTCCCGATGGGCTCAGTGGATGCCGTCACGTTGATCCTGACCCGCCTTCCAGCGCTTGCTTGAGCCTGCATTGTGCCGGTTGGCGGGCCGGACTGTCGCACCGCCCAGCCGTCACGGGGTGTCCGCGAAGTCCCCGCGTCCGCGCGCGGGCCGGGAGGGGCGTGGCGGCCCCCGGCTCCGGGTGGGAGAAGGCACCTCCGCACCCCGGGGACCGAGGGCTCTCCCGCGCTACGGACGGGCCTTACTTGCCGAACAGCGCCGCGGGGAACGCCCCGGCGTTCATGGCGGCGGTGGTGAAGCCGGTCGCCAGCTCGGTGAGCCGGGCCACGCCCTCGGCGCCCAGGTGCTCGTACGGCGCCCGGTCCAGCCGGTCCGTCGTACGCTCCAGATCCTTGCGCAGCTGGACACCGGCCTCGGTCAACTCGCTCTCGGCGTCCAGGAGGCCACGGGTCCGCAGCCGCTCCTGAGCCGCGCCCCAGTGCTCCTCCGTCCAGCCACGGGTCGCCATGACGCCCTGGTAGCTCATCCCGCGGCCGCTGGCGGTGTGGCTGACCAGCGCTTCCAGCCCGTCCAGTTCGGCGTCGAGCAGCGCCAGCAGGTGGCCGTCGCCGCGGTGTTCGCGCAGCAGGGTCGCGGCGTGCCAGTAGGCCAGGTGCGGGGCGTCCGGCACCGGCAGATCGGCGTGCGCGGCGTACAGCGGCCGGGCCTGGCGGGTGCAGCCCTCGGTGGCGCGCAGCGCCAGCCGGGCCGCCTCCGCCATCTCCGGCGACTCGACGGCCTCCGGCCCGAGCAGTCGGCGCAGCGTCGCGTCCACGGCGCGCAGCCGGGCATCCAGCACGGCTTGGGGCGTGGTGACCGTCCAGACGTGCGGGACGTGCTGGGTGATCAAGTCGTGATTGAAGTTGTAGAAGGTGGCCGTGATGGTGCCGGGGCCCACCGCACCCATGGCCGCGCCCCGGCAGGCGAAGTAACCGGCGCTGCGGTTCTCGAGGCCGGCCCTGGCCATCTCCGCGGAGAGCTCCGGCGCGAAGTAGTGCGTCGAGTGGAACGGATTGACGACGTTGTGGCAGGTACGGCCCGCCTGCTCGGACAGTGCGCTGGAAGAGGTCATACGAGGCAGGTTACCGACCCGTCGGTATGGGGGTGATTGCAGGGCACCGGACGACGGCCGGACCCCGGCTGCTGACCCCGCGATGGCAGGAAAGGTGGGAGATCCGTCGTTGCCGCCCTCGCCGCCGCTGCCCAGGATGGAGGACATGGAACAGCGCGAGGTACTCGTCGTTCTCTTCGACGGGGTGCAGGCTCTCGACGTCTCCGGGCCCGTCGAGGTCTTCAACGGGGCGGCCCAGGGAGTCCCGGGCGCCTACCGGATCCGCACCGCCGCCCTGGAGGGCGCCCCGGTCCACACCACCAGCGGGCTGACCCTCGTCCCCGACATCACCCTCGCCGCCGCCGGGGCGCCGCACACGCTGCTGGTGCCCGGCGGCCAGGGCACCCGCAACCCCGACCCCCGGCTGATCGACTGGCTGCGGGGCAACGCCCACCGCGCCCGGCGGAAGGTCTCGGTGTGCAGCGGTGCGCTGCTGCTGGCCGAGGCCGGGCTGCTGGACGGCCGCCGCGCGACGACCCACTGGATGCTCTGCGACACGCTCGCCGAACGGTTCCCCGCGGTGCATGTCGAACCCGAGCCGATCTACGTACGGGACGGCGATCTGGCCACCTCCGCCGGCGTGACGGCCGGGATCGACCTCGCGCTGGCCCTGGTCGAGGAGGATTTCGGCCGGGACCTCGCGCTGACCATCGCCCGGCACCTGGTCGTGTTTCTGCGGCGGCCGGGCAACCAGACCCAGTTCAGCGCCCAGCTCGCCGTGCAGACCGCACAGCGCAGACCGCTGCGCGACGTGCAGCAGTGGATCACCGAGAATCCGGCGGCTGACCTGTCCGTCGACGCCCTCGCGGAGCGCGCACGTCTCTCCCCGCGGCACTTCGCCCGTGCGTTCCGCGACGAGGTGGGCATGACACCGGGGCGCTATGTCGACCGGGTGCGGCTGGAGGCGGCCCGCCGGCATCTGGAGGACACCGTCGACGGCATCGAGCAGGTATCGCGGCGCTGTGGCTATGGCACCCCCGAGGCGATGCGCCGCGCCTTCCTCCGTGTCCTGGGCGCCTCCCCGGCCGAATACCGCCGCCGCTTCCGGACCGCCGGACCCCCCGTGCCCTCGGCCTGAACCCCGCCGGCCGCAACGACACCGGGCCGGCGCCACCTCTACCGACAGGAACTCCATGCAGCTCGCGATCCTTCTCTACGACCGCTTCACCACGCTGGACGCCATCGGTCCCTACGAAACCCTCAGCCGGCTGCCGGGGGCGGAGACGGTGTTCGTCGGCGAGCGCACCGGCCCGTACCGCAATGAGCTCGGTTCGCTCGGGCTGGTCGCGGACGCCGCGCTGGACGAGGTCACCGCACCGGACATCCTCGTCGTGCCCGGCGGCCCGGGGCAGCGGGCGCACATGGCGGACGGACCGGTGCACGAGTGGATCCGGGCCGTGGACGGAGGCACCACCTGGACCACGTCGGTGTGCACCGGATCGCTGATCCTGGGCGCCGCCGGCCTCCTCAAGGGGCGCCGGGCGACCTCCCACTGGCTCGCGCTGGACCAGCTCCCGGCGCTGGGGGCCGAGCCGACCGGGGAGCGGGTGGTCGTCGACGGCAAGTACGTCACGGCGGCCGGCGTCTCGTCCGGCATCGACATGGGGCTGACGCTGGCCGGCCGGATCGCCGGGGACACCGTGGCCCAGGCGATCCAGCTCGGCATCGAATACGACCCGCAGCCGCCCTATGACGCGGGCTCCCCGGACAAGGCACCGGCCGAGGTCACCGCGATGCTGCGGGAGCGCAGCCGGTTCCTGCCGGCCGGGGAGGAGTGAGCGGCCGTCCCACGGGAGCCGCGCAGGCCTGACCCGGCGGGGCCCGTGCAAGACCCGCCCCGGTGTCAGCCCGTGGGCCAGGTGAAGCGCGGCGCCCTGCGCTCCAGGAAGGCGGCGGCACCCTCCGCGATGTCGCCGCTCGCGCGCGCCTGCGCGGCCCAGTAAGCGCCGCGCTCCTCGGCCTCGGCCGGCGGTACGTCCCACGTCCCGTCGGCCAGCTCCTTCGCCGCGGTCTGCGTCAACAGTGACCGGCTCGCCAGTACGGCCGAGAACTCCGCCACCCGCTTGCCCAGCTCGCCCTCGGCCAGCACCTCGTCCACGAGGCCCGTACGCAGCGCCCGCGCACAGTCGATCAACTCACCGGAGAACAACAGGTACTTGGCGGTGGACAGCCCGGCCAGCCGGACCAGCCGCCGGGTGGCGGCCGCCGAATAGGCGACCGCCAGCTTGGCCGGCGTCACCCCGAACAGCGCGCCCTCCTCCGCGAACCGCAGATCGCAGGCGGCCGCCAGCTGGGTGCCGCCGCCCACGCAGTAGCCGCGTATGGCCGCCAGCGTCGGTCCGGGGAACGCCGCCAGCGCCTCCTCGGCCGCCGCCGCCAGGCCCTGTGACGCACCCGCCGGATCCCGCAGCGATCCGATGTCGGCGCCCGCGCAGAACGTCCCGCCCTCGCCGGTCAGCACCAGCGACCGGACGGAACGGTCCGCCGCCAGCCGCTCCAGCAGCGGCGGCAGATCCCGCCACATCTGGACGGTCATCGCATTCCGCTTGCCGGTATTGCTGATGGTGACGGTCGCTGTGCCGTCGCTGACATGCGTCTTCAGACCGGGTTCCATGCTCCGGATATTAGAGCGACCGCCGCGGACCGGGCCGGATACGATCGGCGGCCTGATGTCAGCAACTCTTGTCGCCAAAGACCTCGCCGCCGGCCACGGCGAGCGCGTCCTGTTCTCCGGCCTCGATCTGGTCGTCGCCCCCGGCGATGTGGTCGGCCTCGTCGGCGCCAACGGCGCCGGCAAGTCCACGCTGCTGCGCCTGCTGGCCGGCCTGGACACCCCGGAGGACGGCAAGCTCTCGCTCAGCCCGCCCACCGCCACGGTCGGCCACCTCCCCCAGGAACCCGACCGCCGCCCGGGAGAGACCGTACGGGCTTTCTTCGCCCGCCGTACGGGCGTGACCGCCGCCCAGCTCGCCCTGGACACCGCCACCCAGGCGCTGGTCGACGAGCGGCCCGGCGCGGACGACGCCTATGCCACGGCGCTGGAGCGCTGGCTCGCGCTGGGCGCGGCCGACCTGGACGAGCGCGCCGAGGAGACCGCCGAGCAGCTCGGCCTGGCCATCGGCCTCGACCAGCCGATGACGACGCTCTCCGGCGGCCAGGCGGCCCGTGCCTCGCTCGCCTCCCTGCTGCTCTCCCGTTACGACATCTTCCTGCTGGACGAGCCGACCAACGACCTCGACCTGGACGGTCTGCAACGGCTGGAGTCCTTCGTCTCGGGACTGCGCGCCGGCACGGTCCTGGTCAGCCACGACCGCGAGTTCCTGACCCGCACGGTCACCCGCGTCGTCGAACTCGACCTCGCCCAGCAGCAGGTCAACACCTACGGCGGCGGCTACACCTCCTACCTGGAGGAGCGCGAACGGGCCCGGCGTCATGCGCGTGAGCAGTACGAGGAGTTCGCCGACACCAAGTCCGCCCTGGAGACCCGGGCGCACACCCAGCGCAACTGGATGGAGAAGGGCGTCAAGAACGCCCGCCGCAAGGCTCCCGACAACGACAAGATCGGCCGCAAGGGCCGGGTGGAGGCCACCGAGAAGCAGGCCGCCAAGGCCAAGCAGACCCAGCGTCTGATCGAGCGGCTCGATGTCGTCGAGGAACCGCGCAAGGAGTGGGAGCTGCGGATGGAGATCGCCGCCGCGCCCCGGGCCGGCGCGGTCGTGGCCACCCTCCGCGGCGCCGGCGTCCGGCGCGGCGACTTCCGCTTCGGCCCGGTGGACCTGCAGATCGACTGGGCGGACCGGGTCGCCATCACGGGCCCCAACGGCTCCGGCAAGTCGACCCTGCTCGCCGCCCTTCTCGGCCGGCTCCCGCTGGACACGGGGCACGCCGTCCTGGGCCCCGGCGTGGTGGTCGGCGAGGTCGACCAGGCGCGCGGCCGGCTCTTCGGCGCACACGGCCTGGGCGACCAGCCGCTGATGGATGCCTTCCGGGCCTGTGTCCCCGATCTTCCGCCGGCCGATGTCCGCACCCTGCTGGCGAAGTTCGGGCTCAAGGCGGCGCATGTGCTGCGCCCCGCGCGCACCCTGTCACCGGGGGAGCGGACCCGTGCCGCGCTGGCCCTCCTCCAGGGCCGCGGGGTCAATCTCCTCGTCCTGGACGAGCCGACCAACCACCTCGATCTGCCGGCCATCGAACAGCTGGAGTCCGCGCTCGCCTCGTACCCGGGCACCTTGCTACTGGTCACGCACGACCGCCGGATGCTCGAAGCGGTGCACACCACCCGCCGTATCGAGGTCGCCAGTGGACGGATCACCGACCGGGCGCTGTGAGCCAGGACGGGAGCGTCGCCCGGGATCAGGGGGTACGCGGACGGACCACCGCCCCGACCCTGTGCACACACCGGATCCGGCGGGCCCGCGGCACCCGTGATGATCATCGATTTGGTCCTGGGGCAGCCGCCCCGTAGTGTGGTGTTCACCGACGCGGGGTGGAGCAGCTCGGTAGCTCGCTGGGCTCATAACCCAGAGGTCGCAGGTTCAAATCCTGTCCCCGCTACTGAAACAGCGCAGCAGGCCCGGTGCCCAGGCACCGGGC